>NZ_CP108071.1 GCF_036178845.1 Streptomyces sp. NBC_00271 | reverse complement strand
TCCAGGAACACGTCTGCGTTGAAGGCGGCTTCGTCCATCACCGGCTCCAGGCCGGGGCGATACGGGCAGGGCGGTGCGGGTAGCGGGGGCCGGGCCGCTGCGGGCGGGGCCGGCCTATCCGGCGGCGCGGGCGGGGGATGAGCACGGGCAGGTCCTCCAGATCGCGGTGGGCAGACAGGACTGCGCCCCGCACCGCACGGAGCGGCGGGGCGGGGCGCAGGAGGTGTCGGGTCAGGCCGGGCCGGGGTCGGTGCGCGCGTGCTGCGGGCCCGGGCTGGGGGTGCCCGGCTGTGATGCCGGGGCGCCGTGCAGATGGGTGCCGATCCAGTAACCGACCAGCAGGCCGACCACCAGCAGCACCTTGTGCCGGTTGGCCCTCCACCAGGTCGGCTTGGGCGGTTCGGTCAGCACACCTATGACGGCGGGACCCTTTGCCACGACTCATCTCCTTGGACGTCGGTGGGAAGTAGTGCTGAGGCCGGGCGGCCTGCCCCGCGCCCGACCCGTAGAGCGGGGTTCGGGTGCGAGGCGGGTGGTCCGGGGAGGGTCTGTTGCTGAGGTGCGGTGGTGCGTCACGCTGGACGGCCACGAAGGCGTGAGGGGGAGCAGCGTGATCGAGTTCGATGCGGTGATCGACACCGAGGGCTACACGTGGCAGGCGACCACGGACGAGGAGGGGGTGCTGTGGCTGGTCGCTGACGAGACGGTGGAGGTCGTCATCAACCGCGCGGTCGTCGGCGGTTACGTGTATCCGGCGTACGTCAACGACTACGGGCAGCTGATCATCGAGTGGGAAGACTGACCCGCCCTGTCGGTCAGATGCCTCGCGCGTCTGCGGATGAGGCTGCCTCGTGCAGCATCCGGACCGACGCACGTCCGTTGGCCCACGCGTCGTTGAACGCGGGCACGGACTCCACATCGCCGAAGCGTCTGCGGATGGTGTCGAGCAGGACGGCCGCGGCGTCGGCCTCCAGGCCTCGGTCCCCTCTCGCTGCCTGACGGATCGCTCCGAGCAGGCAGACCGCGCCCTGTTCGTCGGTGAGGGCGCCGGCGCACCATCCGGCGGTGTCCATCAGCTGGTGTGCGCGGTCCAGGACGATGGCGATGCGTGTCGCGGGTGGTGTCGGCTGGGGATGGGTGGGGCTGGTCGGGGTGAGCGGGACGATGACGACGTCGGCCAGGTCGACGGGTTCGGTCTCGATGTGCGCTGTGTTGACCTCGTAGGCGACGGCCGCTTCGTCCAGCCGGGCGGTCATCGCCGTGTTGACGAGAGTGAGGCGTTCCTCGAGGGACAGTTCCGCCGCCGGAGGGGGACCCGTGGGGGCCGGGGTGGTCGGGGCGGGGTGGTCGATCGCGGGGGCGGGGTGCGTCTGGGGCATCGGGGCTCCATGGGGGCGCGAAGGTGCGGGGTGGGGTGGCGGCCTTCGACGCCGGCGGCTGGGGCTGTTTTCAGATGCTGGAGATCCAGCTGGTGACGGCGCCGATCGCGTCCCGGATGGTGGGCGCGGCGCCGGTGGAGGCGAGGAAGAAGCCGAACAGGGCGCAGGCCAGGGCGTTCGAGAGGCGTACGTAGCCGCCCCGGATCAGGACGAAGACGATGATGCCGAGCAGGACGACAGCGGAGATCGATACGGCCACGAGCGGTGTGTCCTTCCAGAAGCAGGAGGGCCCGGCCGTTGCGGCCGGGCCCCTCGCGGATGGGGTGTGGGAGTGGTCAGACGCCGGAGAGATTCTTGATGGCTTCCAGCGCCTGGCGGGGTGAGGTGACCGTGTCGCGGCGCGGGGCGGACTTCCCGCCCCCGCCGCGGCGCTTGTCGCCGCCCTTCTTGGGCGCGTCGTCGCCGTCCTCGTCATCGGGCTCGGGTCCGAACTCGCCGGGCCTGGGGGGCTCGGTCCAGTCGAACCACAGGTCCCGCGCTTCGAGCTCGCGGATCTCGTGGTCGGTCAGGGTGGCGATGCTGTCGGGGAAGTAGTCGTCGATGCCGGCCTTGAAGTCCATGAACAGCGTGCGCAGGACGTCGGGCTGCTTGGCTTCCACAATCCAGCCGGCGCCGCCGGTGTTGGAGTCCGCGGGCGGCTCGGGCTCGCCGCGCATGACCCGCTCGATCCGGCCCTTCTCCGCGGGGGAGAAGGAGCGGGGGAGGGGCTCGGGGACGTACTCGGGCGGGATACCGAGCGCCCTGAACATGTCGGCGACCTTCTTCGGCGCGACCTTCAAGACGACCGGGATGCAGTTCTCGCGCAGGTTCTCGCACAGCAGCTGCGTGAACCCGTCCTGCACGTAGATGGACTGGCCGGCCACCTTGATGCCGATGCCGTACTTGCGGCCCTTGACCGACACCCGCTCCGCGAGGTCCATGATCTCCGCGCCGTAGTCGCCGTTGCGGGCGGCGGAGAGGAACTCATCGAGGTACGCGGACAGCATCCGGTAGGGGCAGCCCGGCAGGCGGGGGTCCCAGTCGTGGACCTGGCCGTCCTCCCACGGCATTTCGCCGCGGATCTCCATCAGTGCGTCCAGGACCCGCAGGAGCCGGATCATGTAGAGCGCGCCGACGCCGTAGCGGGCGGTGTGCTTGCCCAGCGCGGCGGTCTTCTCATCCGGGGCCTCGGTGGCCAGCATGACCACGGCTCCGAACAGGGCGTCGGCCGCGACGTGCAGGCCCATCAGCTGAGTCTTGCCGCCGCCGGACGGGGCGACGAACAGGCCGTGGGCGGCGCCCCGGTCGGTGTAGACGCGGTTGCGGGCGGGCTGGCCGTTGCCGAGGTAGCCGGTCACCCACCGGCCGTCCTTGTCCGGCGTCAGCAGCTCCCTCGTCGCGGGGAAGACCTGCGCCAGCGGTGAGCTGTCCCACAGGGATACCAGGACCTGGTTGCCGTCGACGGTGACGAACAGCCGGCCTTCGTCGTACTTGGTCTTCAGCGCGGCCGCCAGGGCGTGCTGGTTGACGCGCGGCTCACCCAGCTCGTCGGGGACCTGGGCAATGTAGTGGGTGACCTTGCGCTCCTGGTCGCGGACCTTCTTCACGAACTCCGAGCCGGGCACGGGCCCGCCGGTGGACCCGATCCGGTCGGCCCACCACTCGTGGGTGGTGGGGGCCTTGCGGCGGCGCTCGTTCATGTCGGGGGTTACGTGGACTTCCTTCCAGCCCGGGCCGCCCTCGCGGCCGTACTGCCGGACCACCTCTTCGATCCGCACGTCGGCGACCTCGACACCGAACGCGGCGGCGACGGCCTCCGGGGTGAGCCCGGAGATCGGCCGTCCGGCCTCGGAGGCGCGCAGCAGCAGCGACAGGTCGTTCGGCATGCCCTCGTGCGGGGTGGCCGTGATGACGATGGTGCGGCCGGGCAGGCCGCGGGCCTCCCACAGCCAGCGGACCTGGCGGGTGAAGGCGTCGGCGCCGTCGTCCGGCTGCGCCAGCGACGGCTCGGGTGCGAGCTGCAACTGTGGCGCGCGGGCCGGGGCGGCGAGAGCGGGCCGGTGACGGCGGCGGGTGTGCCGGGAGAACGGCATCACCAGCAGGCCGGCCGCCGCCCACCCGGCGGCGAGCAGACCGTCCATGCACCACGGGCCCCAGCCGATCGTGTGCCGCGCGGCGATGTCGACGGCGGCCGCGAACACCAGCGGCGACCAGCGCAGGGCCTTGCGTCCAGCACCGGACTCATCGCTCTTGTAGGCCAGGACCCAGCCGCCGACGCCGGCCGCGCCCGCCAGCTGCACAACCGTGTTGACGGGGCTGTCGGCGAAGAGGTTCGGTGCCGCGGCAAGGACCGGGGCGGTCAGGGTGTAGAGGGTGCGCTCCAGGGCGACGCTGCGCGGCACGGACACGGGTGTTTCTCCTTCGGACGTGGTGATGGACGGCCCCGCCGTCGCTGGCGGGGCCGCCCATCAGGGGGTTCGGGTGAGCGAGGTCAGTGCGCGAAGAAGCCCGGCTTGGGGGTGCGTTCGCGTCGGCTGGAGCGGATATCGTCCAGGCCCTCGTACAGCCGCGCGTGCGTACGCCGCGTGTCGTGGGCGAGGCCGGAGACTTCCTCGGCCGTGGCGTGGAGCTTCTGCACTTCGACGGCGGCGCCGCCCAGGGCGACGGACACCTGGTTCGTCATCTCGATGAACTTGCGGTCCAGCTCCGCGTTGGCGATGTCCGTGGCCAGGCCCTCAGCGCGCTGGGCGTTCGTGCGCATGCCGCGCAGCAGTGCTTCGAGCTCGTTGCTGGCCAGGTCCATGGCCGTGCCCAGTGTCTTGAGCTTGTGCTGGACGGCCTTGTAGCGGTTGTCGCCGTCCGTCGGGGATACGGCCTTGTCGCCGCCCACCGGGGGGCCGATCCAGTAGCCGGGAGGCACGAGGTCGTTCATCAGCGAGGTCCTTTCCTAGTCGTGGTGGGCAGCTGCGGAGGCATGGGCCAGGCCCGCGTCGTCCATGGCCCGGATGTCCTCGCCGTAGACGCGGCCGACCGACATGGCGGCAAGCCGGGCGGCCTCCGAGGCGATCTCGCACTCGGTGGCGCAACGTTCGGCCAGCTGCTTCATGCGGGCCGCGGCGTCGGCCAGGTCCGAGATCTGGTCGACGACCTCGGTGGCAACGTTGTGGTCACCGACCAGATCGGCCGCCATGTCCCGCAGCGCGTCGGCGACCTTGCCGAGCGCGACGGCCAGGTCCTGGGCGCGGTCCTTGTCGAGCCCGGCGGCGATCGCAATGTTCACGATTTCCACCAGGTACTCGCCGAAGGTGATGTCGGTGCGGTGCCTGGCCGCCATGCCGGCCTGGCCCGACGTGGGCTTGTTGACCTCCGATGCCACGGGGTCCTCCTGTGCAGTGGGTCGGGTGGTGCCGGGACGCTGTGTGTGGGGCTCCGGGGCGCGGGGGAGGCTCGCCGTGCTCGAGACGGTGGCCCCGAAGGGGTCGGACGGGTCGTCGACGATGACCGCGTCCGGGATCTCTTCCTCAGCCGGTTCAGGCTTCGGGGGACGGCTTGAACGGCCGGGACTGTCCACGGTGACCTTGAAGTCTTCCGGCCTCGCCCTACGGGGCGGCTCCTCCGTACCGGGGGCGGAGCCCGGCGCCGTACCGGACTTGCCGAAACGGTCCTTGACTCGCTCCTTGAACGACCGCTTGTCGTCGCTCTTGGCTCCGCTCTTCTCGGAGCCGTCAGACGGCTTCTCGCTTTCCTTCTTGTCGCCCTCCGGTCCCTTCGCGGAGCCGGCCTCCGGACCGTCAGAGGCCGGTTCCGGGCCGTCCTTGGGCATCTTCTTTGTGGTGGCGTCGGCGTCCTTGTCGCCACCACCCTTGCTGCCCTTGCTGCCCTTGGTCTCGGTGTCCGGCCCCGGCGCCTTGCCGTCGCCGTCCCTGGCGGCCTTGTCCTTGGCCTGCGCGCGGCGCTTGTCCCAGCGCCGCTGCGCCTCATCCGCCACGGCCGTGCCCAAGGTGGTGCGGTCGTCTGCGGTCTTGGCGGCCTCCTGCTTCGCTTTCCTCGCGGCCTTCCGCTTCGCGGCCTTCCGCTCGGCTTTCGCCGCGCGGCGTTCCTCCCGCGCCGCCTGCTGGGTGGCGCGGTCCTGGTCGCGGTCCTTGCTGCGGTCGGCGATGTTGGCCGCCTGGCCGGCGCTGCGGCGCTGCTGGCGTGCCGCCTGGCGGGCGGCGGCGCGCTCCTGGCGGCCGCGGGCCCGTTCGGCCGCCGGGCTGGCCGGCGGGTTCTGCGCCTTGCCGCCGTCGCCCTTCGAGCCGCGCCTGCCGGACCCGGGGCTGCCCGGGCCGTTCCTGCCGGAGCCGCCCGAACTGCCCTTGCCAGTACTGCTCTTGCCTGAACCGGTGCCGCCAGAGCCGTTCTGGCGGCCTTTGGAACCACCGGACGACTCATTGCCCTTCGAACCGCCGCCACGTCCGCCAGCGGAGCGATCAGAGCCCTTCCCGGCGCCCTTGGGGGAGTTGCCGCCCCCGAAGCCGCGCCCGGAACCTCTGCCAGAGCCGTTCCGCGAGCCCCGGCCACCGCCGGCACCCCGGCCTGAGCCACCGGAGCTGCCGCCGCCCCCGCGTGAGCCGCCCCCGCCGCCGGCCTTCGAGCGGCCCTTGTCGGAGCCCATGCCCGAGCCGGAGGACCGCGAGCGGTCCGCGTCAGCCTTGCCCCGTGCCGACGTCTTGTCGGCCTTCGCTTTCATCATCGCGGTGTGGAGCTTGCCGTTCTGCTCCATCACCGCGACTTCCTGTGCGGTACGGGCCTCCAAAAGAGCGGCCTTGCGCGCTATTTCCGCCTCACGGAACGACGCTTCTCCGGCGTGCCGGTCCCGCCCCACTTCCAGCCGGTATTCCAGCCAGTCACCGAGACGATCAGCAAGAGAACGAGGCTGGACGTATTCCCTTTCCTCGTATTCGTCTTCGCCGGAACCCGGAGGCCTGGGCATTCCCGTTTCCCGCAAAGCCATTTCCGGGGAAATCGGCATGCGAATGGTCGGGAGTTCCATTGCCGTCTCCTCCGGGGACTCCGGAGGGACGCCGCCGCCTGCACCACTGTCAGGCGGTTCTGAATAAAAGAGATCCCCGATATCGGGAGCGTCCGGCATGGCGCCGGAATCACTGTCCCGGGCGGGGAGGTGAACAACGTTGCTGCCGGTGTCGTCGGACACGCGACCCCTCCTCCTGGGCTTGACGGTCGGCACCGGCCTCGCGTACACGCGTGCGCGGCACGCGTGACACGCGGCACGCGCGGCACGCGTTGGGATCCCCGAAGGGCCGCCCCCGGGGATCGGAGACGGCCCTTCATAACGGGACGCGGAGAGCTAGCCGGCGTGGCGGCGGTAGACGTTCTCCAGGGCGAGCGCGACGTCACGGATGAACGCCGTGTCTCCGTCGCGGAATGCCTGGGTGCCCCGGATATTCATGAGCCGGAGCCAGTAGTAGAAGGTGCCGAGGTCGTTGCCGTGCTGGGAGATCAGATCCTGTCTGATTTTCCGCTCGTGTTCTGCACGGTTGTATTTCTTCCGCTCTATTTTCGTGAGCGGGCGACCTGCACTCACGCCGACTCCCTGCGGTCCAGGTTGTAAATCGACGTGGGACCACCATAACCCATATTCGGGCCCTGTCCACCCTGCTGGCGCGCGTTCTCCGGGGCGGCCTGGAGCGTCGGGTTATTCTTCCGCTCCTTGAGCTGGGCCTTTTCCTTTCGCTGCTTCTTGACCTCCTTCACCTTTTCGTCGTGGGCGTGACGCTTATGGGCGCTCTTTTCCAGCCCCGAAGTGACGCTCTTGAGGTTCTTCAGAATGTCGTTCAGGGACTTTTCCACCGGGAAGGAGCGCAGGAAAGCCTGGCCCATCTTGTCGCCCTCCACGCGGGTCCCGCGGCAGTGCACGCGGGTCTCGCGCTGGAGAACCTCGATCTTGGCCTGCATGTCCAGCACGACCCGGTGGAAGTCCGCGAGGTAGTGCGCGTAGGCGGCGGGGTTCTGCGCAATCTCTCGCAGCGCCTCGTCGGGGTCTTCGAAGAACGGCTTGCCGGTGTTTTCGGTGTTCACGGGGTCCTCCGCGGGGGTCGGATCTGCTGTACTCGGGGGGCTGTTGACTGCTTCCGGCAGTCGCAGCGAGGGCCAGCCCATTACCGGTGGGCTGGCCCTCACTGATGTGTGCCGGACGGGTGGGTCAGGGGTGGTATCCGCCGGCGAGCAGCTCGGCAGCCTCGTGCCGGTACTCGGAGGCGGTGCCGGGAGAGGTGACAGCCAGCTCGTGCTGGATGGTGGCGAGCGGCAGCCGGTCGGCGTCGCCGCCGGCGGCGAGGATCATCCGGGCGACCTTGCGGACCGCGCGCTGGCGCGGGGTCAGCTTCGCGGCGTCTTCGATTTCGACTGCGCGCCGCTCGATTTCGGCGGCGGCGTGCCGCGTTTCGGCAGCGCGCCGCTCGGCTTCGGCAGCGGCCTCACGGGTTGCCGCCTTCTGCGCGAGAGCGGTCTCGCGGCGGGCGTCCTCCTCCTCTGTCTTGCGGTTGATTTCGGCGGTGGCGTGCCGCGTTTCGGCAGCGGCCTTCTCCGTTTCGGCAGCGGCCCGGTTCGTTTCGGCAGCACGCTTGCGGGCTGCGGCGATCTCCGCCGTTTCGATTGCCTGAGCCTCTGCCGCGGCGACCTGGTCGGCCTGCGCCGCGAGCTTCCGCTTCTCCGCTGCCTGGTGCTCCAGTTCGGCCGCCTTAAGGTCGGCGGCAGCCTTCGCCTCGCGCTCCTGGGCTGCCCTGCTCTCCGCCTCAGCGGTGCGCGCCCTGGCTTCGGCGAGGACGGCCGTCTCCAGCGCCGCTTCCTCCAGCTCAGCGGCCCGTTCAGCGGCACTGGCCTGGGCTCGGGCGTGGGCTCGGGCCTGGGCTGTCCGGCCTTCCACCCGGGCCCGGACGGTCTCGAGGTCGCCGTCGGCCTCCAGCCGGGCGGCTTCGGCCTTCTTCTGTTCGAGGTCCCGGCGCGTCTCCGCGTCCAGGCGCCGGCGCTCCGCCTCCTCCGCCCGGGCCTCCGCCTCGCGTTCCTGCTGCTCAGGCATCGCGAGGGCCTGCGCGACGGTGTAGCCGTAGGCGGCCATCTTCATCGGCAGCCGCTCATCCTCCGACGCCTTGGAGATGTCGTCCTTGTACTTGCGCCGAAGCCACTGCTCGTAGGCGGTGAGGTCCTGCTGGCGCCGGATCATCTCCGGGTACGAGGTGACTCCGTGCAGCCGCATCCGGCGGTAGAAACGGGGCGTGGCGACCGGGGCGAGGATCCAGCGGTGCAGCGGGATCCGATCGGTGGCCGTACCTGCTTCGAGCTGCGTCTTCTTGATGAACAGCCTGCGCGCGGCCTCCACGCCGATCACGAAGAGCAGCGGCATGACGCCGTGCGAAGCGGCCCTGACCGGGTCACCTGCGATGCGGCCCTGCGAGGAGGCGTTGAACCAGATCGTCGCGAACGTCATGCCGTGGGCGGCCATCCGCAGCAGCGGCCACGGCGCGTCCTTGCGGATGAGGTACAGGTCCAGCGCCAGGAACACGATGATCGACGCGTCCACGCCGACCGGGAACCAGGGCGCCAGATCCGGGCTGAATCCCCAGGCAAAAGCCTTCTTCGCCAGGGTGCTGTACGACATCGCAAAACCGATGGCGCCGATCAGCGGTCCGCCGGTCGCAGCGGCGACCGACAGGACCGTCATCAGGCGGTCACGCCCGGGCTTGACCGGGTTCCGCTTCTGCGTCCGCGAAACGTGGGCCGCTGCTCCCGAAACGAACTCGGGCGCGTCCGAAACGGCGGTCGGCGGGTGCGAAACGGGGGTGGCGGGTGCCGCGCGCTGCGGCATGTCGGTGATCGTCACGGGGGCCTCCGGGAGAGGGGTTCAGGGGTGTGCGCGAAACGGTGTGGGCTGCCCGCGAAACGCGGGCGGCTGCTCCCGAAACCGGGGTGGCCGGAGCCGAAACAGCCGACAGTCCGCGGTGCGGGCCGTCGGCTGAGGCGCCGGCGCGAGGGGCCGGATCAGAGGCGGTTGGGGGCGAGCTGGCCGCCGGTGTCGTCGTCGGCGCTCAGGTGCGCGACGTCCGCGAGCCGGGCCCGCTGGTCGTCGATCGTCTTGACGAGCCGGGCCACGAGCGGGGTGTCGTGCCGGTAGTACGGGGTGGCCCGGTAGGCGCTGATGTGGTCGACGAGCCAGCCCTTGATGTCGACTCCGAGGTCAGCGGCGACGACCGCCAGGTCCAGCTCGTCACGCCAGTCATGCGCAGCGGCGTGCTGGTCGTCGACGACGACCGCGAGTTGCTCCGCGATGTCGTCCCAGTCCGCAGCCATCTGCCGAGCGACACGGTGCGCGTCCAGCAGCCGCAGCACCTGCGAGCGCCACCGGTCATCGGGAAGCGTCGCGAACTCCGCGAACCTGGCCATCATCGTGTCGTGGGCGATCGTCCAGGCCGACCACCGTAAAGCTGCGGTCTCCAGCAGCGGAGCAGCCTGCACGCGCATCCGGCGCTGGGACCACAGAACGCGGGCCGCCGTGTACTGGCGGCCGATCATCGTGCACTGCTCGGAGGTGAGCGCGGGATCGCGGTACATCTCCAGCGGCGAGGACGGCTCGCTCTCCCGGCCGGTGAACTCCCGGAAGACAAAGCGCACCTCGTCGGGGCCGTTCTGCTCCACACGCAGGTAGCGCGGGTGGTGGTAACGAGCGGTACCGGCCGCCAGGAGGGCCGCCGCATCAACGGGAGCCGGGACGACCGGGGCCGGGGCGGCGGGGGAAAGGTGCGAGTCATCAAGCGCGTGGGCGAGCGGGATCGTGTGCGCCATGTGCTGCTCCTTGTTGAAGTGTGGTCCGGGCTGTCCGGCTCCCCTGGACCGCGCACAGACCGGCCCGCTGCGCGAAGCAGGGACCGGCCTGTGCGGGTCAGGCAGCCGCCAGAGGTGGCGTTGTCGGCTGAGAGGGGTGGTTCAGGAGAGGTCCAGGCCGTCGGGGATCTCCCCCGCGCGCAGGGCCTCGGCAATGTGCCGGTAGTCCGCGGCGTGCCCGCGGGCGATCTCGGCGGCGCGGCCGGCACAGGCGCGGCTGTGATCGCTGCGGGTCGGGTCGGCAGCAACGCGCTCACCGTCGGCGGCAGCGGCGTCCGAGCGGGGCGCGGCCGTGTTCTCGAAGTAGTCGGCTTCGGCGTTCATACAGGCACGGGTGATGCGGGCCATAGAGCCCTCCATTCACGGGAGTTGGCGGTCAGCGCCCCTGCGGGCGCTGGCGCTTGAGGTGAGCGAGGTACACGTCCTGGAGCCGGGTGAACGACTCGTACAGCCGCGCTCCCCCGCACCCGCCAACGGCGGGTGCGGAGAGCTCGCAGCCTGAGCAGCTGGCCGCGTGGTCGCGGTAGGAACGGTCAGCGACGAGGTACCGGGCGTGGACGCTGGGCTGCGGCATCAGCCGACCGGTGCGAGCACGGCCGATGCGGGCCGTACAAGCCGGTCGGAGTCGCTCCACACGGACCCGATCACGAAGGGCTGGCCGTCGGGCCGCAGCACGTCCCGAACGATCAGAGCGAACTGCGCGGAACGACGACGGAGCATGTCGCGGGCCGTGGCCGGTTCGGTGACCAGGGCCAAGACCTCGAACGCGCCGTCGCTGTTCTGGTAGATGGCACCCGGCCGACGCGGACCGACCTGCTGATCGACGACGCGGCGCAACTCCGCGCCGAACGGGTGGTCGGTGTCGGTCATCGCTGACCCTGCGCTTTCTGCAGGGTCTCGGAGAGACGAGCGGCAGCGGCCTGAGCAGCCGCCAGGTCAGCCGCAGCCCGGGCACGGGCCGCTTCCAATTCCGCGGCAACGCGGGCGGCATCGGCGTTGCTCATGCCGCGCCCCCGATCCCCGGACGGACGACGGTGCGCTGCGGGTGCGGTCGGCTACCGGACGGGGTCGGCCGATCCGGGGTCCGCTCGTGCGGGATCGGACGCCGCGGCAACTCAGGCCGGGAGGCGGCCTCGGCAGGAATGATCAGGGCTGTCATGCTGGGCATGCAGGTCGTCCTTTCGCGAGAGACCTGCGACAAAGAACCCCCAGGGGCGCAATCCCTGGGGGTTCGTCGCGTTGTGGCCCCACCGGTAAGGCGGGGAGTGCGCCCTGCGCACTCCGCCGCACACCGCTCCTGCCGCGAGGGCGGGACGGTGTACGGCAGGCAGCGCAGGCTGTGGGGTCAGAACTGGGTGCGCATCCAGGCCAGGATCAGGCGCCAGCACGCAGCAGCCGCACACACCCAGGTGATCTCAGTCGCGCCGCAGGCGGCGCATGTCGGCTGCGAGGTCATGACGCCTGCCAGACGGGGAGGCTGGGGCCACGGAACTCGGTGACGGTGGTGGCCGGGTGGATCCGGCAGACGTTGTTGGCGTCTTCGACCGCCGTACCGCTGCGCTTGGCCATCGTCTTCTTCCCGTTGACCGTGGCCTCGCTGTGCTTCGCCCACACCGTGGTCGACCGGTAGCGAGCGAGCAGAGCGTCGACGCGGGCTTCCCGGTCGCGGAGCGGCTGGGTGCGCTTGAGCTGCGTGTAGAGGGCGGCGAGCCGAGCTCCGTCTGCACAGCGGTGGGTGCCGCCGCAGCGACCGGCCGTGGTCCTGGCCCGGCACTTCTTGAG
Organism: Streptomyces sp. NBC_00271; assembly: GCF_036178845.1. NCBI lineage: Bacteria > Bacillati > Actinomycetota > Actinomycetes > Kitasatosporales > Streptomycetaceae > Streptomyces > Streptomyces sp. NBC_00271. The sequence goes on along the minus strand of NZ_CP108071.1, from coordinate 297,859 downwards.
GTGCTCGCGGTAGGCGGTGAGAGCGTCAGCCACGTTTGCGGGCACCGGGCTCATCCTGGTGACCGGCTTGGCCGGGGCCGGGAGCGGCTTGTAGTGCTGGCGGGCAGAGCGGCGTCCGGTCGCCGTGCTGTCGGCGGCGAGCATCGCCTCGGTCCACTGCTCAACGGTGATGTCGAGCGCGACGACCTGATTGCTGCCGTCGCACCGGACGTGCTTCTGCCCCTCGTCGACCTTGTCGCTGATGCAGTGTTCGCGAATCTTGAGCTTCGTATCGCCCATGAGCCGGTGCCATGTACGGCAGTCGGGGCAGACGATGGACTTGGCCTCGCCCTCACGAACATTGATCTCCTGAGGGTCGATCTTGCTGAGCAGCATCGGCTCGCGGAGGTTGTCGCGCTTGGTGCGGGTCCGACCTGGACGCTTCCGGTTCTTCGCCATCATGTTCCTTCCGGCGGGTGAAACGAGTGCTGCTCTCTCTGCCGCGCCAGGCCGGCCTGCGGCCAGTAAGTCCTGACGGACAGACAGCGCAACTTCCGCTGTTCAGGGGTGGATCAGGTGGAGCTATTCGGTACAGGTGCCGTCGACCGGGGGAGCGCGGGCTCGACCCCATTGCCGCCACCCCCGAAAGAGCGGTGACACCTGCTGTTTTGCGGTGGTGCTGGCAGGGACCGAGAGTCCGGCTCCCTCATTCGGCGCCGCCCTGAGGCGGTTCCGGGTGGGGGAGCCGGGTCCGGAAGGACCCGACTACAACCTCGGTACCGAGGTCCAGTAGAAACCTTCCTCGGTACCTATGTCAATAAAATCGGTACCGAACCTGTACCATGGGCGGCTCCCCGGCGTGTTCAAGGCGCCCCGCCAGGTACCTCGGTAGCCAGTCGCCATAGGATCGATACCGAGGTTGGGAGACAGATGACGGACGAGACGGGCGCGCAGCTCACCAAGGCTCAGCACATCGCGGCTGAGTTGAAGGCGGCGATCGAGCGCGGGGACTACGGACCCGGCGATCGCCTGCCTGGAGAAAACCCGCTGGCCGCGCAGTACGACGTCGCCACCCTTACGGCCCGCAGGGCGCTGAAGATCTTGCGCACCGAAGGTCTTATCGAGACCAAAAAAGGAGCCGGCGCCCGCGTCATCTCGTTCCACCCCATCCGCCACCGCGGCATCCAGCGACTTGCCCGTAACCAGTGGGGAAGCGGGAAAACAGTCTGGTTGGCGGACGACCACCGCGCTCCGGACGTCGACCAGATCACGGTGCTGGAGGACACGGCCCCGCCTCAACACGTCAGTGACGTCCTTGAACTGTCGCCCGGCGAAACGGTCTGCATGCGGAGTCGGCGATACGTCATGGAGGGACGCCCGGTCATGGTCGCGGAGTCCTACCTGCCGCAGTCGCTCGTTGCAGGCTCGCCCATCACGCAGGCCGACACCGGACCCGGCGGCATCTACGCCCGCCTTGCCGACCTTGGTTACGCACCAGCCCATTTCCGCGAGGAGATCCGTGTGCGCATGCCGTCCGCCGAAGAAGCAGCCCGGCTGGCCATCCCCGCCGACAGGACCGTCATCAAGTTGGCGCGTACGGCTTTCGACTCCGAAGGGCGAGCAGTGGAGATCAACGAGATGACCATGGACTCGGCTGCTTACGTCTTGGACTACGAGTTCGACGCATGACATCGGTCCGTGGCCACACGAGAGCGTCCGGCGAATCCGACGTCGTCGGTTTGGCACCGCCCTCACCGCTCTCGCCCACTGGGTGGCGTCAGCAATGCCCGCACAAGCAGACCGGTAACACTGGTGCTGGCCACGGTGGTGACGATGTCTCGGATGACCACGAGCAGCACCGCCGCAACCAGGCCGGCGGTCAGGACCGCGGCGACGCGTATGACCACGGCACCGGGTCGGCCTCGCGGCCGGGTACCTGCCACGGGTCTCACGCATGGACAATCGCGTGTCGTTGTCGCCCCTGTGAGCATGAAGTCGACGGTCCGGCCATGCGCGTCGGCCACGGCGTGCGATGTGTTGTGGACATGCTGGAGGTGAGTCATCTCGCCCTCCTGGAGGGGAAGTTGTGGGTTCCGGCTGGAGGAGCCGGCACTCCAGGTGTAGGCGTGATCTTTGGGGACTTCTACGGTTGCTGTGTATCCGTCGGCCGGATACGCGGACTTGGATACATGGAGGGGGCTCGAAGTGGGGCAGCAGCCGAATGTGCTGGCGCCGGATCAGTCGCCCCAGCACCGTCTTGGTTACGTGATTCGGGAGCTGCGCGAGGCGCGCGGTCTGTCCATGCGGGAGCTAGCCGCTAAGACGTTCGTTTCGCACTCCAAGGTGCAGCGATGGGAAAACGGCGACCGCCCGCCGAAGGACCGGGGCGAGGTTGAGCTCATCGACCGGGCGCTTAGCGCGGGCGGGTTCCTGATCGAGCTGTGGCAGGAGATCACCCGAGGTGTCTCCGAGCCTGGCCATGTATCCGATGCGGCGTCCCATGTATCCGATACGTCGCTGGGCCTGGCCACGGCCCTGTCCCAGGCGGCAGCGTCGGACGGTGAGGGGATCTTCGTCCCTCGACGTCTAGACGATGGAACGGTGGTGCTCGTGGCACTCGATCGACGCGCGCTCCTGCGCGCCGGAGCGGGGATCAGTGCAGCAGCGGTGGCTGGCTTTCCCATGCCAGGGTCCCCGGCGGTCACGGAAGATCCATTCGGCTTCGCAAGAAGTGCGACCGAGAGCTGGTCCGGGCTTCGGCTGTCCCGCCCGGCCCCTGAGTTCGGTGTCGACTGGCACGCGCTGCTGCCGGGAGGCCGTTCCATGCTCGGCTCCCAGCTCTCGCTCCAGGTTCACCCCGCGCGCGTCGAGGGGGGTCGAGTGATCGTGTCTGTGCCTGACCAGCAGCGCGCGGAGGAGTTCCTGGCGCGGCCGCATCGCGGTCTACTGGTCGGGGCAGTTGACGCCGGGGGCGCCTCGAGGTTCTACGTCCTGGACGGCCGCGCGGCGCGCGCAAAGCTCACGAGGAACGCTGGTGTCTGCGAAGTCGCCGCCCCCGCGGCCTACGAACTGGACGATCTCACCTACGGCATTCTGTGGGCCGTCAGCAACTACGACGACGCACTTCAAGCCGATGACCAGGCTCTGTCCGAGACACGCAGCGATCTCCGGGCGTACGAGCGGTTATCTGCCTCTGCGGTCAGCCGGGAAGCGGCGCCCGGGCTGAACACTGTCGCCCACATGTGGCTGGGCTCGGACTTCTGCGCTCGCCACATCCTGCGTGCGCTGCCGGATCTGCCGACGCTGCCCGCATTCTGGACGCGGGAGCAGCGCGGCGAGGAGGCCAGCGCGTGGCTGATCTTCGATCACAAGTTTCCGTACCTGCGGGAGACCACCAAGGCGCTCGGCAGTACGAGCACCCGAGCGTTCTGCATCCCAGAGGACGTCGTGCGTTCCTCTCCGCGGTATGAACGGATCCTCTTGTTCCTGGCCGTGGCGCTAATGGAGTCGTTGGGGATCCACGCCCAGTTCACGACCGATCCCGCGTACGAAGCCGTCGAGGGCTTCGTGGTCGCTCCCGACAAGGAGGCGGTGATCGCCAACTGGGTCCGCGGGGACGGGATGTGGCATGTCGATGTGACGGCCCGGGCCTCGGTCGTCCGGGAGTTCACGATCGCGGCGCGCGACGTCGACGCAGACTCAATCACCGCGGCGCCCACGCCCGCCGGGCGGCTCCGTGCGCTCGCCCAGTACCTCGAGCTGCCGTGGTCCTGGCTGATCGAGCGGTGCGGCCAGCTCGCCCAGCATGGTTCGTCCGGGCTGATCCAGTCCCGCAGCCGGCTCGTCTCTGCGGCCGGCATCGATGCCGCGTGCGCGTACGTGGGATCTCTCCCGGCCGACCGCTGACCCACACCACAACCCATATGCCCATGAAGGGGAAAGAGACCATGGCCGACAACGCCCGGAGCGTCGCAGTGATCTCGCTTGGCGGCACTATCGCGATGACCACGCAGACGGACGGTGGCGCCACACCGACTCTGTCGGCCGACGACCTTGTCGCAGCCGTACCGGGGCTTGCCTCCACGGGGATCCACGTGGAGGTTCACGACTTCCGTCGGCTTCCCGGCGCCTCATTGGCCTTCTCCGACCTGCTTGAGCTTGCCGTCACGGTGGAGACGCTCACGGTCGATGGCGTGGTCATCACCCAGGGGACGGACACGATCGAGGAGACCGCTTATCTGCTGGACCTCGTCACAGGCGGCGATATGCCGATCGTGGTCACGGGTGCCATGCGCACCGCGAGCATGGCCGGGGCGGATGGTCCTGCAAACGTGCTGGCTGCCGTCCGTGTCGCGGCGAGCGCCGAAGCTCGGGGCCAGGGGTGTGTCGTTGTTTTCGGAGAGGAGATCCACGCTGCTCGCTGGGTCCGCAAGACTCATGCCACGAGCCCAACGGCCTTCACCTCGTATCCCGGGCCGATCGGGTACGTCGCGGAGGAGCGTGTGCGGATCATGACGCGCCCCGGCCCTCTCCCGACGTTCGATCCCCGGTACACCTCTGCAGCCCGCACTGCGATCGCCACCATCGGGCTCGGAGACGACGGAACAGTTCTCCAAGCCATTGGTGAGCACGTCCAAGGCCTGGTGGTCGCCGCGTTCGGGGCCGGCCACGTCCCCATGGCGTGCGTCGATGCGCTTACTGATCTCGCCAAGAGCATGCCGGTCGTCCTGGCAACGCGCACCGGGGCTGGTCCCGTGCTCCAGCGGACGTACGGATTCCCGGGCTCGGAGTCCGATCTGCTCGCGCGCGGGCTGATCTCCGCGAACACACTGGACCCCGTCAAGGCGCGCATCCTCCTGCAGTTGCTCCTGATGACTAGCCACGACAAGGACGAGGTCGCTCAGTCCTTCAGCACCTTCTCGTGACCCCCTTCAGCCTCCGGAGACCCGTCTTGCGCAGCTATGAACTGACCACCGGCCGCACCTTCGCCGTGAACTTCGACCACGGCGACGACTTCTTTCCGACCCTCACCAACTTCTGTCGCCAGGAGGGGGTGAAGCACGGCTACATCCCGATGTTCATCGCCGGCTTCGCTGAGGCAGAGATCGTCGGCGCGTGCGAAAAGCTGGAAAATCCCGACGCCCCGGTGTGGAGCAAAGTCCACGTGACGGGCGTGGAGGCCATGGGGTGCGGCACACTCGCGTACGACGCTGAGACGGACACTGTCCTGCCGCATATCCACACGTCACTGGGGGAGAAGGCGCGCTCCGCCAACGGGTTCACGAGCCATCTGCTCAACGCCAACGTCCAGTTCCTTGTCGAGATGCTCGTAGTCGAGGTCATCGCCCCCGTGATGACCCGCCCGAGAAACCCGGACCTCTACGACGTTCCCCTGCTGACCTTCGGTACGTGAGACACCTGGTTGTGAACGGCATTGGCCTGTGCGCTGGTTGCTCCAGCATTTACCCACAGTGGGCACCCTGGGGTGGCCTCCCGAACTGCGTCTTCAGGGCAGACGCTGTTGGGCGTATGGCTCGGACGGTTCACACCGAGGTCCTGGAACGGTGCGATCGGTACCGAGACCAAACATGACGGGAGGAGGGCGCATGTGCGTACGGAACGCTTCTCCGTATGAGTCAGCACGGGTGTCGCCGACGCTTCCTGACGACACGACCGCCCTGACCACACCGAACGCCAGCTTGATCGACATGCCCTCCGCACGGTGGAGCCGCCGGATCTCAGCCCAGTCCTCCACACCGATCACCTCTTCCATCTGACTCCCATGGAGCCAGACTGATCACTTCATCACGGAAGGGGTCACTTTTCATCGACCGATGGAGGGTCACGGTTCAGGTTCACAGAACGGCGACACCCATCCCCGCGGGTGCGGGGAGCAGTCGACGGCATCGCCGCCTCCGGCGACATCGATGGGACCATCCCCGCGGGTGCGGGGAGCAGCTCAGAGGCAATCTGAGGTGGGGGCCCGACTCGGGACCATCCCCGCGGGTGCGGGGAGCAGGCGTGCGTCGCGCTGCGCGGTGGTGAGGTCGCGGGACCATCCCCGCGGGTGCGGGGAGCAGGCGTCGAACGAGGTTGCGCGTCCCCAGCCGAGGGGACCATCCCCGCGGGTGCGGGGAGCAGGGCGGCGACGCGCTGGGCGGGATCGGTGCGGTGGGACCATCCCCGCGGGTGCGGGGAGCAGCCGAACACGTCGTGAACCGCGCGGAACATGTCGGGACCATCCCCGCGGGTGCGGGGAGCAGCTTCCCCCGGCTGACTTCCTCAACATGTCCCGGGGACCATCCCCGCGGGTGCGGGGAGCAGTGTGGACCACGATGGTGCGTACGGCCGGGGTCGGGACCATCCCCGCGGGTGCGGGGAGCAGGCCGTGACTACTGAGCTGATGCCGCATGCCACGGGACCATCCCCGCGGGTGCGGGGAGCAGAACGGCACGCCGAAGACCTCGCCCGAGCCGCGGGGACCATCCCCGCGGGTGCGGGGAGCAGGCCGGGCGGGCGCAACCGCTCGGCCTTTCTTTGGGACCATCCCCGCGGGTGCGGGGAGCAGCCCTCTTCGAGCGTCACCGTGGGCACGTAGTGGGGACCATCCCCGCGGGTGCGGGGAGCAGCGGCATGGCTGCGGGGCGCACCGCGCTGGCTGGGGACCATCCCCGCGGGTGCGGGGAGCAGCTGATCCTCCCCGACGACGAGTTCGACGCCCTGGGACCATCCCCGCGGGTGCGGGGAGCAGTTCCGTAATCCGTTGCCGGGTGAGGACACTCAGGGACCATCCCCGCGGGTGCGGGGAGCAGGCGGAACGTCCGGCCGGACTCGATGGCCTCCTTGGGACCATCCCCGCGGGTGCGGGGAGCAGTCGGCAATCTTCCGCCAGTACACGTAGGTGAAGGGACCATCCCCGCGGGTGCGGGGAGCAGTAGGTGGAGTCGTCGAGGACCCACACGGTGTCGGGACCATCCCCGCGGGTGCGGGGAGCAGTTGACCGCGTCCTGGACCGACGCGGGCACCTCGGGACCATCCCCGCGGGTGCGGGGAGCAGGTCTTGTCCAGGCCGTCGGGCAGGACCGGAGTGGGACCATCCCCGCGGGTGCGGGGAGCAGGCGACGAGGCCGACGCGGCGGATCACGGAGCGGGGACCATCCCCGCGGGTGCGGGGAGCAGTACACCGAGGCCCTCAACGCCACACTCAAGGTGGGACCATCCCCGCGGGTGCGGGGAGCAGGACCACACCATGCGCCAATCCCGCCCCACCACGGGACCATCCCCGCGGGTGCGGGGAGCAGACGGGCGCTCCGAGGTACTCGATCTACCCCTCGGGACCATCCCCGCGGGTGCGGGGAGCAGTCGTCGCGGGCGTTGGGGGTGTTGTCGATGCCGGGACCATCCCCGCGGGTGCGGGGAGCAGTCGGACACGGGGTCCGGCGGCCGGTTCGGGTTGGGACCATCCCCGCGGGTGCGGGGAGCAGCCCGACGAGATCAGCTTCCCGGTGCGGGAGGAGAGACCATCCCCGCGGGTGCGGGGAGCAGGACAGCCCGCCCGAGCCGCCCGCGTTCACCGTGGGACCATCCCCGCGGGTGCGGGGAGCAGTACGAGTGGTAGATACGCAGTTGCTCGTCCACGGGACCATCCCCGCGGGTGCGGGGAGCAGTTCCAGAGGTTGTTCCACGTGTTCGTGATGCCGGGACCATCCCCGCGGGTGCGGGGAGCAGCAGGACCCGCCGCTGATCCTGAACTACACCGGGGGACCATCCCCGCGGGTGCGGGGAGCAGGCGTCCGGTGACACCCGGCTCGTCGACCAGCCGGGACCATCCCCGCGGGTGCGGGGAGCAGGTCTGGTATCCGGGCGGGTTCCCGATGTGGAAGGGACCATCCCCGCGGGTGCGGGGAGCAGTTCTACTGGCGGCAGAACAACCTGCCGTTCCAGGGACCATCCCCGCGTGCGCGGGGAGCAGAAGATCGAACAAGGCGCCACGTTCGTCCAGACAGGACCATCCCCGCGGGTGCAGGGAGCAGACCCCGGTCAAGGTCGGTACCGGTGCCGCCCAGGGACCATCCCCGCGTGCGCGGGGGGATGCGACTGCATTACGGATGTGGGGCCGGGGCTGGGGATCATCCTCGCAGGTGCAAAGACCTATTCATGCCGGAGGCTCAGATTGTGACGGCGACGTCTAAGGTGGGGGAGTCCCGCTAGCGCGGGTATGGCCCTCATAACTAGAACGGAGTGCCGTTGCCTCGCGTGTGCGGGGAAGCGAAACGGAGACTGGGCGCCTCTCTTTGAGTATGGCGGGCTTCACTGCTTGGTGAGGCCAGCGCTGGGGATGTACACAATGCGCCCGATTGGTCCCGATGTGCAGGTGCCGTCCGGGGCCAGGAGTATCACGTACGCGTGTTTGAGTGCTGGTTCGTCGAGGGTTGGCCATGCCTCCGGTGGGGGTAGGGGTCGTGTGCCGCGGAACCAGGTGGCGGGGATCGCGAGGGTGTTGAGGAGTAGGTCCCGCTGTTGTTGGCGGTACGCCGCCGTGCCTGTCGTGCTGGATGCCCGTGTGTGGTCGGTGAGGTCTGTGGTCAGGGCGCCGGTGGGGTCGTAGGTGAGGTTGCCGTTGGGCTGCTGATAGAGGCAGATGGCGGTGATGGACGGGTCGCCGAGGCGGGAGACGGCGCGGATTCCGGCGAGTCCGCCGTCGTCGCCGTTGCCGTGGGCGGCGCCGGATGCCAGTGCCCTGTGTCCTACGGGTGTGCGTCGTCGGGCTGTGTAGGGGTGTACGGCGCGAGCGTTGGCTTCGGCTTTTTCTTCACCGAGGTCTTTTTGCCATTGGGTCCAGGTGCGGTGCAGCAGTGGTTGCCAGGCGTCGGCTGCGTCCTGGCGGGGGCCGTACACGGTTTCGATGAGGGGGCTTGAGTCACGGGGCGTGGAGATGCGCACCAGGCCGTCGGGGGTGCGGCGGGTGTGGAGTTCGCGGAATGTCGCAGCGAGTGTGTAGGGCGCGTAGACGAAGGCGTCGGGGTTTCCGGGCTTGTCGTGTGCTGGGGGTTCGACCAGTGGGAGGCCGGGTGCGGTGGGGTCGGGGATGTAGAGGATGCGCATGCCCGGCTGGCTGCACCAGGCGGGGCGTTTGGGGTCGTTGACGGTGTGGCGGTGGACTCGGCCGCGTCGCTGGATGAGCAGGTCAATGGGGGAGAGGTCGGCGACCATGTGGTCGAAGTCCAGGTCGAGGGACTGCTCGATGACCTGGGTGGCGATGACGAGGAGGCGCTGGGGGCGGTGCGGGTTGGGCAGCTGTTGGTGCCGGTTTGTTTCGGTGCCGGGTCCCAGCAGGTGGGTGAGGTGTTCTTCGATCGGCTGGCGGTGGCGGGGCATGAGCTGTCCGTGCAGGAGGATGATTTCGTGGTCGTGCCAGCCGTGCTGGGCGGCCTGGGCTCGGGCTTGCTCGTAGAGGGTGACGGCTGATGTGACCCGGGTTCGGATGACGGCGGTGCAGCCGCCGTCTGCGGCCTGGCGGAGGAGTTGGGCGGCCAGTTCTTTGGGGCCGGGGTCGCTTTCCAGGCTGATGGTGGTGTGGAGTTGGGGGGCCTGGTCTGCTGGGGGGCCGGTGCGGCGGAGGCGGCCGGTGCTGTCGATGACGGTGATGGGGCCTGTTTCGCCGGTGTCGTGGAGGGTGACGCCGAGGCCGGTGTTCCAGGCGGTGGTGAGGGCTTGGCGTACGGAGGCGGGCAGGGTTGCGGACAGGACGACGATGGAGGCGCCGGCGTCGGCGAGCCATTCCACGGCGGCGGTGAGCAGGTCTTGCTGGTAGAGCTCGTAGGCGTGGGCTTCGTCGATGATGACGGTTTTGCCCATCAGGCCGAGCATTCTGAGGTGCCAGTGCCGTGATTTCTGGGTGGCGAGGACGAGTTGGTCGATGGTGCCGATCCCGAAGGTGGCGATCAGGCCGAGGCAGCGTCGTAGGTACCAGGGGTCGAGGACGGCTCGTCCTGCGGGTTGTTCGTGTGCGGGGCTGTGGTCGGGGTGTTCGCTGGTGTCGAGGGTGCCTGTGACGAATCCGAGCAGGTCTTCGATTCCGCTGTCGGTCGTGTCTTCGGTGGGGGCGGGGCGGGCGGCGTCGATGAGGCGGTGCACGGTTTGTGTGGCGGCGGCTGTGCCGTGCACGATCGCGAGGTTCGCGGCGTCTGAGTGGACGGCCCGGTTCATGAATGCTTCGATTTCGGCGGCGGCTTGGTTGGTGGCTGCTCGGGTCGGCATGGCCATGTAGAGGCCTTGGTAGCCGTTGCGGACGGCCAGGTGATGGGCGCACCACAGGGCGAGGCGGGTTTTGCCGGAGCCGGTGTCGGATTCCACGATCACCAGGGCGGGTCCGGTGGTGGGCATGATGCGTATCGCGTCGGCTTGGAAGGGGCGCGGGTGGGTTCCGGGCCAGAGGTCTTCCCAGGTGGCGTCTGTTGTCTGCCACCGGTTCAGGCGCAGGTCAGTGACGGCGGCGTTTGCTTCTGTTTGGGATTTTTTCCACCATGTTGCGTCGTTTTCGGTGGTTTTGCGGTAGGTGAAGCGGGTCTCGTCGGAGGCGACCCAGTCGCAGAGGACCACGAGGCCGGTGAAGGCGATCAGGGCGGACGGCTGCAGTGGCTGGACGATGTCGATGAGCTGGGCGAGGTCAACGTTTGTTGTGGCGGCGACGGCTTGGACGATTGCCTGGTGGACCGGTGTCCATGCGGCGGGTGTGGCTGCGTGGGCTTTGCTGACGGTGTCGGCGTCCGGGAAGTGTCCGTGGTGGGCGGCAAGGCTGTAGGCGACTGCGTGGAGTTGCCGGTGTGCACGGTTTTGGCAGTCGGTGGGGGTGCAGTCGCAGCCCGTCAGCTGTGGCAGGGCGGCGGCTGTGACGTGTTCGTGGCGTGCCCACCAGGTGCCGGCCCATTCGTCGGGCAGGGGCAGGCCGCCTTCCCGGGCCGCTCTTTCCCAGATCTGTCGTGCACGGCGGAGTCGGGGGGTGGAGTGCCGGCCGCGTCCGAATTGATTGAGGAAGGCGGGGGATGCTTTTCCGAGGTCGTGGAGGGCCGTGTAGAACGCGATGACGGATCGCGCCAGGTCCTCATCGCCGCCGCCGAACGCGTTGGCCAGCCGGTTTCGTGACGGAGGGGCCAGGTAGCGGTCCCACAGTTCGAGGGCTACGGCAGCGGTGTCGAAGAGGTGGGCGGGCAGGGGGTTCCAGTCCGGGCCGCCGCGTCGGCGTGATGCCCCTCGCTGATCAGTTTTCGCCCAGGGAAGTCGGTGGATGACCGGTTTCTGATGTTCAGGCAAATCGTCACCTTGTCCTGTGCTACGTTCCCTGCCCATGGTCCTCAACCAACCATAAATAGAAAGGAGTTGAGCCTGATCTGATGACTGGTGAGAGCCGTGCGGGGGTCCCTCGCCCGAGTTGGGACGTCCGCACCGAAGCATGCACCCCGGCACTGACAACGGACGGCCGCACCGTCACCCACAGCGCTGCCGAAGCCCTTGAAATGGCAGATGAGCTGCGCTGCATCGCCGCCCCTACGCCCGGTGAGACGGTGGCCCTGATCGAGTACCTCCTCGCCGTCTGCTACGCCTCCGGCTGTTATCCGGAGACGGAAGACGAGTGGCTGGACTGGGTCATCGACCGGGAGCCCCTCGCCGGTGCCGCCGCGTGGCTTCGCGCGCAGCCTGCGCACGAATGGGACCTGTTCGATCCGGCCGCCCCGTTCGGGCAGAACGCCCTGCTCGCGCCGTTCCTCGACCGGCACGGGGCCGGACCCGCCCAGCTCGTCATCGAACACGTCGGCGACTACAACCAGTTCTTCGACCACCACCATCTCGAGCACCCCGCTCCGCTGCCGGCGGCCGCAGCGTTCCGTGCTCTGCTGGCTCAGCACACCTACGGGCCGGGCGGCCGCGCCCGGATCTCGGGCAAGGAGACGCTGGGACCGACGATCACAAACCTCGCCGTCACCCGCCTCGGCTCCCGCATCCGGGTCATCGCGCAGGGCGACACCCTCGGTGACACGCTGCGGCTGAACGTTGCCCCCTATCCGCAGGGGCCGGGCACGTTCAACCGCACCTGGACCCAGAGGGAACGCCGTGGCTTCCGTACGAAGCCCACGGGACGCCCCGTCGACGGCCCGGCCGACCTGCACACGCTGCTGGGGCGTTCCATCCTCATGCGGCCCGCCGCCGGGCCAGGCGGCGCCGTGGCCGTGGACCGGGTGCTGATCGGCGCGGGTGAACTCCTGGCACCGCTCGCCGCCCCGTACCTGCAGGATGCCGTTTACGCCACCACGGCCGCCGGCACGACGAAGCCGCTGTGGCCCTCCGCCACCCGCGCACTGTGGCGCGAAGCCCATGCCCTGTATGCGGCGGTCGCCGACCGGAACAAAGGCACCGACCTGTACGGCCGCATCGCCATGCTTCCTTCCAGCCGGCCCGTCACCTTGTGGGCTGTGGGGCTGGTCGCCAAACAGACCACCGCCATCACGTGGGTCTCCGACGTCTTCCCCTTCGTCCCCGGCCGGGAAGCGGCCCTGCGCCGGGCTGCGGAAACCGGATCACGCATCGCCGACCACGTGGCCGACTGCCTCGGCAAAGCCGCCTACACGGCATGGACGGTGGCCTATCCCAACCCCAAACCGGCCGACAAGAAGGCGCAGATCGCGCGGTTCGACGCCCGCAGCGAGCACTGGGCAGCCACCGCCCAGCCCTTCCACACTCTGCTGGAGGAAGCGGCCGGCGACCGTCCCCTGACCGACGCCTTGCGGACCTACGCGACCGTGCTCCACGCCAATGCCCGCCGTCTGCTCGAGCACCGGCTGGCTTCCCTGCCGCCGAGCAGCCGCGGCTTCCGCGCCCGCGCCGAGGCAACCGAACGCCTGCGCACCGAGCTCGGCAAGAACAACCCCGCACCCGCGAAGGAGGACCCACCCGCATGAGCACCACCGCCAGCGCCGTCCGGCCGGATCCCGCCCCCGGTGACCTCCTCACCGGGTGGCTCACCGGACTCGTCCGCTCCCGCGACTACGGCCAGCTCTCCGCCTTGCGCCGCCCACGCGCTCTCACCACCAGCCACATTCTGGCCGCCGCCCACGCGCCCACCGAAGCACAGCGCGAGGTGTACGAGCAGGTCGCGTTCCTGTTCGCGGTCTACCACCGCGGGGCTTCACGGCCCTCCTACGGCTTCGGCAGCCTGGGCTCGGCTGCACGGCGCATCGGCAGCCCGGCCGCCCGTGGCCCCAAGGACCCGGGCGCCTCCCGCCTGGTCGACCGGCTCGTCTCCAGCCGCCGCGTGCCCTGGCGGCATCTGCAGCACGCCATCGAGCGGCTGCGCGCCTGTGAGGTACCGCCACCGGCGTGGTCCCGGCTCGTCGAGGACCTGACTGCCTGGAACGAAAGAGGCCGGGCTGTCCACCGTCAGTGGGCCTACGACTTCCACATCGGCACCTACACCCCGAAGGACTCGGCGAAGTGACCATCAGCACGCCCGCATTCACGGGCCACCAGTACCTGTCCCTCCACCTGCTGGAAACCGTCGTCGCTGTCCTGCCCGTACGGGACGAGAACGGGTCCCCGAAAGCCATCGTGTACGGGGGCGTCGAGCGGCACATGATCACCAGCCAGGCCCGGCGCCGTGCGGAACGTGTCCACTCCCGTAACCGTGCCAACGCCGGCACCGGTGCGCTCGCCGACCGCACCATGGGGATCCGTACCCGGGAGTGGGCCCTCATCGCGGCCCGGTCTTTGAGGGACGAGCACGGCTGGGATCACAGCGAGGCGGTTGCCACCGCCCAGGCTGTACTCGAAGCGCTGGGACTGAAGTTCGGCGACCCCGCCAAGAAGACCGTCGCCCACCTCACCAAGGTGCTCCTGTTCGCGCCAGCCGACGCAGGCGATCAGATCGCCGGACACATTCACACCCATCGCAACGATCTCAGCGAATGGGCAGAGACCTACCTCCAGGCCAAGCAGGCAGCAGACAAGCCGAAGCGGAAGAAAGCCGCCGGGGACGCTCCCGATGAGGACGGGACAGCGGACGCGGACAAACTTCCTGCCCTGCCGAAGGCCACGCGTACCGCGGTACTCACAGCGCTCGCGCCGCGCGACGCCATCGACATCGCGCTCTACGGCCGCTTCCTCGCCGAGATCGCCGATTCTCCCAACGTCGACGGCGCCATCCAGACCGCGCACGCCTTCACCGTTCACGAGGCCGAACAGATCGACGACTTCTATGCCGCAGCCGACGACGCCAAGCTCGACCGGAAAAAGAACGCCCTGGACTTCCTCGACTCCGCTGACGACTCCGGCGCGGGCATGACCGGATACCAGTCGCTCATCTCCGGCACCTTCTACCGGCACGCAGTCCTGGACCGCAGGCAGCTGCGCACCAACCTGCGGGCCGCCGGCATGAGCGAGCCAGACGCGGAAGCCGCGGCCGCAGCCGCGGAGAAGGAGTTCGTCACCGCCTTCGTCGACGCCTTCCCCGAAGCGAAGAAGACCAGCACCGCCTCCACCGGCACCCTGCCCAGCCTGGTCCTCGCGTTCGACGGCGACCGGCCGTTCAACTACGCCGGCACGTTCCAAAACCCCATCGATGAGACCGCTGACGGCCCCGCGGCGCACGCCGCCGCCCGTCGGCTCCTGGCCCACCACGCGTTCGTCACCGCGCGCCGCCCCGACATCACCCCGGGCCGCGTCCTGACCTACGACATGGACACGCACAGCATCATCAGCGAACTCGCGGCCACTGGTGGCCTTTCCGCGAAGGAAGCCGTCACCGTCGAGGAGCTCCTCGCATGACCTTCACCCTCCTCGCCCGGCTCGCCGCCCCCCTGCAGTCCTGGGGGGCGGTATCCCGTTTCTCTCACCGCGACACCCACACCCGCCCCACGAAGTCGGCCGTCATCGGCATGTGCGCCGCCGCCCTCGGCCACGACCGCACCACCTCTCTCGGCCCGCTCGCCGACATCCGTTTCGCCGTGCGCGCCGACCGGCCCGGCACCCCTGTCCGCGACTACCACACCGTGGGCGCCGGCACCTACCCCATACGGCCCCGCGACCTCATCACGGACCACCGCCGCGCCGCAGCCCTCTCCGCCCACCTCGAAGCAGCCACCGGCCCCGCGTTCGGGCATCACCAGCTCACCAACTGGTACGGGGCGCCGAAAAAGATCAGCAGGGACCCCGCATCCGGTGCCCTCGTCTCCGCCGAACTCTCCCGCACCGCGCTCATCACCGAACGCTGGTACCTCGCCGACGCATCGTTCGTGGTCGCCCTTGAACACCCCGACCGCTCGCTGCTGGACAGCATGGCCCAGGCCCTGGAACATCCCAGGCGTCTGCTGTGGCTCGGCCGCAAATCCTGCCCACCGTCCGGGACGATCGCCGGCTCAGTACGAGAGGGAACGCTTGAGCAGGTCCTCACCGCCACAGCGTTGCTTCCGGACGCCTCCGAATCCTGCCCGTGGGCGTGGATCGAAACCCGGGAAGGCACCGCAGGCTCCACGACCGCCTCGGACCAGCCCGTCAGCTTCCACCCCGATCAGCGCTCTCACACCACCCGTTGGGAAAGCCGCATCCGGATCACCCCCGACCCCACAGCAGCCGAATGGGATGTGATCCCGTGAATGCCACCGCTCGTTTCGTCACCTCGCACAGTGTCCTCACCCTCGATGCCCGGCACCCTTACACCGCCAAGGCGATGGTCGACGCCCAGCACATGCACCGCAACGTCATGAGCGGGTTCTACGGCTGGGTCGAGGACGGACAACCGGACGCCCGCGCCCAGATGGGTGTCCTGTCCACATGGTCCGTGGACCTGAAAGCCGGCGTCCTCGTCCTCGTCGTCCAAGCCCGCGTACCGGCCGACTGGTCCCGCGTCCCCTCCGACGCGCTGAAAGACAAACCCCACACCCTCACAGTCGACCGCACCCTCAGTGCCGGGGACGTCGTGTCCTTCCGTACGGTCGTCAACCCCACCAAGACCATTTCGCCCGGCAAGGAAGCCGTCGAGAAGAAGATCCGCGGCAAGCGGATCCCGCACACCACCGCCCAGCATGCCAAGGACTGGTTCACCCGGCGCCTTCAGCAAGACGGACAACCCGCCTCCGGCCCCAACGGCGTTACCCGGATCGGAGCGACCGCCGACCCCGACACCCTCAGCATCCGCATGCTCGGCAGTCTCAAGAGCACCACACGTGAAGGCCTCGCCGTCGCCCGTGCCGAGATCAAAGGCCGTCTCACCATCACCGACCCCAACGCCCTCGTGGCCACCCTGAACGACGGCATCGGCCGCGCCCGCGCCTACGGCTGCGGCCTGTTCCTCATCCGTTGACTGATGAGCAACGCGCAGCCGACGCCGACGGCACCCACTCAGCGCCGACCGGATTCGTCCCCCAGAAGCGGTCCGTCGCTCCCGGCTCGGTCATGTGGATTCTCTGGTGGCTGCGATCGTTCTCACCAACTACTCGCTCGGCCTCCGCGGCTTCCTCACCTGCTGGCACCTCAGGTCACAAAGTGCGCTCCCCGCACCTGCGGGGATGGTCCCCTCGGCGACGACGACCACCAGGCATTCCTCGACTGCGCACCGCACCCGCGGGGATGGTCCCAAGCTGCCGGTCCAGGGCCTTGTGCCGGAGGCCGAAATCCCCGCACCCGCGGGGATGGTCCCGCCATGTCCTCGCCAGAGCCGACGGCCATGATCTGCTCCCCGCAACCGCGGGGATGGTCCCAGGATCCGGTCCGGGTCCGCCTTCACCGCGTCCTGCTCCCCGCACCCGCGGGGATGGTCCCGAGGTCCAAGCCAAGCTCGCGCTCGGTCTGGACTGCTCCCCGCAACCGCGGGGATGGTCCCTCGAAGGTGAACGCCTCCAGCACGGCCTCCGGCTGCTCCCCGCACCCGCGGGGATGGTCCCTCGACGCCGTGGTGCGCGACGGAGAACGCAGCCTGCTCCCCGCACTCGCGGGGATGGTCCCCTCACGCAGGGTTTCAGGCGGCTGGCCCAGACCTGCTCCCCGCACCCGCGGGGATGGTCCCACGACGGGATGAGCAAGCGCGACGCCAGACGCCTGCTCCCCGCACCCGCGGGGATGGTCCCGCCGCCTACCTCTCCGCCCTCGGTGGCGTCGACTGCTCCCCGCACCCGCGGGGATGGTCCCGGGCAGGGTTCCTCAGGCATGGTCAGTCCTCCCTGCTCCCCGCACCCGCGGGGATGGTCCCCATCGCCTACGGATTGCCCCCTCGGTGACGTGCTGCTCCCCGCACCCGCGGGGATGGTCCCTGCCTCCCGATCACGGTCCGCACGCCGATCAACTGCTCCCCGCACCCGCGGGGATGGTCCCGCTGCGGGCCGGTCTCCGTTGGAGTGGGCTGCCTGCTCCCCGCACCCGCGGGGATGGTCCCCGTGGCCTGTTTGGCTAAGTAATCGTCACGAGCTGCTCCCCGCACCCGCGGGGATGGTCCCGCCTCTCCACGATCACCCGCCAGGCCGAAGAGCTGCTCCCCGCACCCGCGGGGATGGTCCCAGCGTCTTGATCGCCGTGCCCGTGGTCACCTTCTGCTCCCCACACCCGCGGGGATGGTCCTGATCTCTATCTCAAGCTGGGTGATCCTCACGACTGCTCCCCGCACCCGCGGGGATGGTCCCCTGCATACCCGCAGCGTGTTGCCGGAGTTGGTCTGCTCCCCGCACCCGCGGGGATGGTCCCTTTGCCGCCGGGGCGAAGCCGTACCGGTCGGTCTGCTCCCCGCACCCGCGGGGATGGTCCCAACGCTCGCCGCTGCCAGGCCCGCTCAAAGAGCTGCTCCCCGCACTGGCGGGGATGGTCCCAGATTGCGCAACGCCACTACTCCGGCGTCCTGCTGCTCCCCGCACTCGCGGGGATGGTCCCGCGAACAACGACACCCCGAGCGCGGACAGGAACTGCTCCTCGCACTCGCGGGGATGGTCCCGACGGCATCCACTACTCCGTCGTCTGCGGAATCTGCTCCCCGCACCCGCGGGGATGGTCCCGTCGAGCAGTCGGCGAACCCCTGCACGCCCGGCTGCTCCCCGCACCCGCGGGGATGGTCCCCGGGACGGAACGGCCGATCCGAGGGTTCTGCTCTGCTCCCCGCACCCGCGGGGATGGTCCCGTGTCGACATCCTCGGCGCGCTCCCGGCCCGTCTGCTCCCCGCACCCGCGGGGATGGTCCCACCTCGCCGATGAAGTACATCTCGCCATCGCCCTGCTCCCCGCACCCGCGGGGATGGTCCCCAGCTGCAGACCGCAACACAGGGCGCAGCGAACTGCTCCCCGCACCCGCGGGGATGGTCCCCGTTGCCCCATGTAAACCGTTTAGCCCCCCGCTGCTGGCCGGCCTGCCGGAGGCTGCCCGCCTCCTGGGGCCGTCGACTACCCGGGCGGATCGGCGGCCCGAATGAAGGTCTTGAGGTCCGCGCAATCGGCGATGTCGTTTTGATCCGTTATGCAGCAAAGGGGCGCTCCTGACCCGCACGGGATCTCCATGGCGCGCCGTCAACTCCCGTTCCACCGACTACATCGAGAAACTTTCGTGTAGCGTTCAGGGTGTCAGTTCATTGAGGGGAGGCGTATGTCGACAGCGCAAGAACTGCCCAAGCCGATCGAGTCCTTGCTGAATCGGGCTGTTGGACTTCCGGGTCCCGCCGAGAGGGCTCGACTGCGCCTGGCGGGAAACCTGACGCAGGCCGAAGTCGCTGAGGCCCTCGGTGTGCACCGCGTTCAGGTCGTCCGGTGGGAAACCGGCCGGGCTGAGCCCCGGCAGCCACACCGCCAGGCCTATGCCCAGCTCCTACGCGGGCTCGCCGCCAAGTTCCCACGGGGAGTCTGATGTGATGCCCCAGTAACGCCGAAGCGGCCCCCGTCGCCACAACGGAAGCCGCTTCCCAGCATTCGACTCAGCCCGATTCCAACGCCCTGAGTCGTGAGCAGCGAGGTGACCTCGTCTGCCGGGTGATGCCCGTGGGCCCGAAAGCCCGCGTGGTCACCTGTACCCAAGGATAAGCGCGGTATCTCGCGCTACGCCACTATCCGCAGGTACTACCAGGTCACATTCGCTGGTCGCGGCTCCCCTGCCTGGGGAGATGACCCCGTTGCACCGCCCGTTTTACCGTCCGCCGACGCGGACCGCACCGCCTCGCGTGACTGACACGCCGCGGCTCCGAGCCGTCCTCTGTCTCAGCAGTGCCGCCCGCTCTGTCCAGGCCGCCGGCTTCTGGGTGCTGGAGGTGGGCCGGTGATTCAGCACATGAATCTGGTGTTCCAGGCCGATGGCCTGAGCGTGGGCGAAGGCGCATTCCTGATGGCGTGCTGCAACCACACCGACGCCAAGGGCTACGTGATCGCGTCCATGCAGCAGCTGGCCGACGAGGCGCATTTGAAAGAGTCGGCCGCGAAGTCGAACAAGCAGAAGCTGATCCAGCGCGGTCTGCTGGCGTCGAGTGAGCGGTACAGCCCGAAGAACGGCGCCCGGATCGCGGACCTGTACCGGGTGAACCTGGAGCTGCTGGCGAGCATGAAGCGGGCCCGCACCGACTACGGGCCGACTCTCGTGGAAGAGCTGACCTTCAAGGTCCCGCAGGAAAACCGCAGGTCAGACCCCCCGTCGGATTCCGACCCCCCCCAGGGTCGGATTCCGGCCCCCCCTCGTCGGATTCCGACCCCCCCGCGGTCGGATTCCGACCCTGCACCCCGGTCGGATTCCGACCCCCTTCTCCTTCCTTCTAAATCTCCCTCTTCTCTCTCTTCCGTCTCGGGTGACGCTGACGGCACGAGGGACGTTCCGCCGGACGGAGAGAGAGAGACCGAAGTTCCCGCCGAAGACCACGGCTCCAACCCCTCTGGGGCTGAGCTGCCGCAGCAGCGTGAGCGTTCAGACAAAAACGCAGCAGCGGGGGACCGGATCGTGGCTGCGTACGCTGCTGTCCTAGGGCGACCGGTGCTGAACGGGACCAAGGCGAAGCTGGAGAAGCAGGCTGTTGAGCTGCTGGCTCAGGGCCTGCCGGAGGCATGGCTGTGTGACCGGGTGCGGGAGATGGCACCTCGTGGCTGGTCCGATCTTGTCGGCGGCGGCTGAATCCTGACCCAGTTTGGACGGTCGAGTTCTGACCCACCGGGTCTGGTTGCCGGTGTTCAGTCGGTGTCGTGTGTCGCGGTGGGGACGCGTCCCAGTTGGCGTCCGCGCATGCGGTAGGAGTCGCCTTTGAGAGAGTGGACCTCGGCGTGGTGGACGAGGCGGTCGATCATGGCGGCGGCCACGGTCTCGTCGCCGAAGACCTCGCCCCAGCGTCCGAAGGGCTTGTTGCTCGTGACGATCACGCTCGCTCTCTCATAGCGGTTCGAGACCAGCTGGAAGAACAGGTTCGCGGCCTCGGCTTCGAAGGGGATGTAGCCGACCTCGTCGACCACGATCAGCGGATAGCGGGACAGTTTGGTGAGCTCGGTCTGGAGGTGTCCGGCGTGGTGGGCTGCGGCCAGGCGGTCGACCCACTCGGCGGCAGTGGCGAACGCGACCCGGTGACCGGCCTGGCAGGCGCGGACCGCGAGCCCGATCGCCAGGTGCGTCTTCCCGGTGCCCGGCGGTCCCAGAAAGACGGTGTTCTCCTTCGCGGCGATGAAGTCCAACGTGCCCAGATGCGCGAGCTGTTGGCGAGTGATGCCGCGCAGATGGGTGACGTCGAGTTCCTCGATCGTCTTGATCGCGGGAAGCGGGCGGTGCGGATGCGGGCCTCGCCGCCGTGGGACTCACGGGCGGAGACCTCCCGCTGGAGACAGGCGACGAGGAACTCGGTGTGCGTCCAGGTCTCCTTCAAAGCGCGTTCGGCCAGCCGCTCGGCAGCGTCCAGCAGGGCCGGGGCCTTCATCGCCCGGGCGAGGAAGGACAGGTCGGCGGCGGTCTGACGGCCCGTCCTGGGCTTGTCCGCGGCGGCGGTCTTGGTGGTGGCGGGCATCAGGAGACCTCCGGCTCGTCGTGTCCGCCGCCACCCTCGATGAGGGTGAACATGCGGTCATAGGAGTCGAGTTGGCGCTGCTCGACCTCGACGAGATCACTGGCTGTCGCAGCGTTTTGCCCACGGGCGGCGAGGGCCTGGGAGGCTTGGTGGTGGCGATAGTCGCCGCGCAGGAGGGCGGCGGCGCGGGCATGGTCCGGGTCGGTGATGGTCTGCTGCTTGGCCCAGCACCGCGGATGGCGCGCGACTTCCGCCCCGCCGGGGGTGAGAGTGACGATGACTTCGTCGGTGTCGGTGCGGACCTGGACTTTCTTGCCGATGGCCAAGGGGTGCACGGAATAGTCGCAGGTGTCGACGCGGATGTAGTGGTCGCGGCCGATGCGGGTCGCGAAACGCCACCAGCGTGGCGGGTCGACCGGCGGCAGGGCGAGCATCTGGGCCCGGTCGGCCTCCCACCGGTCAACCGGACGGGCGCCCAGGGTGCGGTGCTGGCGCCGGTTGGCGACGGCCAGCCAGGCAGTCAGCTGGGTGTTGAAGTCATCGGCCCCGGTGAAGGTGCGGCCGGGAAGGAAGCTGGTCTCCAGATAGCCATTCGCCCTCTCCACCAGCCCTTTCGCTTCGGGATCGCGAGGCCGGCAGAGATAGATCCGGGTGGCGAGCAGGCCCGCGAACGCAGCGAAGTCCCCGGTCACCTTGCCCCGGCCGATCCCGGCCTCGTTGTCCCAGACCAGCATCCGCGGCACTGCATCCCAGCCGGTCAGAAGCTTCCAGTGCCCGTCGATCAGGTCGCCGGTGGTGCGGGTGGGCAGCATCCGCGCGGCGATGATCCGCGAGTAGCCGGACACCATCACGAGCACCGGAGGCCGGCCGCTCTGCCCGTATCCGAGCGGGATGTCGACGGGCGGGAACCACAGGTCGCACTGAGCCAGCTCGCCGGGCTGATACGTCGTGCGCGAGACCGGATCGACGGGCAGATAGGCCGGCCGCAGCTCGCGTACGCGTTCTTTGAGGACGGTCATCCCGCGCTCCCAGCCGATCCGCTCGGCGATCACGGTCGCCGGCATCGTCGGGGTCTGCTTCAGCAGTTCCCGGATCTGCGGCTCGACCGCGTCGACCGCCGAGCCCTTCGGCGGCCGCGAGTAGACCGGCGGCCGGTCCG
Source organism: Streptomyces sp. NBC_00271 (assembly GCF_036178845.1). NCBI lineage: Bacteria > Bacillati > Actinomycetota > Actinomycetes > Kitasatosporales > Streptomycetaceae > Streptomyces > Streptomyces sp. NBC_00271. The sequence continues at coordinate 275,734 of NZ_CP108071.1, read as the reverse complement.
TGGCCAGGGCCCGCTTCACGGTGTTCTTCGAGATGCCCAGCTGCCGGGCGATCGCCCGGATCGGCATCTGCTCGGCCCGGTGCAGCCTGCGGATCTCTGCCCAGTCCTCCACGGAAATCACCCTCTTCTCCTGACCTTCGATCAAGATCAGGTTGGTCAGAAGACCACGAAGTGGGTCAGTTTTGATCCGCCGTCAGAGGGTCACGATTCACCCGTCGCCGACAGATCTCGCTCAGCATGCAGAGAGGTCCACAGCCCCGCTCACGCAGACGACCACGAAGCAGCGCCGCTCTGGCCTGCCTGACTGGTGCACCAAGTGCGGGCCCGGCTCGCCGGCCGCCCGCCTCAACCCGCGGTTCCGGACGCTGGGCGAGATGGGCAGCGGGGAGAAGTGTCCGGACTGTCACCCGGACCGAGTCAACGTTGCGGGGGCGCCACGATGAGCGATTTCCAGGCCATCGATGCCCTGCTCGCATCCGCGTCGTCGGACCGGACCCCGCTTCCGCCTGCCGAGGAGCGGCGTCAGCTGCGCGAGGGGCTGCACCTGTCTCGCGCCCAGCTCGCGACGGCGTTGGGCGTCGGCGCGTCCACTGTCGGGGGCTGGGAGTCGGGGTGGGACCCGAGCGGCGAGGTGCGGGAGAAGTACGCGTACTTCCTCGATGGAGCGCGTACCAAGCTGGACGCCGCCGCAGTCACGGCGACTGCCCCTGTCGGCGACCCCGCTGACGCTCCGGCGGAAGCCGACCAAGCGGTCGACACGGACGACTTCGACGCGTTGGCCGCGCCACAGCCTTGCGTGCTGTGCGGGCAGCCCGCCCGTCACCAGGTCGAAGGATTCCCGCAGCACCTGGACTCTGCCGAGTGCGGCGCAGCTGAGCCCGTACAGGCGGAGAAGTGCGTGTCCGAGCCAGCCGCGCAGCAGACCTCACGGCAGTTGGCGCCCGCCGAACGTCAGGATCGGCCGGCGCGCGGCGTCAGGGTCGTGCCGGTCGGCCGCCGGGTGCAGGCGGCCTCCGACACTCCGGACCTGATCGGCTCCGCTGTCGCGGCCGCGCTCGCCGAACACGCCGGTGATGTCGAGGCCGCGTTGGTGAAGCGGGCGATCCCGGACGCGATGGCGCTCCTGGACCACACCCGCAAGGGCTGCCGCTACGACATCGTCGCCCACCCGTGGCTGCCCGAGATCCTGCGCAAGCAGACCGCCCGCGGCGCGGACCAGGTCTGGGAGGCCCGCCCCAAGTGGACCCGCCCCGAACTGCCCGCCGGGTGGCACGAGGTGACCGCGCTCGACATCAACGGTGCCTACTTGTCCGCGCTCAAGACCCACCTGCCGCTCGGGCAGCTGGAACACTCCACCGGTGATCACCACGACCGTCGCCGCGCGGGTGTCCACCTGATCACCCCGCCGGTCTGGGACCACGACGCGGTCCTGCCCAACCCGATCGGGACCCGCGTGGAGATTCACCCGCTCAACCAGTCCCAGGTCGACCGGCCCCGCCAGCGCGTCGTGGAGTTCCGCACCCTCAACGTCCGTCACTGGGACCGCATCGTCGCGGCCTGGGTGGCGGGTGACGACCAGGAGCACGACGACGCGTGGGTGGACCAGGTCATCGATCTTGGGTCGCAGTGGGGGCAGTACGAGTACGTCACCAACGTCGGATTTGCCGTATGACGGCCTGTTTACAGTCGGCGCATCACCTCGCAGGATGGGCACATCAGTTCGATAAACGGGGTGGCGGGGGCTGTCCGGTGGCTGGGTGGTTGGATGCCGGTGTCCGGTTGTGCGACGGGTCGTTGGGCAGAAAGCGGGCCGCTGCGGGACCGGTGGACAGGTTCGGTTCGAGGGGATGGAGGACCGGCCATGGGTGATCGCAGTGCGATCGAGTGGACCGAGGCGACGTGGAACCCGACCACGGGGTGCGACCGCGTCTCGAAGGGGTGCGACAACTGTTATGCGCTGACGCTGGCGAAGCGGCTGAAGGCGATGGGGTCGCCGAAGTACCAGGCTGACGGTGACCCGCGAACTTCCGGGCCCGGGTTCGGGCTGACTGTGCACCCGGACGCCCTGCGCGTGCCGTACGGGTGGAAGAGCCCGCGCACCGTCTTCGTAAACTCGATGAGCGACCTGTTCCACGCGCGGGTGCCGCTCGACTACGTGCGCCGCGTCTTCGACGTGATCGCGGAGACCCCGCAGCACACCTACCAGGTCCTCACCAAGCGGGCACGGCGTCTGCGGCAGGTCGCCGACCGGCTGGAGTGGCCGGCGAATCTGTGGATGGGCGTGTCCGTGGAGAGCGCGAAGGAACTGCCGCGCGTCGATGACCTGCGCCAGGTGCCCGCGGCGGTGAAGTTCTTGTCGTGCGAGCCTTTGTTGGGGCCGCTGGACGGGCTGGAGCTGGCGGGGATCGACTGGGTCATTGCCGGAGGCGAGTCGGGGCCTGGGCACCGGCCGCTGGACGAGGCGTGGGTGACGCAGATCCGGGACATCTGTCAGGAGGCCGGGGTGTCCTTCTTCTTCAAGCAGTGGGGTGGCCGTACTCCGAAGGCAGGTGGTCGCGAGCTCGCGGGCCGCACGTGGGATGAACTGCCGTTGCCTGCGGCCGTGTGACGTGGATGGCCCTGCAACCGGGCCGCCGAAGCTCCGGTTGCAGGTCGGTCAGGCCGCCAAGTTCCCCGGGTGCACGGTGATCTCGCGGATTCTGCGGGCGCCTGCTCCGTTGCTGGGGATCTTTCCCTGCTTGTGCAGGAGTCGTACGGCTTCTCGGACGGCCGGTTCGGGGACCTGGCCGTAGAAACGGCCGAAGATCTCAAGGGTGTAGTTCACGAGCTTGATGGGCTGCCGTGTGCGTGCCAGCAGTTTTTCCAGGTTGGCGGCGATCTCGGGGATGGCTTGGGCGGCGACGTCTTCTGGGTCAGGCCTGTTGGGGATCAGGGCGAGTTGTCCGCTGCTCTCTTCGCGTTCGTCGAGGGTCTTCCACCACTCGTCCCGGGCTCGGGCGACGCTGTTTCCGAACACCCACAGGCCGTATTGGCTGCGGGTTGCGAACACCAGGCGGTAGACGGCGCGTTTGCGCGGTGAATGGGAGACCGGGACCGATTGCACGAGCATCCCGGTGCGCTGTTCCAGGCGGCGTGCGTACGCGGCGGCTACGGCCTCGATCGCGTCCTGCGCAGCATGTTCCTGGTGAGTGGAGGCTGCAGCATCCGCGAAGTAGTCCCGCCACCAGGTGCCGCCACAGACGTCGTCGAATCGTTGCAGTGACTTCTCGCTGCCCTTGGGTGAGCGGACATGTCCGCCCAGACGCCAGACGGCCATCATGCTGAAGTTCATCAGCAGCTCGGTGGGCGGCCACTTCTGGTACCGAGGGCGCTGCCTGGCCAGGACGTCGACGAGCCGGTCCTGGGGCAGGACGAGGCCGCATGGATCGAGGAAGAGGAACAGCGGTGCGTGCTGTGCACGCCGGACCACGCTGTTGAGGACGCCGTCGACCTCGCCGTGGTGGTCGTAGGCAACCACCTGGCGTTGCCGGTAGTGCTGGACGACGTCGTGCAGGCGGGCGTAGGACTTCTCCTCGGATTCCGCGAAGAAGCACTCCATGGTGAGACCGTGGTCGTGATGGTGTGCTGCGATTGACAGGGCGATCTCGGCTGAGGCCGGCTGGCCGTTCTCGTAGCGGCCCTCGCCGGCATATCCGTCCAGGTAGACCACGCGCTTGTCGCGTGCGCGGGAGCCTGTCATCCCGCCGAACTGCGCGAGGTAGTCCTTGAGTAGCTCGTGTTTGAACACGCTGGGCAGTGCCTTGTCTGCCCAGTAGTTTGCGCTCGTCCCCGAGGACATCCCCACCCCTGAGTTCGACCAGCTCCGCCTGATTACAGATGGTGAAGCACTCTGGAAAGATCCGGCAAGACGGCCGCAATCAGCCACTCTCGTGAGATGTTGGCGGCATCCTCGCAACGCTCACTGACTGATGCATTCCGGGCTGTCTCGGGCTCCTGAAGATCGCCGTCGGCGCGCGACGAGCCGCCACGCCGAGGAGCGTTTCGACTTCGGTCTGTGAGAGTGCGAGGTCACCCGGGAGGGGCTTGGCCGAGACGGCTTTGACGTCGTTTCAGGGCCGGATTCGATCATCGTTTGGGGGCTAGGGTGAAGTCCTTCCCACGACTCCGGAGGTGCCCTCCCGGTGACGGATTCCTTTGTTCACCTGCACAATCACACCGAATACTCGATGCTCGACGGCGCGCAGAAGCTCAAGCCGATGTTCGCCGAAGTCGAGCGTCAGGGCATGCCGGCCGTCGCCATGAGCGACCACGGAAACATGTTCGGTGCGTACGAGTTCCATCAGGTGTCCAAGGGTGTCGACGGCGTCAAGCCGATCATCGGGATCGAGGCCTACGTCGCGCCGTCCTCGCGCCGGAACCGCAAGCAGGAGTTCTGGGGTCCGGGCGGCCAGCGGGCCATGTCGGACGACGGTGAGGGCTCGAAGGACGTGTCCGGCGGTGGCCGGTTCACGCATATGACGATGTGGGCGCAGAACGTCCAGGGTCTGAAGAACCTCTTCTACCTGTCGACCGAGGCCAGCTACACCGGTCAGTTCCCCGCGGGCAAGCCGCGGATGGACATGGAGCTGATCAGCGAGCACGCGGGCGGCATCATCGCCACGACGGGCTGCCCGTCCGGGGCGGTCCAGACGCGGCTGCGGCTGAACCAGTACGACGAGGCCCGTGAGGTCGCTGCCGCCTACCAGGACATTTTCGGCAAGGAGAGTTACTTCCTGGAGCTGATGGACCATGGGCTGTCCATCGAGAAGGACGTCCGCGACGGGCTGTTGCGGCTGGCCAGGGATCTGAACATTCCGCTGCTGGCCACGAACGACGCGCACTATGTGCACGAGGAGCAGGCCGATGCGCATGACAACCTGCTGTGCATCGGGGTGGGCAAGAACAAGGACGACCCGAAGCGGTTCCGGTTCCAGGGCAGCGGCTATTACCTCAAGACCGCCGCCGAGATGCGGGAGCTGTTTGCGGAGCTGCCGCAGGCCTGCGACAACACCCTTCTGATCGCCGAGCGCATCGAGTCCTACGACTCCGTCTTCGAGAACGTCGACGAGATGCCGCAGTACCCGGACGTGCCGGAGGGGGAGACGCAGGAGTCCTGGCTGCGCAAGGAATGCCTCAAGGGCCTGGCCATGCGCTACGGCGACCCGGTCCCGGCCGAGGTCATGGAGCGCTTCGAGACCGAGATGACGGTCATCGGCCCCATGGGCTTCTCCTCCTACTTCCTCGTGGTCGCCGACATCTGCCGCCACGCCCGCGACAACAAGATCCCGGTCGGGCCCGGCCGCGGGTCGGCCACCGGCTCGATCGTCGCGTACGCGACCCGCATCACCGAGCTGTGCCCGCTCGAGCACGGCCTGCTCTTCGAACGCTTTTTGAACCCGGAGCGCATCAACCCGCCGGATGTCGACCTCGACTTCGACGACCGCCAGCGCGACGCCATGGTCCGCTACGTCACCGAGAAGTACGGCGACGAGTACACCGCCATGGTCAACACCTTCGGCAAGATCAAAGCCAAGAACGCGATCAAGGACTCGTCCCGCATCCTCGGCTACCCCTTCCAGCACGGCGAGCGCATCACCAAGGCGCTCCCGCCGGACATCATGGGCAAATCGATCCCGCTGGACGGCATCTTCGACTCCGCGCACCCGCGCTACGGCGAGGCCGGCGAAATCCGGACGATGTACGAGAACGAACCGGAGGTGAAGAAGGTCATCGACACCGCCAAGGGTGTCGAAGGCCTCACCCGCGGCACCGGTGTACACGCGGCCGCGGTCATCCTGTCCAAGACGAAGCTGACCGAGCGCATCCCGCTGCACATGCGCGCCAAGGACGGCGTCAAGATCACCGGCTTTGACTACCCCAGCTGCGAAAACATGGGGCTGGTCAAGATGGACTTCCTGGGCCTGCGCAACCTGGGCGTGATCGACCACGCGCTGACGAACATCCGCGAGAACCGCGGCGTCAAGCTGGCCACCGTCGACCCGGGCAACGGCGACACCAGCGTCACCGTGATCCCGCTGGACGACAAGAAGACCTTCGAGCTTCTGGGCCGCGGCGACACGTTCGGCGTGTTCCAGCTCGACGGCGGCGGCATGCGCGCGCTGCTGAAACTGATGGAGCCCTCCCGCTTCGAAGACATCGCGGCCGCCCTCGCCCTGTACCGGCCCGGCCCGATGGCCGCCAACGCGCACACCAACTACGCGCTGCGGCAGAACGGCAAGCAGAACCCGGACCCGATCCACCCCGAGCTGAAGGAAGTCCTGGACCCGATCCTGGGCTCCACCCACCACCTGCTCATCTTCCAAGAACAGATCATGGCCATCGCCCGGACCCTGGCCGGCTACACACTCGGTGGCGCCGACATGCTGCGCCGCGCGATGGGCAAGAAGAAGCCCGAGGTGCTGGCCGCCGAGTGGCAGAAGTTCCACGACGGCATGGCCGACAACGACTACTCGGAAGAGTCGATCAAGGCGATCTGGGACGTCATGCTCCCGTTCTCCGGCTACGCGTTCAACAAGTCCCACACCGCAGGCTACGGACTCGTCTCCTACTGGACCGCCTACCTCAAGGCCAACTACCCGGCCGAGTACATGGCGGCCCTGCTCACCTCTGTCGGTGACGACAAGGACAAGGCCGGCATCTACCTCGCCGATGCCCGCAAGCTCGGCGTCACCGTCCTCGCGCCGGATGTGAACGAGTCGCTCGCCGAGTTCGCGGCCGTGGGCGACGACGTCCGCTTCGGACTGCTGTCCGTGCGCAACGTGGGCGACAACGTCATCGAATCGATCATCGCTGCCCGCAAGTCCAAGGGGAAGTTCACTTCGTTCTCCGACTTCCTCGACAAGGTCGACCTGCCCGCGCTGAACAAGCGGGCCGTGGAATCCCTCATCAGAGCCGGCGCCTTCGACTCCCTGGGACATACCCGCAAGGGACTGTCCGCCGCCCACGAGAGCGCCATCGACGCAGTCGTCCCGCTCAAGAAGGCAGCCGCCTACGGACAGGACGATCTCTTCGCCGGCCTCGGCGACGCAGCCGGCAACGACAGCTTCAGCCTGGACGTGCCGGTCAGCGACGACGAATGGCCCCGCAAGCAACTCCTGTCCATCGAACGCGAGATGCTCGGCATGTACGTCTCCGCGCACCCGCTGGACGGCACCGAGCACATCCTGTCCACCAACCGCGACACCACCATCGTGGACCTGCTGGCCTCAGGGCGCACCGAAGGCGTGGTCCGCCTCTCCGGCCTGATCACCAGCGTCCAGCCCAAGATGACCAAACAAGGCAACGCCTGGGCCATCGTCAACCTCGCCGACCGTGACGGAACGATCGAGGCCCTCTTCTTCCCCGCCACCTACCAGATGGTCGCCGCCGCCCTGGTGGAGGACAGCGTCATCACCGTGCAAGGCCGCGTCAACGACCGCGACGGCGCCATCAGCATCTTCGGGCAGGAACTGCAGGTCCTCGACGTGACCTCCGCCGAACGCGACGGCGCAGCCCCCGTCCAGCTCCGGCTGCCCTATCACCGCATCAACGAGCCATGCATCAACGAACTCAAACGCATCATGGGCGCCCACCCCGGCCAGAATCCCGTTCAACTCGCGGTACGCGGCCCACAGAGAACCATCGTCTACCAGCTTCCCTCGCTGGTGAACGCCGCTACCATCGCCTCAGACATCAAGGGATCCTTTGGCCCGGAGGCGTGGCAAGGGGTGGCGTGAGCGAGGAAGCCAGTACCGGCGAGCCGCACGACTTAGAAGAGATCATCCTCAACGTCGGAGTAACACCACCTTGCCCCACCTGCAGCCAGCCGACGATACTCCTGGCCCGCTATCCCCACAGCTGGCGCAACAACAAGGGCGGCACCGTCAGCGGCTTCAGAGAATCCGTACTGTGCCGAGTCTGCGACCGCGATGACTCGGCCGCCGCACCGCTGGTCGCCCTCTATGAAGAAGATGGTTCCTTCCCTGCCGACAAACTCGATGTCTTCGGGCCACTCGCCGCGGTGTGGGTCGAAAACCGCCGGAACACCGCCGTCGACGAGGGACTCCTCAACGAGCAGGAACGGCTCTGGCGGAGCGGCGAGCTCTAGAGGGCTGCTCACTCCGCCGGACCGGGTTGCTGGCCTCCGCCTGGCTGGTCACTCTGCTGTGAGCATCAGACGACTGCGGCCCTGCCGTGGCGCGACCGCGGCCAAGGGGCCGACAGCCTCCCGTATGTAGCGCGGTCGCGATCCCGATGCCGAACTCGGCGGCCATGCGCGCGTAGGTGTCGCCACACCGAGACGAACCAGGACCAGCAGGGCCTGCCGCCTCGGCTTGAGGCGGCGCTGGCGGTAGCCGATGCGCGGTCAGATACCTTGACCTGGTTCCACTTTGCCGGTAGTATCCATCATTTTTTTCCGGACGGTATTGACGAAGACTTCCTGGTGAGAGCCTCGCACGGCCGTCCACCCGTCAGCGATCGATCAGATATGCGACACCATTGACCCCAAATGATCAAGTAACACATGATCCTCACAGTTTCTTATAAGAAAATATTAAGAAAACGGGTGGGGCGTGGTTTCACAACAACGGTGGCACGGCTGGCGTCAGGCGGTGCGGAGTGGGGCGATAGCCGTCACGCTCCTGGGGGGTGCGGTTCCGGTGATCGGGGCCGGGGCGACTCCGGCACTCGCCGATGACGGGACGGCCTCAGTAGCGGCTGACAGGACTCCGGAGTCGGAGGCGAGCGCTCTCGCGGCCAAGACCGGTGAGCGGGTGGCCGTGGACGCAGCGACCACCGAGTCGTCCCAGGTCTTCGCCAATCCGGACGGCACCTTCACACAGGAGATGAACGCGGCTCCGGTCCGTGCCCGGAAGGAGGACGGCACTTGGGCTCCCATCGACACCACCCTCGCGCGCGAGGCCGACGGCTCTGTGCGGGCGAAGAACACGACGGCCGAGCTCACTTCTCGGGCGGCGGCAGCAGGGACGGACTGGTCACGCTGGCGGACGAGGGGCACAAGCTGCAGCTCGGCTGGCCCACCGCGCTCCCCGAGCCCCGGCTCGACGGCGACACCGCCACCTATGCCGGAGTCCTCCCGGACGTGGACCTGAAACTGACCGCGCTGAGCTCTGGCTACACCTCGGTTCTCGTGGTCAAGACCGCGGAGGCGGCAAAGAACCCGGCGCTCGCGACGATCAGGATGACGGTGTCAGGTAGCGGCTTGGACATCGCCCCGACAGCTGACGGCGGCTTCGTCTCACGCGACAACAACGACACCCCGGTCTTCGAGAGCCCGGCAGGACGGATGTGGGACTCGGCCGGTGACACCCCGGCCACCGTCACCTCCCCTGCCAACGTCACCACTCAACTCGCCCACACCACTTCTTCAGCAGAGGCGGAGACCGAGGGTGAGCCGGCGGCGGAGACGACCCCGCTACCTGCCGCCGGGGGTGAACCGACCCCTTCGGAAGGCCCCGGCAGCGGTGATGCGGCAGCCGAGCTCCCGCTCAAGGTCAACGGAACCACTCTGGAGATCACGCCCGATCCGGCCCTGCTCCACGGCGCGGACACCGCCTTCCCGCTCTACATCGATCCGCCGACCAAGGGCATCGTGCTGGGCGACTGGACGGCTCTGGCCTCCAACGGCACCAAGTACTGGGAGTTCGACGGGGACAAGGGCGTGGGGCACTGTTCCAACTACGCCGGCTACCTCTGCTCCAACAGCCCGTGCGCATGTACTTCGAGTACCCGCTCTCGTCGATCCACGGCAAGAAGGTCCTGGACGCGACGATGGAGGTGTACCAGACGTGGACGTTCACGTGCGATGCGCACTGGTACGACCTGAGCCGCGTGGACAAGGGCATCTCCTCCAGCACCACATGGTCGTCCCGCCCCACCGGGGTGGGCCTGATGGGCGACCGGAGCGTGGCCTATGGGCGGGGCAGCCTGTGCAGCCCGTCGCAGCCGGCGAACTGGGTGCGCTTCAGCGACAACCTGGCCGAGACGAATGAGAACCTGACGACAACGCTCGCGTCCTACGCCGCGAACAAGACGGCGCAGATCACCTTCTCGCTGACCGCGCACGACGAGTCCGACGCGGGCGCCTGGGCGCGGTTCCGCAACGACGCGAAGCTGTCGGTGACCTACGTGTCCTACCCGGACAAGCCGACCTCGTACGGCGTGCAGCAGGGCACCACCGGACGTGCCTGCAATGACTCCAAGCTGCCCTTCGCCACCAGCGACACCACGCCAAAAATGCTTGGCACGGTGCAGTCGGTCGACGGCTCGAACGCGCAGCTCCGCGCGGCGTTCGAGGTGTGGAAGGCCGACGGCTCCAGCCGCGTCTGGGTCTTGGCCCGCATCCGGTAGTCCGTCTGCGCCGGCAGCGTGCTGGTGGACGCGTCGCGGACAGCGTTGTCGGCCACCCAGGCGCTGTCCGGCGAGGCCGCGCAGTTCGTAGAGACTCCGGGCGCGGACGAAGCGCCGTACGGTCGAGTGGTCCAGCCGCAGCTGGCGGCCGATCGCGGCCAGGGATTTGCCCTCGGACAGCAGTTGCTGCATCGCCGTGTACCGCTCGGTGGTGCGGGCCTGACGCCGTACGGTGGGCACGTCGCCAGGCTCACTTGAGCAACGAGTCGTCCCGGAGGCGGTTACGGACCCCTCTACCCGGCCGGGCATCGACAAGGCCGAGGCCGGCCGGGGTAATTGGCGCTCCTGTTCGTCCAGGTCGGCGAGCGCCGATTCCACCACGGCGTCGAAGCGCCGGTCACGGACGTGTGCTTCGACGGCGGCCTGCCAGCGCGAGGTGTCGGGGCGGACCAGGGCTCCGGCCGTACGGACGTCGGCGGCCAGGAGGCCGGGATAGTGGCGGTGGACTGACTTGTAGAGGTCCCGCCCGACCCGTACGGCGCCGCCGCGGCGGTCCAGGACGGCCTGCACGAGGTCGGCGATCCGCGTCTTGCCCGCCCCGGGCTGACCGGCCACGACGACCACGACTGGACGGGACTGCGTGGCGGCGTCTCGCGTCGCGGCCGGAAGGATCACTCGGTGCAGCACGTCGAAGCTCTCCCGCTCCGAGAGCACGGCCGAGACCCCGTCTCCTCCTGGCACTGCGCCTCCTGTCTCCCGCCTCGCGTCATGGGACAGCGAGCGCGATCAACGTAACGATTTGAGCGATCCAATGCGCGAAGTGGTGAGCGATCCAATGCGCGATTGAGGTAGGGTGTGTACCGGAGGTGAGCTCTGTGCCCACTGAGAACGAGCTGCTCAGCGCTGTCGACGCGCTGCTGAACCAGGTCGACCAGAACGACCTGCCGCCGCCCGCTGAGCGCAAGCGACTGCGCGAGGCTGCCGAGCTGAGCCAGACCCAGATCGCCAAGGTCCTCGGCACCCGCCGGGAGGCCGTGGGGAACTGGGAGACCGGCAAGACAGAGCCGCGGCCGCCGCAGCGCACCGCCTACGCCCGGCTGCTCGAAGGCCTCGCCGCACGCTTCCCCGCCCCCGACAACGAGTCGCCCTCCGAGCTCGCCGTGCCGGAGACGTTCACCGCCGCGCCCGCCCCGGCGACTGCGGCTCCGTCGGAGCCGGCCGCCCCGAAGGCGCCCGCCCGACCGGCGGCGACCGCCAGGCCGTCGTCAACGTCGCGGCGCCCGGGCACCAAGAAGGCGGCCAAGGCCACCGCGCCGAGGGCGGCCGCGGTCGACCCGCGCTTCGAGAACGGCCCGCTGGCGGTCGTCGACTGCGAGGACGGGCAGGTGTCGGCGTACTGCGTCGGCGGCCTGGTCCTGGACGTGCCCGCCAAGTCCCTTCCGGCCCTGGTCGACTGGACGCTTGCCGAGGCGAAGCTCGGTCAGCCCCGCCTGCACCGCAACGGCCGTGACGGCGACCCGGTCCTCGTGCTCACCCCCGCCGCGCTGGAGCGCTACGGCCTGCCCGCCGCCCTGTCGGATGACGAGCGGCGCGCCGGGCGGCTCCAGGACAGCCACAAGGTGGTCAAGCAGATCAAGAAGGCTGAACTGCAGCTCACCCAGCGCGGGTTCGGGTCCTGGGCGCGGATCTATCGCGACCCGGAGGGCTCCAGGCGCCGCTGCGTGCAGCTGTGCATTCCGGCCTGGAACGCGCTGGACGCGCGGGAGTGGGACGACAAGGACGACCCGAAGATCCCGGCCATGCACCCCGCCGACCTCGCCCGGTATCTCGGCACGTACGCGCAGCTGGTGACGACTCCGCGCGGCACCGCGTCGACCACCGGCCTGGAACTGATGACCGCGTTGCGCCCGCCGACCCGTGCGGAGAAGGACGAGGCCACCGGCACGTTCGAGCGGGCGTACAACGCGGACGCGCTGACGGCGGTGTACGACGTCGTGGAGTGCGAGGTCCCCGACGAGCACCCGAAGTTGAAAGGCAAGTACGAGCGCCACCACCTGCGCACCCCGGACCAGATGCTGATGGAGGAGCCGTACGACTGGTGCCGGCCGCTGACCGATGACGAGTGCATGAAGCCGTACCTGGTCGTGATCGACGTCAACCTCGCGTTCGCGGCGGCCGCCAACGGCCTCACTGTCGGCCTGGACGGACCCACCCACCTGAAGAACCGTCCGGCGTTCGACCCGAAGCTGCCCGGCTCGTGGCTGGTCGACCTCTCCCACGTCGACCTCTCCCGCGTGCAGGTGGGCGGCCGCACCGTCGACGCCGACCGCCTCCCCAGCCCGTTCACGCCGAAGGGCGACCGCCCGACAGGCCCGGCCTGGTACGCCACCCCGACCGTGGCGTACGCGGTGGAGCTCGGCTTCGAGGTCGCGCCGATCGAGGCGTACGTACGCCTGCAGACCGGCCGCTACCTGGACCCCTGGTACAACCGACTGCGCGACGCGTACGTGACGACCATGGAAGAACTCGGTGTCACCACCGCGATGGGCGGCCAGGAGTTCCTCGAGGCGATGGCCCGCTCCAAGCAGGTCGACCCGACGATGGCACTGCTGGTGAAGGCGATCAAAGCCACCGCGAAGGGCGGCATCGGCAAGCTCAGGCAGCGCAACCGGGGCCAAGTGCCCTACTACGAGCCGTGGCCCGCACTGAAGCGGGAGACGTGGCGCCCCGACATCCGGGCCGCCGTGCTGGCCAACGTCAGGGTCGGCATGCACCGCAAGCTCATGAAGACCGCCGCCGCAGCCGACCTCTACCCGGTCGCGATCGGCACCGACGCCATCGTCTACCCCTCCACCGGCCCCAGCCCGCTCGATGTCCTGCCGCACACACCCGAGGGCAAGCCCGCGCCGGGCACGTTCCGGCTCGGGGTCTCACCGGGAATGGTCAAGCACCAGGGCACCCAGACCGTGCTGTGGGCGGAAGCGCAGTTCGAGGAGGCCGGCGCGGTGTTCAACATCGCCAACCTCATCAAGAACGACCCGACCGCCGGAGAAGGGGAGTAGCCGACCATGGCCGACTCGCTCGGGGACAGCCTGGACCAGGCGCTGGAAGGGGCGTTCACCCGCCGCATCCCGCAAAGCGCCCAGGCGCAGATGAAGTACCTGGTCAAGCAACTCAAGGGCACCAAGGCCGCCGCGCAGGCGCTCGGGGTGTCGCAGCGCACCGTGGAACGGTACGTCGCGGGCAAGTTCAAGCGGCCCCGCCGCGACCTCCGGGACCGCATAGAGCGTGAGGTCAAGAAGCGGTGGCAGCCGCAGATCCGGGCGAAGGCCAAGAAGCGGGCCGCGAGCACCGGCGGCCTGGTCGTCTCCACCCGCGCGAGGTTCGGGTTCACCGCTGCGCCCGGCACGACCGACGACGCCCGGATCCGGGACATCACCCAGGCCCTGCCGCCGCGCTGGGCGGACCGCCTCTTCGAGGCCCGCGACGGCGGCGCCAACGAGCAGCAGCTCCAGCGCATCGCTGCCGAGGGCCTGGCGGAGATGTACTTCCGGAACAACAACACCCGGGCGGCCGGCCTGGGCGTGGAGTTTACCGACGTGGAGCACATCCAGATCGAGCTCTAGCGGGACGGTGCCCCACTGGGGCACCGTCGATGCAGTCCGACCAGCAGGAATCCCCCAACACACAGGGAGCACAGGTCAGTTGAGCTACCAGCCACGTGACTTACAGCCCGTCTACGACCCCGCCGCGGGCTACACCCACTTCGTCCTCTACACCGAGCCCAAGTACGGCACCGTCGGGGCTGCGTGGAACGGCACGGTGTCCATCGAGCGGGAGTCCCCGTACGTGCAGGAGTGGCTGGGCAGGCTCCAGCCGTGCGAGCCGAACACCCTGCACACCACGCTCGTGGAGTCGGACAAGATCGCCAGCCTGTTCCACCCGGGCGTGGACGACGACAAGGACAGCCCGTCAGCGGTGGGCGGATCGGGCTGCCTGTGCTTCAAGAGCTTCATGGACCCGGAGTTCGGTCTGCCCGTCGTGGCGCACCACTACCGCACCGTCGGCGGGAACATCGACCAGTGGACCTACAAAGCGTACGCGCCGCTCGATCTGCGGCCGGATGACGAGTTCTACCGCCTGATCATCGACCGCACCGGCTGCTTCTGGATCCGGACCCGCGACGGCCTGCTGTCGCTCCTGCCGGAGGAGAACGGACGCGGCTACGGCACCGGCTACGGCGGGGGAGGCCCCACTGAGCTCGCCCAGTACATCACCAGGCTCCTGGACTCCGGCGGCGAGGACACCGCCGCCGCGGGCGACGGCCGTCGGCATGACGATCAGCCGGACCCGAACATCCTCGCCTGGGTGTCCAGCAAGGACGCCACCCGAACCCAGGAACTGACGTTCAAGGAACTGGCGGCCATCCAACGCGGCTGACCACCGCACGTACCCGTGAGGCCCCGCACCGGCGCAGCAGCTCGGTGCGGGGCCTCACGCGCATATCCGCGGGGGATCGGATGTGCATGACGCGACGCCGTGTCTAACGCCCCTGCCCCGTGCCCGGTTACGCAGCCGGGCCGCCAGGGTCGGCAGAGCGCCGGCGGGCGACGTCCGGCAGCTCGCGGGAGTGGGCGGCCGGGATGAAGAACAGCCCGGCCATGCCCAGCCCGGTCACCACGGCGCTCAGCAGCCCGGCCGACACATCGGGGTCGCCGACCGCCGCGACACCGCAGAACACCGAGGCGACCGCGGTGAACACCAGCGTCGCGGCGATCCACGACCCCCGCAGCGGCGACGGCGTACGCGCCACCACGCTCAGCCACCACGTCGTCCCTGCCATCACGCAGAACAGTACGGCGGCCGGCGGCAGCAGCACCGGCGGCACCCAGCGGGCGACGTCGCCAGCGGGCAGCCGGTGCTGCCCGGTCAGGTAGCCGACCCGGACCAGCCACACCACGTACACCGGCACAGCGACCACGATCAGCACCCACATCGAGATCCGCAGCGCCCGCACCGCGCCCCGCCCGTCCATCACGTCCCCCTCCGTCGCCCGGCCACGAGGAACGTACTGGTCAGACCCGGCAGCCGCCAGAGCGCCTCTGCGCCACCAGGGCATGGCAAGACAGCCGTCGGCCGTCCCGTTCATCGACACCGGCCACAGCAACGCCAAGCGCGAGGGCATCAACCGCGTGATCAAGCTCATCGCCCGCAATGCGTTCGGGTTCAGGAACGCCGACCACCAGCGCCTACGAACACGCTGCGGCACCACCCGTCGAGTCCGCGGGCACCTCCGCACCGCTCAACTATGAAGACCCCACAAAGTCCCCGTCAGCAAGCGACCCTGTTGGCGAATCCCGTTGGATGAGCCCTTCTACTTCGCTCCGCCGATCAAACGATCGGCGGAGCGAAGTGCTGCGAAGTGACTGGTTCGGGTAGCTGCCCTGGGCGTGTGGGTGAGGTGGGCGTCGATGCGGGCGAGATTCATCGCGGCACCGGTGAGCTGGTGCTGGAGACCGGTCTTCGCGAGCCCGCGATAGCGGGATCTGCGCAGGCCGCAGCGCCCGACGCCCTGGGAAATGGTGCCTTCGACCCCGGCTCGGATCTTGTAGCGGTCCTTCCAGGCATCGGTCTGCTGCTCTGTACGGACTTTGCGGACCACCTCGTGCTCGTCCCGTAGGCGAAGATTCATATCCCGGTATTCGCCCTTCGGGGATCTGACGCATTTGCGCAGGTCGGGGCAGAGTTGGCAGTCCACGCGGGCGAAACGGACCCGGATCACCGGCAGGCCCTGCTGCGACTTTCGCTGGTGCCATTGAGCGCTGGTGGCACCATTCGGGCAGGTCACCTGTTGCTGGTCCCAGTCGATTGTGAACGCGTCCTGGCCGAAGGGGCCGCCGGCCCGGGCGTCGGTGCTGGCCACCATCGGTCCCAGCAGCTCGACCCCGTGATCGAGACGGGCGGCCACGACCTGGGACGCGGTGGGATACCCCGCATCCACCCAGTGCTCGGCGGGCAGGCAGTCCCGTGCGGCCAGTTCGGCGTGGATACCGCGGATCATCACCTGGTCCTGGGTGGTGGAGACGGTGGTTGTCACGTTCGTGATCAGGTTCGGAGCGTCTGCCTCGCAGGTCTCGGTGAGATGGACCTTGTATCCGTGCCAGACGGTGTCCCGCTTGATACTGCCGCGCGACTCGGGATCATAGGGGCTGCCCAGGCGCGTCGCACCCGGGGGCCGGTTTTTTGGGGACCGGCAGGCCACCTCCCCCTCGACCAGGTGGAACTGCTGCACCCAGACCCGCCGCAGGACTTCGACGCTCTTCAGCGCCCGCAGTTCATCGGGAGCGGTGGGCGACCAGAGAGCCCTCAGCAGCCTCGTTCCGTCCCGGCCGATCCGTAACCGGACCTCGTCCCTCTGCGCTTCCGACTTGGGGAAACGGAAGTTCTCGGCCCGGGTGGCGTAATGGTCGAACCAGTCCGGCTCAGCGATCTCCCTCAGCCAGTCCGGTGCCTCCCGGGCCAGCGTGTTCAGCGCCGCGCGCAGTGTCTCGGCCACCATCTCCAGGGCGCTCAGATTCCGCACGGCCGCCAGCACATGCGTGGAGTCGGTGCGAGCCCGGCTCGCAGTCTTGAGCAACCCCTTGTCGCGGGCCACGACCAGGATGCCGTCCAGCACCCGACGCCCGCCGTCAGCTTCAAGCAGACGGTCCCGGAACTCCGTCAGCACCGTGAAGTCGAAACCGGGATCGCCAAGCCGAAGGCCGAGGGCGTACTTGAAGTCGATCCTGGCCCGAACCGCCTCCGCGGCCTGGCGGTCGGTGAGGCCCTCGACGAACTGCAACACCAGCGCAAGGGCCAGCCGCCCCGGTGACCAGGCAGGCTTCCCCCGAGCCGGAAACAGATCCATGAACTGCTCGTCGACGAACAGCACCCCCAGCTCGTCCCGGAGCCTGATCGCGAGACTTCCGCGCGGGAACGCCGCTCGTGCCACCCGCACTGTTTCCACCGGAATCTTGGCAGGCCCCTTCGGCCGCATCGACATCGCAAACCCCCAGCACGACATCGGCCCCCAAGACACAAGTCTTGGGGGCCGACGCAAGATCCCGCAGCCGGATTCGCCAACAGGGTCGCAAGCTGACGGGGACTCATGAACGATCGAGGCTAAGGGTCAAGGCCCTCCTTCCAGGCGCATTTCCTCGAGGTAGGTGGGCTCGTGGGGCCGCGCGCGGATCACCCGGGAGTAGCGGCTGGAGCTGCGGCACCAGTCGTGACAGCCCTTCATCTGGGCCTGGAGGTCATCGACGAAGACATAGGCGATGCCCCGGTCGTGCGGGGGAAGGGCTGCGGCATCGAAAAGTGCCGGGAGCCGTGCTTTCAGGCGAAGGAATTCATCGGTGTGGCCGCGGACTATCGACCGGGCCTCCGCGAGGGCCTCCCCACGTGAATAGTTCCGGTGGTGCTGGAGTACGAGAACCAGGTTGTGACAGTCTCCTCTGGCTTCCTCCTTGGCAACCGAGAACACGTCCTGAACAATGTTGACGACCTGGACCGTCGCATTGTGCATTTCCTGGATCTCCGGCAGGGCGAACAGGGCATCAGGCACTTCGTAATGGCCGATGCGTTCGGCGTAGTCGATCAGCACATTTTCCAGTCCTGCCTTGTGGCGCAGACTGAGATATGTGCTGACGTCGGGAATGATGCCGCTTCGACGGTTGGTGCTCTCGCTGGTGTAGGCGTTGAGAAAGTCTTCCCAGTTGCGGGTCGACCGCTGCTGCCATGCGGCGGACATTCCCCGGACCTGACGTGACCAGAGTGAGATGAGCCCGCTTGCCGCGGGGGTGAGTCTCTTGTTCGGAACCGCGGGTACCGCGCCGGGACGCGCGTACACGACATCGATGAGTTCTTGGACGATCCATGCGACTCTGTACGGCTTCACTCCGAGCGGCCCATCGAACTGGTCATCGAACAGGATGAACCAGCCTGCTAAATCGACCCCCAACTCCAGGTCCACTCCGCCCGCATGTGGCCAGAAGCGGGCGGCTACCTCCGGCACGTTCCATCGGCGATACTCGGGGAGGGACTCCTGGCTCAGCAGTCCATGCTCCTGGACCCAGCGGAAGTGGTGAACCGCTGCCGATTCCATGGCATGACTGACTCGAGAAGGGAAGGGGAGTTCGAACGAGTATTCCTGCATGACGCTCTCCTCGTCCGGGTGACCTTACGCGGATGACCTCGGCGAACCTCAAGCCCGCATCAGGCTAGCGGGTACACGATACGATTATCAGAGCGCGAGATGGCGGTAGGTCCAGAGCGGGAGCGCAACCTCTGTGCAATCGACCGGAGTCCGGCACCTCGGCGCTCAGAAAAGACCAAGGACGGGGCTTCCTGCCGCAGTCGAACGCCGCGTGCGCGGAACATGCCTGGCGAGAGGGTCAATTTCTGCGACCCGCTCACTCCTTCAGGTGTCCCAGTGATCGCTCCTCCGCGAGACGGCCTGCCGGGGCTCTACGCTGAACGCCTCGTCAAATCACTCTCCAGGAGGCGTCCTTGCGCACAGCAGGGAGTGACCAGTGACACATGTCCGATCCCTGTCCTGGCCGAACGGCGGCGAGAGCATCGCAGGGAGCGCCACTCCCGCGCTGCCCTCCCACGCCCGGCGGACGGGCGAGTCGGGCGCCAAGGATCCGGGTGCGGAGGAGTCGTCCAACTCTCCGTTCCAGCCGAGCGCCGGCCCCGTGCAGGCGGGGTTCTTCTGCTGGGACGTCGCTACGGGAGAGATCAACTGTGATCCTCTTACCTTCTCCCTCCACGGCCTGCCCGAGGACGGCCCGCCTCATCTCGACAGCTTCCTGTCGAGGATCCCGGAGTCTGATCTGCCCGAGTTTGTCGTCGCACTGCAGTCGATGCTGGAGTCCGGTGGCGACTACCAGATCGCCTACCGGGTCGCGGCGGGTGAAGGCGTCTGGCGTTCGCTGGAGGCTCGCGGGCGGGTGCTGGCCGACTCGGCCGGAGTGCCGACGACAATGGTCGGGGTGGTGATGGACACCACGGCCGCGCGTGAGCGTCAGGAAGCTGAGAGGCGAGGCTTCTACGAAGGGGCGACCCGCAATCGCCGGATGCAACAGCTCACCGCCGCGCTGGCGGCGGCCGTGACGGTCAAGGACATCGTGGCCGCCACGCAGGCAGGACTGCAGGACTTCGGCGCGGATGGGTTTGCCGTGGTGGCGTCCTTGCCCGGTGGGCTGTCCGCCGTGGCCTCCTGCGGCTATTACGACGAGGAGCTGGCCGCCGTCTGCGATGTGCGTCCCGGCGTGCGCTCCCTGCTGCAGGATGCCCTGGCACGCCAGGCTCCGGTGTTCGTCGCCTCCGTCACTGAACTGGCCGCCGCCTACCCGCAGCTGGCACAGGCGGCCGAAAGTTCTCGCCGCCGCGCGTGGGCGGCGATTCCCATGGCGGATTCTCGGGGGCCGACCGGGGTCTGCCTAATGGGGTTCGCCTCGCTCCAGGAGTTCGGTCCCGAGGAACGGGCCCTGCTGGTTGCCGTCGCCGGACTCCTCGCCCAGTCCCTGGAGCGGGCGAGGATGTACGAGGCACAGCAAGCTCTGGCCACGGAACTGCAGCGTGGAATGCTGCCTCCCGGCCCGCTGTCGGCGCCCGGTTTGACGATTGCCGCACGCTACAAGGCGGCCACCTCGGGCATGTGGATCGGCGGCGACTGGTACGACGCCATCTGCCTTCCCGACGGCGCGGTTGCACTGGTGATCGGAGATGTCCAGGGCCACAGCGTGCCGGCCGCCTCCCTGATGGGCAAGTTGCGCACGGCTGTGCGCGCCTATGCATGCGAGGGGCATGGTCCGGCTGCCGTGCTGACACGGACCAACCGGCTGCTCGTCGAATTCGACACCGATCCGGACCGGGCCATGTTCGCCACCTGCTGCTATCTGGTGATCGACCCCGCCGAGGGGACGGTCGAAGCCTGCACAGCGGGCCATCCGGCACCTGCCCTGGTCGCTCCAGGTGAGCCACCGCGCCTCCTCGACATCACCAGCGGCCTTCCGCTGGGTGTCGACCCGCAGGCCCGGTACGCGACCGAGCTGACACACATCCGCCCTGGCAGCGTGCTGGCGGTCACGACCGACGGTCTTCTGGAAGCGGCAGAGGGAGACATCGACGCGGGCATCGAAGCACTCCTGGCAGGGCTGGAAAGAGCCACGACGGCCGACCTCGAGGTCCTGGCAGACGAACTCCTCGCCGGGGTACGGCGGACACCGCGCCACAGCGACGACATCGCCCTCCTGCTGGCCCGCCTCAACGCTCCCGCAGCGCACTGAGGACCACCTGCCAACTACGTTTCTTGCGCTGAATCCCGCCCAGGAGTATCTGCCCGGGCCTTCCAATACCTCCGCATGATCGTCTGGCGGCAGGTCTTCGGATGGCTCCGGCGCAAACACCTCGGAGTCGGGTGGAAGGAACTCCGCCGCCGCTACTGCGACGGCGGATGGTGGCCGCACGACGGCGAAGTCGTCCTGTTCAACCCCGGGTCGGTAGTCACCACACGTTACCGACCCCGCGGGACGACGATTCCATCGCCATGGCCCAGCACAAGCTGAGGAGAGCAACTGCCCAACGGGGCTTGTGGAGAGCCGGATGCGGGGCCAACTGTGCGCCGTTTCACTCGGCGCTGGATCGCCCCCGCAGGGGGCCGAGGTTCGGAAGGAGGTGGCCTCGGGGCCACCCGCCTGACCTGGACGCGAAAGCGCGAGGGGACAACAGCATGGCGGGAAAGCGTGGAGCATCGAGGAGACGTCGAAGATGCTGCCGTGCAAGGCCCGCGTGACACGGCGAAAGCCATACTGCCTGAAGCCCAGTCACCAGCGGTGCAAAGAGCACACCCTGCGACACGACGTCTGAGGTCGCAGCCGCCGGCATCGGACGAGTCCGAGTTTCCTCGTCTCAACCCTTCCGGTCGGCGGGCGGCGGACAGCGAGTCTGCTCAAGGGGACGGACCGGGTCGCCTACGTCACGCTCGATACGTCCAGCGCAAGGGGAATACGGGATGGCCTACGGGGCGAGAGCCCTATGGCTACGGAGGGGTCGTAGTAGTCGTCGGAGTAACGCCCGACCAGGGTGTCGGCGACGGGTGAATCGTGGCTCAGTCAAGATTTCCGTGAAGTCGATCACGCTTCCGTGCGCCGGTGACGCTCCGTCACCCGTGGCGCGACACTCGCCGAGTGTGAGGAGCTGCTGAAGACGGTGTTGCCGCACCTGGGCAGGGTGCTGGTGGAGGAAATGAGCGTCGAGGGTGGGGTGTTACGCATTGTAGCGAGAACCCCGGAGTCGGTTCCAGCGTCGTGCCCGGACTGCGGGACACCGTCGGTACGGCGGCACAGCGGATACCAGCGCCGGCTCGCAGATGGTGCGATCGGCGGCCGGCAGGTGTCCATCGCGCTGTCCGTCCGCCGTCTGTTCTGCGATGCGCCGGAGTGCGACCGGGTGACCTTCGCCGAGCAGATCGAGTGGCTGACGATGCGCTACGGGCGCCGAACCCCGCAGCTCGGGAACCTGTTGAGTGCGATCTCGGTGGCTCTGGCCGGTCGGGCCGGCGAGCGACTGGCGGCCCGGCTGCCGATGACGGTCAGCCGGACCACGCTGCTGGGACTGGCCATGGCCCTGCCTGATCCGCCCGCCGGGACGCCGCGGGTACTGGGGGTCGACGAGTTCGCCACCCGCAAGGGACACAACTACGGGACTGTGCTGGTCGATTGCGAGACACACGCCCCGATCGACCTTCTCCCGGACCGAGAGGCGGCCACCTTCGCCGCCTGGCTCACCGAGCACCCCGGAGTGGAGATCATCTGTCGCGACCGGGGTGGCGCCTTCGCCGACGGCGCCCGCTCGGGAGCCCCCGACGCCGTGCAGGTCGCAGATCTGTGGCATCTCTGGCACAACCTCGCCGAGGCCGTGAAGGTGCTGGTCAGCAAGCACAGTTCGTGCCTTCGCGAACCGGCCCCCTCCCTGGAGGCACCCCCTGAAGTCCTGCACCCGCCGGACTCCCACGCAGGCCGACTGGCTGAGCGGGCCCGGCGGCACCACACCGCCGTGCACGATCTCCTCGGCCAGGGCCTCACCGTCCGGGCCGTCGCCCGTCGCCTGGAACTGTCCCGGAACACCGTCCGGCGCTATGCCCGCGCCGTCACCTGGGAGGAACTGGCCACCGGCCGCTGGCAGAACCTCCCCAGCACCCTGGACCCATACAAGCCCTATCTGCACCAGCGGTGGCACGAGGGCCACACCAACGGCGCCCAGCTCCACGCCGAACTCCAGGAGCGCGGTTTCACCGGCTCCTACTCCGTCGTCCGCGACTACCTCCGGCGCTTCCGCCGCACGCCAGCTGACCGCCCACCCCCGGCTCGGCCGCCCGGAGTCCGCAAGGTGACCGGCTGGATCACCCGCAACCCCGACCGCATGAACGACGACGACCAGCAGAAACTCAAGGACATCCTGGCCCGCTGCCCCGAACTCGAAGCGGCCACCGGGCACGTCCGGTCCTTCGCCGCGATGATGGCCATCCGCAGCGCGACCCGACTGCCCGAGTGGATCGCCACCGCCCGCGCGAACGCAGACCACGGCCTGCGCGGCTTCGCCGACGGCCTGCTCGCCGACCTCGACGCCGTCGTCCTCGGCCTGAGCACGGAAGGGAGCTCGGGCTGCGTCGAGGGCAGAGTCACGGACATCAAGCTGCTCAAGCGGCAGATGGCAGGCCGAGCCGGACTTCCCCTGCTCCGCAAGCGCGTCCTACTCGTCGCCGCCGACCGCCAACAACACAGAGTCACGAACCAGACGACTCACTGATCGACTTCACGGAAATCTTGACTGAGCCAGGATTCAACCGCCGCCGACACAGGGAGGACGGGAAAGCCGTACCGCAGGGCGAAGGGCCCCAGGTGTCAACAGATCCTTCACGATGGCGAGGTATGCGAAATGGTGCGCCAGGAGCGCGGAAGGTGAGGAAATGAGGTAGCGATCTCACCAAACGCGGTGCTGTGCAGGAGATGAAGTCTGTGGCCCTTCGAAGTCGCCCTGTGGGGGGAGACTTCAAACCACCGTGAGCTGCGGCGGTTAAATGCCGAACGTGGTGAGCGTCACGGAAAAGGCGCACTAGAGGCGTCAGGTGGGGATCAGGAAGGCGAGCGAAAGCAAACCGCTGACGATATGTCGAAACATACTGAGACGACATCAAAACCGGGGTGTCATTTCGGCTCCGGGATGAGCCTGGCGGGTGCCCGCTTATTGGCCAGGCGGTGTCCGGCATGGAGGCGGCGCGAGCCTGATCTGCGGCTTCTGCATGGAACCTGGGAAGGTGTCGCCCCGACACGGCGTCGGCGCACTGGGTGCGGCGACGCGAGAGGGAGCACGCCAAGCGGCCGAAACCGCAAGGCGCTGAGTACCGTCGCGGGGCACGCTGGCGGACCGGCCCGTAGTAGCGAAGAAGTCCCTGTAATGGGGGCCGAGTGAAGGGGCCGGGTCATCCGTGGCTGTGTTCGTTCGATCAACCGGACGTTCTCCGGGAGGAGTCGCGTGGACGAGCTGAAGTCATCAAGCAAGCCGTTTGAGGTTTCGAAGTGGAGTGTGTGGGAGGCATGGGAGAAGGTCAGGGCCAATAAGGGTGCACCGGGAGTGGATTCCTGCTCCATTGAGGACTTCGAGAAGGATCTTCAGAACAATCTGTTCAAGGTCTGGAACAGGATGTCCTCGGGGAGCTATTTCCCGCCTCCGGTGAAGGCGGTGGAAATCCCGAAGTCGCATGGCGATGGGGTCAGGATTCTCGGCGTTCCCACTGTGGCCGATCGCGTCGCTCAAACGGTGGTGGCCATGCATCTGGAGCCCAAGGTGGAGCCTGTATTCCACGAGGACTCCTATGGCTACCGGCCGCAAAGGTCGGCGTTGGACGCGGTGGCAAGATGCCGGGAGCGCTGCTGGAAAACGGACTGGGTCCTCGATTTGGACATCGAAAAGTTCTTCGACAGCGTGCCGCATGACCTCATCGTCAAGGCGGTGGAGGCACACACCGACGCCGATTGGGTGATTCTGTATGTTAAGCGGTGGCTTCGCGCCCCGCTGCAACTGCCCAACGGCACCCTGCGGGAGCGGGGCCGTGGGACTCCTCAGGGGTCAGCGGTCACGCCCCCAACGCAATGGGTAACTCGGGCGTGAGTCACCCTCCGTAGCGTCTTGATCTTGGTGCTGGCTATCGTTGGCGGCGTGTTCGCGGACGGGGATGCGGTGCCGGATGGTGATCTTCTCGGGGCCGATGAGCACGTCTTTGACGAGGAGTCGCAGGACGCGCTGGCGCTCGGGGACCTCGGCGCTTTCGGCGTTGTCGCGGAGCTGGGCGAGGAATCCTTCGAGGTCGTCGGCGAGCTTGAGGTAGGCGTCGCGGTCGGCGATCGATGCGTCCAGAGCGGCGAGCTGGCTGCGGAGGTTGCTCTCGCGGGCGCGTAGATCGGGCATGCGGGAGCGGAGTTCGTCGAGGGTGACGAGCTGTTCCTGGAACGCTTCGATCATGCGGGTGATCGAGGTGGTGGCCTTGGACAGGGCCAGTTCGAGCCGGCCGCGCTGCCGTGTGGCGGGGTCGGACGTGCGGGCGCGTTCGAGCCGCTTGTCGATCTCGTTCCGGATCAGGTGCGGGTCGGCGATCATGCCGATGATGTGGTCCCAGACGACGGTGTCGAGGTAGTCGGCGCGGACGGGCTTGTTGGTGCAGACCCGGCCTCCCTCGTAGCGGTAGTCGTCGGAGCCCAGGCACCGGTAGTAGTAGATCTTCTTGCCTGAGGTGGTGGTGGTCGAGGTGCGGTAGTAGCCGTATCCGCAGCTCACGCAGGCCGACAGGCCCTGAAGGAGGGAGGGGACCTTGCTGTTGCGGGAGGCGAAGCGTTTGTTGTCGGCGAGCCGCTGGGCGGCGCGTTCGAAGGTCGCCGGGGTGATGAGTGCGGGAACGGGGATGGTGATCCACTCCTCGTGGGGCCGGTCGGCGGCCTTGACGGCGCGTGGGGTGCTGCGGCCCTCCAGGCGGGCCCTGCGGTTGAGACCCGGAGACTCGTGGAGGATCCGGGTCTTGCCGAAGGCCGCCTGGCCTGCGTAGGCGGGGTTGCGGAGCATGCCCCAGACCACGCTGCGGTCCCAGCGGGTCTTCCCGGTGCGGGTGGGGGTGTTGCTGCTGGTGAGCCAGCGGGTCAGGTCCGCGATGGAGGCTCCGTCGTCGGTGTAGCGGCGGAACAGCTCCACCACCAGCGCCGCCTCGGACTCGACGATCTCGTAAGTGGCCCCGCATTCGGGGGTTTTGCGCAGGTAGCGGTAGCCGAACGGGGCGCCGCCCAGCACGTTGACCGATCCGGAGCGGGCCCGGTAGGTCTTCCCGCGCCGGTAGCGCTCCATCAGCTGGGCTTTCTCGTATTCGGCGAACATGCCCTGGAACTGGACCATCAGCTGGTCCTCGGGAGTGTCGCCGCGCGGGCCCCGTACGAACTCCACCCGGGTGCCCGCCCGGGCGAACTCCTCGATCAGCAGGGCCTGGTAGGCGAACTTGCGGGCCAGGCGGTCGGGTGCGTAACACAGGACCACGTCCACGCCGACCTGGGCGACAAGGTCCCGCAGCCGCTCCAGCGCGGGCCGCACCAGGGTCGCCCCGGAGTGGCCCTCGTCCTCGAACACCCACTCCTCGGGCAGCTCAAGATGCGAGGCGGCGGCGTGTGCCCGCAGGGCCGCGGTCTGCGAGCCGATCGTCTGGTCCTTCTTCTGCCGGGCGGACGACACCCGGGCGTAGATCGCCGCGCTGGTCATCGGCTCCTCCTGCCTGATCGGGGCCGGCCCGCACCCGGGCCCGGCGCTGCGGCACCAACACCGCGTAGGCCGCGGACAGGTCCGCCGCCGCATGACGGTCGAAGACCGCCTCCACCTCCACCCGTCGGCCGCTCACCGGCCCGGCTGGCCCTCCGGGGCATCCCGCTGCAGGAACTCGGCCAGGGCCTGGGCCACCACCGCGGAGATCGCCCGGTCGCTCTCGTGGGCACGGCTGCGAATCCGTCCTGCCAGAGATTCCGGCAGCTTGACGGTGAACACCACGCTCGACTCGGGGACTTCGACTCGGCCAGCAGCCATGGCCTGCTCCAGATACCGGCGTGCCTGACGCACCGACACCCCGTACCTGCTCGCCAACGTGCGGGCGGCTGCGGCCGCGGGCACACCCGCTGCGGCCAGATCCGCGGCGGCGTTGACCCGCCGGGCGTACTCGACGCTATCGACACGATCACCACGCACCATGTCACAAACCTACTACCCATTGTGACGCCCCTTACCCTCCGTGCGGGGAAGGAGTTCCAGCCGACGGTAGCTGAGCGTCACCT
This sequence comes from Streptomyces sp. NBC_00271, assembly GCF_036178845.1. Classification (NCBI taxonomy): domain Bacteria; kingdom Bacillati; phylum Actinomycetota; class Actinomycetes; order Kitasatosporales; family Streptomycetaceae; genus Streptomyces; species Streptomyces sp. NBC_00271. The sequence goes on along the minus strand of NZ_CP108071.1, from coordinate 248,921 downwards.
CGAAGCAGAAGTTGCCCATTGCGTTGAGGGCGTGACTTCGCCCGTGCTGGCGAATCTGTTTCTCCACTACGCGTTCGACGCCTGGATGGCCCGGGAGTTCCCGACCATCCGGTTCGAAAGGTACGTGGACGACGCGGTCGTGCACTGCGCCAGTGAGCGGCAAGCCCGCATGCTGGCCAGGGCGATCGGAGACAGGTTGGAAGAGGTCGGGCTGCGACTGCACCCGGCCAAAACCCGGATTGTCTACTGCCGGGACGGAAGACGCCGAGGCTCATACGAGCACACGTCGTTCACCTTCCTGGGGTTCACGTTCCGCGCCCGCAAGGCCCGCGACAGGCATGGGGTGAACTTCACCTCGTTCCTGCCGGCGATCAGCCAGGATGCCCTGAAAAGGATCAGCGGGGAGGTCCGCCGCTGGCGGATTCACCTGCGCACCGGTCACACCTTCGCCGAACTCGCACAGAAGATCAATCCGATTGTGCGTGGCTGGATGCAGTACTACGGAGCGTTCTATCGCTCCGCGCTGGATTCCCTCCTCAAGCGCATCAATGCCTACCTGGTGCGCTGGATCCGCAAGAAATACAAGCGGCTACACGGGTTCAAGAAGGCCAAGGCGGCCTGGGAACGCGCCACACGGCGCTATCCCCGTATGTTCGCCCACTGGCCATGGATCCGTGCGGCCTGGTGATCAGGATGACAAGAGCCCGGTGAGTCGAGAGGCTCACGCCGGGATCTGTGGGAGCCGGGGAGTGAGATTCTCCCCGGCCACCCGACCAGAGCGCCGAAGTCCTTCTGGGGATCATCCGCGAGCGCGGCAGCAAAGGACTGCCGCTGGAACGTCTCTACCGGTGCTTGTTCAACCGGGAGTTATACCTGCTCGCCTACGGGCGGATCTACCGCAACGACGGAGCGATGACGCCCGGCGTTACGGCCGAGACCGTGGACGGCATGCGCCTGGAGAAGATCCAGGCGATCATCGACGCGCTCCGTGCTGAGCGCTACCGCTGGTCACCGACGCGCCGTGTCTACATCGAGAAGAAGGGAAAGACCAAGAGTCGGCGCGGTTTAGGTCTGCCGACGTGGTCGGACAAGCTGCTGCAAGAAGTGATACGCCTGTTGCTTGAAGCGTATTACGAGCCGCAGTTCTCTGATCACTCTCACGGGTTCCGGCCTGGCCGGGGCTGTCACACCGCCCTGCAATCGATCTACCCCGGGTGGCGGGGAACGACTTGGTTCGTCGAGGGGGACATCAAAGCCTGCTTCGACAGTCTGGATCACGGGATCCTGCGGTCGATCCTGGCGGAGAAGATCCACGACAACCGCTTCCTGCGGTTGGTCGACGGACTGCTCAGGGCCGGATATCTGGAACAGTGGCGCTATCACGCGACGTTAAGCGGTTCGCCGCAAGGCGGTGTGATCTCGCCGATCTTATCCAATATCTACCTGGATCGGCTGGACAAGTACATCGAGACGAACCTGCTGCCCGCTTACAACCGGGGAAGACGACGCACGCCTTATCGGCCGTACATGCTGCTGTGGCAACGCGCCTTTCGACTGGAACAGCGAGGCGACCTGGAGGCAGGTCTGGCACTGCGCAAGCAGATGAAGACCATGCCCTCACGCGACCCCGATGATCCGGGCTATCGGAGGCTGAACTACTGCCGCTATGCGGACGATTGGCTGCTGGGCTTCACCGGACCGAAACGGGAAGCCGAGGAGATCAAGGCCGACATCGGCCGGTTCCTGCGCGACGAGCTCAAGCTGGAGCTGTCCGAGAACAAAACCCTGATCACCCACGGGCGGACACAAGCTGCCCGGTTCCTCGGCTACGAGATCGTGGTCTTGGACAACGACACCAAGCACGACCATCGCGGTCAGCGCAGCATCAACGCGCAGATCGGGTTGAAGGTGCCTGCTGACGTCATCCGCGCCAAGTGCCGCCCCTATATGCACCATGGCCGACCGATCCGGCGGACCGAACGCACGGTCAACAGTGATTTCTCCATAGTCGCTCAGTACCAGGCGGAGTTCCGCGGGATCGCCGGTTACTACCAGCTCGCGTTCAACCGGCATCGTCTCGGACGGCTGAAGCACGTGATGGAGCGCTCCTTGGTGAAGACGCTGGCGCGGAAGTACCGCGTTCGCGTCTCCAGGGTTTACCGGCGCTACCGGACCGTGTTGAAGACCGACCAAGGTCCCCGCCGGGGGCTCCAGGTCACCGTCCAACGCGACGAAGGACGGACGCCGTTGGTGGCGCAGTGGGGCGGGATCTCGCTGGCTCGCAAGATCAGGATCGGCAGTCTCGACGATCACCCGAAGCAGGTGTGGAACAGCGGACGCAACGAGATCGTCAAGCGCCTGCTCGCCGACACCTGCGAGATGTGCGGGTCCCATGACGGCGTCGAAGTGCACCACATTCGACACCTCAAAGACCTCAACGTTCGGGGGCGGGCCGCCAAACCGGCCTGGGCCCAGATGATGGCCAGGCGCCATCGGAAGACCCTGGTCGTCTGCCGCGTCTGCCGCGAGGGACATCCACTACAGCGGACGTCCCTCGCGGCAGAACTCATGAGAAGAAAAGGCACTGGAGAGCCGGATGCGGTTAACGTCGCACGTCCGGTTCGGTGGGGGGCCGTTGGAAAAGGGCCTGGTCACAGGCACCTCGCTGGCGGCCTACCCAACCGCACGTCCGGTTCGGGAGGGCGGCACGGAGAAACGGGCCGGGAGTGATCCCGGAACCGCGCTCCATGCCGACCCCACCACGACATCGCGCTGATCAACTCCGGCGCCCAACTGCTCGGCAAACTCAGAATCAGCGATGACGCGGCGGGCTTCCAGGACCTGTTGCACCTGCTCGCCGAGCACGGTGACAGCCCGGACGATCCCATCCCGGTCGCCATCGAGACCTCCCGGGGCCTCCTGGTTGCCTGCTTGCGGGCTTCTGGACGCCGGGTCTATGCGATCAATCCGATGGCCGTCGCCCGCTATCGTGACCGGCACGCCGTTTCCCGGAAGAAGTCCGACCGCCAGGACGCCGTCGTCCTGGCGAACATCCTCCGCACCGATGCCTCGCTGCACCGCCCGCTGCCGCATGACTCCGACCTGGTGAAAGCGATAGCCGTCCTCGCCAGGGCCCAGCAGGACGCAGTCTGGGACCGCACCCGCGCCCACAACCGGCTGCGATCACACCTGCGCGAGTACTACCCCGCGATCCTTGAGGCGTTCGCAGCAAAGCGTGAGCGGCTGCTGTCCCGGGAGGCCCGCACGATCCTGGTGATCGCGCCCACTCCGGCCGAGGCCACCCGGCTGACCCGCCACCGGCTGCGGACCGCGGTCATCAGAGCCGGACGCCAACGCCGCATCGAAGCTGAGACCGACCGATTGCTTGAGGTGTTCCGCCGGACCTGGCTCCGCCAGCCCGCCCTGGTCGAGCAGGCGATGGGACGGCAGACACTCGCCCTCCTTGCTCAGCTCGACGCGGCCTGCCAGGCATGCGATGACCTCGCATCCGACACCGAAAAGCTGTTCCTGCAACATCCCGACGCGGAGATCATCACAAGTTTCCCCGGCCTGGCCGTGCTCACCGGCGCGCGGATACTCGCCGAGATTGGCGACGACCGCAGCCGGTTTGTCCAGGCCGGCCATCTGAAGGCTTATGCCGGAAGCGCACCGGTGACCCGCGAGTCCGGCAAGAGCCGCCGTGTCGTCCACCGTCGGATCAAGAACAGCCGGCTGGCCGCGACCGGTCGGCACTGGGCGTTCGCCGCGCTGACCGCCTCACCTGGCGCCCATGCCCACTACAACCGCCGACGGGACACCGGCGACCGCTACCACGCGGCCCTCCGCAATCTGTTCAACCGCATGCTCGGCCAACTCCACCACTGCCTGACCAACCACCAGAAGTTCGACGAAGCCATCGCCTTCAGCCCATCAGTTCCGCTCGCGGCAGCCGCTTGACCCGACAGCTGCATGGGGTGTCTTGTCAGCGCGCACTCGATTGGGAGGGACGCGCGGCCGGCCCGGCCCGATGCGGGGCACGCGGACCTTCTCAAGCACGGGTTCGAACTGCGGCGAGTCCCCGCGCTGCCCCGCCGTCACGACGATCGATATGGGCTTTTGGCCCTGCTCGACGGCCAGGTGCAGTTTGGTGGTGAACCCGCCGCGCGAGCGTCCCAGTCCGTGATCACGGGGCTCGGTGCAGACGCCGCCCGGCGGTTCCTTCTGCAGGCTGCCCTGTTTGCGGGCCCCGGCCGCATGCTGATGGGCGCGGCACACCGTGGAGTCGACGCTCAGGTCCCACACGATCGCCCCATCCGCGTTGGCCTGGGACTGGAGCTGAGTGAGGACCCGGTGCCAGGTGCCGTCCCGCTGCCATCGGCGGAACAGGTCGTAGATCCGGCCCCACGGCCCGTACTCGGCGGGTACATCCCGCTACGGAACACCCGTCCGAACCCGGAACCGTATGCCGTCGATCAGCTGCCTGCGGGGCCAGACGGGCGGCCGCCCCCAGGTCCTGACATCCGGCCCAGCTGCCGGGCGCGGCGCCATGCCTGATGCATGGCGCCGCGCCCGCGGAGGCATGTCTCCCCAAGTGCCCTGGACTGCCCCTGAGCGACCGAAGCGACTCATGGCTGGGGTCTCCGTCACAGCGGCCGGTCGCGAGCTCTTTGTCGGCCGTTCAGTCGCTTCAGTCGCTTGGGTCGCTGCAGGGGCGGACGAGGACAGCGACTGAAAGCGCAGCTACCCAGCGACTGTTCGGTCGCTGCTCGCCTGATGTACGAATGTGCAGGTCAAAGCGGTGATCAAGAGTTCACAGCGACCGAAGCGACTCAAGGTCGGGGTATATGAAGACGTTCCTGTGTGCGCGTGTGCGTTACATATAGGGAGCTTCAGTCGCTTCAGTCGCTGTTCTCAGTCTTGCGTAGTCTCTGATCTGCAGTTTTCTGTAAGCTGGAGCGGCAGCGACTGAACGCCTCTCGGTCGCTCTACTTCTGTGCTGGGTCGCTGCGGGTGCCTGCCGGTCGCATCATCGACACGGCCTCGGGGTTCCTTCGCACGTGCTCCACGTCCTCACGGGCCACGTTCGCTAGGCTGTGTCCGTCGTTGAGTCGCTTCGGTCGCTGATAGGGGGTGCGCATGCAGGCTGACCTGCGCTTTTCTGGCAGCGACTCACGGCAGCCCGCCCCCGAGTCTTCAGTCGCTGCCTCTCAGGCCACCGCCAGCTGGTGCGCGCGACGCGGCTGGCCCGTGCACCCCCTGGCCGCCGGGCGCAAGACCCCGGCCGCCAACTGCACCCAGTGCCGCACGACTCCGCACCCGCCCGCCGAGTGCCCGTGCCTGCCCGCAGGCCGCTGGTGCCACGGGTTCCACGCCGCCACCCTCGACCAGCGCCATATCACCCAGTGGTGGGGCGCCCACCCGGAGTTCGGCGTCGGCATCGCCTGCGGACCGGCCGGCCTGGTCGTCATCGACATCGACGCCCACCCCACCCAGCCGCCCACCCGGGACCGGATCCTGCCCGGTATCCCAATCGGCGACGACATCGATCTCACCGGCCTGGCCAACGGCTTCCACACCCTCGCCGTCCTGGCCGCTCTGCGCGGCCAGCGCAGCCCCGCGGAAGACGACACCACGCTGCGCGTCCGTACCCCCTCAGGCGGCCTGCACGTCTGGTACCGGGCAGCGGACAACCGGCGCTGGCGCTGCTCCGCAGGCTCCAGCCAGGGCACCGCACTGGCCTGGCAGGTCGACGTCCGCGCGCACGGCGGCTACATCATCGCTCCCGGCACCACCACCCGTGACGGCACCTACGTCCCGGTCGACAGCGTCCGCGAGCCGGCCGCCCTGCCCGCCTGGCTTGCCCAGGAACTCGAGCGCACTGGTCACCAGCCTGCCCCGAGCATCCCCGCCCCCCGGCCGGTCCCGCCCCGAGCCCAGCAGGCTGTGCTCGCCGCGGGCGGCGGCCGCGACCGCATCCAGCGCATGCTTGCCTCCGTCCTCGCCCCCATCGAGGCCTGCGGCCACGTCACCGAAGGCGCAGGGTTCTCCGACACCCTCAACCGTGCCGCCTACACTCTCGGCGGCCTCGTCGCCGCAGGCCGCCTTACCGAGGAAGAAGCCGAGCTCGCCCTCACCCAGGCCGCGGCCGCCGCCCGCCCGGGCCAGGAGCGCCGCGCCGCCCAGATCATCCGCAGCGGCATGACCGCAGGCCGCCAACACCCCCTCTATATGGGAAGGGGCCCCCGATGACGTCACACGGCAACGAGACGGAGGCCCTCTTTGAGTTCGACCCCGAAGCCGTCGCCGCTCAGATCCGCAACCAGGCACGCCCCGCACCAGCCACCACCGTTGCTCTGCCGGCCCAGGCCGATGCTTCCCGCGCGGCCGCCGGAGAAGCGACCGCTGCCGGGCTCCTGCCCGACACCCTCACCGACCGCGGCAACGCCAAGCTGTTCGTCAAGCTGTATGCCAACGACTACCGGCACGTGCCCGGGATGGGCTGGTACCGGTGGGACACCACCCGCTGGCAGATCGACGAGGACGACACCGTGCTCTGGGCAGCCGGTGACCTCGCCGAGGCCATCGCCGTCCACGACCCCCGTAGCGTGTTCACGGCCCAGGCCCTGCAGTCGCATCGCCGCCGCGCGCTGTCCACCACAGGCATGAACGCGATGCTCGCCCAGGCCAAGTCCGCCCCCGGCATGGTTCTCAACGCCGCCCTCCTGGACGCTGACCCGTACGCCCTGTGCACCCCCGACGGGATCGTCGACCTGCGCACCGGCCTGGTCAAAGTCCCCGACCCCAACAAAGACTTCCACTCCCGCTCCACAGCCGTCGGCCCGCAGAACATGCCCATCCCGCGCTGGGAACGGTTTTTGACCGACACCTTCGGCGCCGACGCCGAAGACCGGCAGATGATCGCCTACCTGCAGCTCCTGCTGGGCTACTCCGTCACCGGCGACGTCGGCGGCCAGGTCCTGCCCTTCCTCTTCGGCTCCGGAAAGAACGGCAAATCCGTCCTCCTGGACGTCCTGATGAAACTCCTGGGCGACTACGCGGACGCGGCCCCGCCCGGCTTCCTGATGGCCCGCCCCTACGAGGGCCACCCCACGGACCTGGCCGAACTGCACGGCCGGCGCGTCATCGTCTGTTCCGAGGTCAAACCGGGGGACAAGTTCGACGAGGGCCGCGTCAAGCTGCTGACCGGCGGCGACCGCATCAAAGCCCGCCGCATGCGGCAAGACTTCTTCGGCTTTAACCCCACCCACAAACTGTGGCTGCTGGGCAACCACCGCCCCGAAGTCGGCACCGGCGGCTTCGCGTTCTGGCGCCGCATGCGACTGATCCCGTTCGAGCGGGTCGTCCCCGACCACCGCAAGATCGACAACCTCGCGGACCTCCTCGTCACCGAGGAAGGCCCCGGCATCCTCACCTGGCTCGTCGACGGCGCCCGCCGCTACCTGGCCGGCGACCGCGACCTGACCGGCCCTGAACGCGTCCGGATCGCCACGAGCGCGTACGCGGAGACCGAGGACCACACCGGCCGCTTCTACGACGAGTGTTGCCGCCTCGACGCCGAGCTGCGCGCGGAGCAGACGGCGCTCTACGCCGCCTACCGGGCCTGGTGCCAGAATGAAGGGGCGCCGGCCATGTCCTCGCGCGCGTTCGCCGCCCGCACCCGGGAACTCGTGGGCCTGGCCTCGCCCAAGGAGATGATCCTGTCCAACCAGCGCAAGCACTACCCCGGCATCGGACTGCTCACCGACGAGGAGAGGGACCGCCCATGAGCTCCCTGATTACCGAGGACGAGATCAGCCACGAAGCCGACATCGTGTGGCTGGAGGACACCGACCACCTCGACTACGTCCGCCAGAGCCTGGACCGGCTCCCCACCCGCAAGGGAAGGCCGGCCTACCACCGTGACGGCCGCATGGTCGGTTACGCCCTCCTGGGTCCCACTGCCAAACCCTCCCGTGCCTCCGGTACGTTCCGCCGCCGCGTCTTCTGGCTCCTGCCTCACGACCGCGACAGCCAGCCCGTGGGCCTGTACGCCAAGAGCGCTCCTGCCGAGGCCGTCGACCCCCGCACCCTCGAACCTCGGGTCAAGGGCTACAAGACCGAACGCTCCGAAGGCGGCCCGCCCTCCAGCGCCATGCAGGAATTCGGCATAACGCTCCCACTGTGACGGGCCAGCCCTGGAGCGGGCACGATTGCCGATGCCGCGTCTACAACGCGGTGGCGAACTGCCATGCCGTTCTCGCCACCCTGCAACACGTCAGCCAGAACCCGTAATCCGCTGATCGCGGACGCAAGCACTTACCGGCAACCGCGGCCGAGGCCGTGGCCGCGGCGCCAGTCTGAACGGTCGAGCATGCTGTGCGCACCGTTGCTTGTGGCGAGGTTGCGCAGTCCGTGGCTGTATTCGGGGGCCGCCGTCGACGGTGTGCTGATCCTGCGGCGCGCGTCGGCACCCCCCTCGCAGCCTGCGCCTGTCAGTCCCGCCTTGCGCCCTTCAGGTCCGCACGGATCAGGGACGCGGCCCTCAGGTCCGCGCCACGCAGGTCTGCGCGGTGCAAGTTCGCATCGTCCAGGGTTGCACCCATCAGGATCGTGCCTGTCAGGTTCGCCCTTCCAGGGATGTGCCCTCCAGGTTTGCGGCCTCCAGGGTTGCACCGTGCAAGTTAGCCCTATCCAGGCTTGCCGTGCCCAAGTTCACGTCGTACAGCTTCGCGCCCTTCAGGTCCGCTCCGTTCAGGTTCGCTCCGTTCAGGTGCGAGCCCTCCAGGTCCGCACCTTCTAGCCTCGCGCTTTCACGAGGTGGGTTGTCCGATGGTTGATCAAATAAGCGGAGAGTGCTCCTGACGCGTAAATAGCAGCAGTTCAGGGTGAGTGTGGGCAGGTCTGGGTGCCCGGTGGCCAGGGTGGTCGTCGGGTGTCTGGCTCGGGTCACTCAGGCCGCGCGTTCCAGCGGGTTGAGGGTGACGGTGTAGCCGAGTTGGTTGAGCGCGTTGATCGCGCGGCGGGTGGCGCGTTCGGGGTCCCGCTGGGCGAAGTAGGCGCCGCCGAGCTCGTGGTAAGGCTTGTCGTCGGTGAGCATGTGCCAGATCGCGGTGATGATCGAGTGCTCGACGGCGACCAGGGCCCGCATCGGGCCGCGGCGGGCGGTGAGCCGCTTGTAACGGGCCGGCAGGTAGCTGTCCTTGGTCCTCACCGCGCCGAGCGCCGCGAGCCCGAGGGCGCCTTTGAGATAGGGATTGCCCGGCCGGACCTTGGTGCTCTTGGTCCGGCCGGCGGACTCGTGGTGGCCCGGGCAGACCCCGGCCCAGGAGGCGAGGTGCCTGCCGGAGGTGAAACGGCTCATGTCGCCGCCGGTCTCCGCGATGATCACCTCGGCGACGGCCCGGTTGATCCCGGGGATGGTGTCGAGCAGGTCGAGCGCGGGACGAAAGGGGGCCATCGCCTCCTCGATCCGCTCATCCAGCTGCCCGATGGCGGTGGTGAGCTGGTCGTAGTGGTCCAGGTGCAGCCTGGTCAGGAAGGCGTGGTGGGCGCGGAACCGGCCGGTCAGGGCCTCGGTGAGTTCGGGGATCTTGTTGCGGAGCTTGCGCTTGGCCAGCTCCGCGAGGGTCTGCGGGTCGCGTTCGCCGCGGATGAGGGCCTCCAGCATGGCCCGGCCGGAGACGCCCATGATGTCGGAGGCGACTGCGGCCAGTTTGATCCCGGTGTCCTCCAGCAGCTTCTCCAGCCGCTGGACGATCTGGCCGCGTTCGCGGGTCATCTGGGTGCGGGCGCGGGTCAGATCCCGAAGCTCGCGCACCGGCTGCGGCGGGACGAACGAGGGGCGGACCAGGCCGTGGGCGCCGAGCTGGGCCAGCCAGGCCGCGTCGGAGACGTCGGTCTTGCGGCCGGGCAGGTTCTTGACCTGGCGGGCGTTGACCAGGATCACGTTCAAGTCCCCGGTCAGCACGTAGTAGAACGGCTTCCAGTAGTCGGAGGTCGCCTCGATCACGACCAGGGTGACCTCGGCGGCGAGCAGGTGATCGCGCAGGGCGAGCACCGCGTTCGTCGTCGCTCCCCAGGTCGTGGTCTCGGTGGTGAATGACCCCCGCCGTTTGGTGTTCGGGGTGCGGACGCACGCCTTGGCGTCCTTCTTGCTGATGTCCAGACCCGCGCAGCGTTCGTGCAGCACGTCCATGGCCCCGCTCCCTCCCAGACGGACGGCCGAGCAGTACGCCGTTCCGGGAGGGCCAGGGTGAATCAGGAATTCTGACGCACGTGCTCGCAGCAACACTCCACGGTTCCCGTGGACGGCCCCCAGCACCACGCTGACCTGCGAGCTCACCGGCATCACAGAGCAATCGGTTTCGGCCGGAACGAACCCCACCAGCATCCCGCAGCGGTATCAGCCCACGTCAGAGGCAGACGGAAGCACCCCGGCGCGCGCCACAGGATTTACCACGCCCCCGGCGCGCACCAAAGGTGCGCTGGATCGCTGACCTGCAACGATGGGACTTGTCTAGGGTCCTGTTGGCTGCACGGAAAGAAGCACTCTCCAGGTGAGCAAGCGTATCGGGTTGTACCCGCGTGTCCGCGTCGAGGGCGGTGGCAGCGGGACGGTCTCGCAGGCCGGGGCGGTGCTGCTGGTCGAGACGGTCCGCAAGTGCGGCCTGGACAGCGCGATATCGACGGCAATGGCGCCGTGGCGCAAGCCGCGGGCAGTGCACAACCCGGGCAAAATCCTGCTGGATGTCGCGCTCGCGACGGCTCTGGGCGGTGACTGCCTCGCCGATGTCGCCATGTTGCGGGCCGAGCCCGACGTGTTCGGCCCGGTGGCATCCGATCCCACGGTCTCCCGGCTCATCGACGCCCTCGCCGCAGCCGGGCCGAAGGCGCTCACCGCGATCCGGTCGGCGCGGGCCGAAGTACGCTCGCGGGTCTGGGAACTGGCCGGGGTGAGAAGTCCGGCCGCCGACGGTCACGTGATCGTGGACATCGACGGCGTGCTTGTCCTTGCGCACTCCGAGAAGCAGGATGCCACCGCGACCTGGAAGAAGACCTTCGGTCATCATCCGCTCGTCGCGTTTGTTGACCACGGCCAGGCCGGTTCCGGAGAGCCGGTCGCCGCGCTGCTGCGGCCCGGCAACGCTGGCTCCAACACCGCGAGCGACCACATCGAAACAGCCCAACTCGCCCTGGCCCAACTCCCCAAGCACCTGCGGCGGGGCCGGAAGACGCTGATCCGCACCGACTCCGCCGGCGGGACCCATGCCTTCCTCGACTGGCTCTCCCGCCGGGGCCGGTGGCTGTCGTATTCCGTCGGAATGACCATTACCGACGCCATCCACCAGGCCGTCCTGAAGATTCCGAAGAAGGCATGGACGCCGGCCTACGACGCCGACGGCACCGAGCGGCCCGGCGCCTGGGTCGCGGAGATCACCGACATCCCCGACCTGAGCACGTGGCCCAAGGGCATGCGGCTGATCGTCCGCAAAGAACGACCGCACCCCGGCGCCCAGTTGCGATTCACCGACCTCGACGGACTACGGCTCACCTGTTTCGCGACCAACACCCAAGGCGGCCAGCTCGCCGACCTGGAACTACGTCACCGCCGCCGGGCCCGCTGCGAGGACCGTATCCGAAACGCCCGCGACACCGGCCTGCGCAACCTGCCCCTGCACGACACCGCCCAGAACCGGATCTGGCTGGAGATCGTCCAGATCGCACTCGACCTCCTTGCCTGGATGCCGATGCTCGCCCTGACTGCGGAAACCCGCCGCTGGGAGCCCAAACGGCTTCGCCTGCGCCTGTTCTCTGCCGCCGCCCAGCTGGTCACCACCGGCCGCTGCCGCTGGCTCCGCTTCACCGCCCGATGGTCCTGGACGGATGTGATCACCCGCGCGATCCAGCGACTCGCAGCCCTGCCGAACCCCGGCTGACCAGCGACTCCGACCGTCCCGACGAGCCACAGCAACATCCCGGAGCCGTGGAACCCCGGCGCCCACCCGACGCGACAGCCGGGCCGCCAACCTGCCCCAGCCCATGAAATTCCGCACCTCGCAAGCACAGAGTCCCCGTCAGCGAACGACCCTGTTGGCGAATCCCGTTGGATGAGCCCTTCTACTTCGCTCCGCCGATCAAACGATCGGCGGAGCGAAGTGCTGCGAAGTGACTGGTTCGGGTAGCTGCCCTGGGCGTGTGGGTGAGGTGGGCGTCGATGCGGGCGAGATTCATCGCGGCACCGGTGAGCTGGTGCTGGAGACCGGTCTTCGCGAGCCCGCGATAGCGGGATCTGCGCAGGCCGCAGCGCCCGACGCCCTGGGAAATGGTGCCTTCGACCCCGGCTCGGATCTTGTAGCGGTCCTTCCAGGCATCGGTCTGCTGCTCTGTACGGACTTTGCGGACCACCTCGTGCTCGTCCCGTAGGCGAAGATTCATATCCCGGTATTCGCCCTTCGGGGATCTGACGCATTTGCGCAGGTCGGGGCAGAGTTGGCAGTCCACGCGGGCGAAACGGACCCGGATCACCGGCAGGCCCTGCTGCGACTTTCGCTGGTGCCATTGAGCGCTGGTGGCACCATTCGGGCAGGTCACCTGTTGCTGGTCCCAGTCGATTGTGAACGCGTCCTGGCCGAAGGGGCCGCCGGCCCGGGCGTCGGTGCTGGCCACCATCGGTCCCAGCAGCTCGACCCCGTGATCGAGACGGGCGGCCACGACCTGGGACGCGGTGGGATACCCCGCATCCACCCAGTGCTCGGCGGGCAGGCAGTCCCGTGCGGCCAGTTCGGCGTGGATACCGCGGATCATCACCTGGTCCTGGGTGGTGGAGACGGTGGTTGTCACGTTCGTGATCAGGTTCGGAGCATCTGCCTCGCAGGTCTCGGTGAGATGGACCTTGTATCCGTGCCAGACGGTGTCCCGCTTGATACTGCCGCGCGACTCGGGATCATAGGGGCTGCCCAGGCGCGTCGCACCCGGGGGCCGGTTTTTTGGGGACCGGCAGGCCACCTCCCCCTCGACCAGGTGGAACTGCTGCACCCAGACCCGCCGCAGGACTTCGACGCTCTTCAGCGCCCGCAGTTCATCGGGAGCGGTGGGCGACCAGAGAGCCCTCAGCAGCCTCGTTCCGTCCCGGCCGATCCGTAACCGGACCTCGTCCCTCTGCGCTTCCGACTTGGGGAAACGGAAGTTCTCGGCCCGGGTGGCGTAATGGTCGAACCAGTCCGGCTCAGCGATCTCCCTCAGCCAGTCCGGTGCCTCCCGGGCCAGCGTGTTCAGCGCCGCGCGCAGTGTCTCGGCCACCATCTCCAGGGCGCTCAGATTCCGCACGGCCGCCAGCACATGCGTGGAGTCGGTGCGAGCCCGGCTCGCAGTCTTGAGCAACCCCTTGTCGCGGGCCACGACCAGGATGCCGTCCAGCACCCGACGCCCGCCGTCAGCTTCAAGCAGACGGTCCCGGAACTCCGTCAGCACCGTGAAGTCGAAACCGGGATCGCCAAGCCGAAGGCCGAGGGCGTACTTGAAGTCGATCCTGGCCCGAACCGCCTCCGCGGCCTGGCGGTCGGTGAGGCCCTCGACGAACTGCAACACCAGCGCAAGGGCCAGCCGCCCCGGTGACCAGGCAGGCTTCCCCCGAGCCGGAAACAGATCCATGAACTGCTCGTCGACGAACAGCACCCCCAGCTCGTCCCGGAGCCTGATCGCGAGACTTCCGCGCGGGAACGCCGCTCGTGCCACCCGCACTGTTTCCACCGGAATCTTGGCAGGCCCCTTCGGCCGCATCGACATCGCAAACCCCCAGCACGACATCGGCCCCCAAGACACAAGTCTTGGGGGCCGACGCAAGATCCCGCAGCCGGATTCGCCAACAGGGTCGCGAACCGACGAGGACTCATGAACGATCGAGGCTAGCCACACCAAACCCAGTTACACCGCTCGCTTTACAGACCCGGCCACTTCGCCGAGGGACTGGCTGCATAGATCGTCTCCACGCTGCGAGGGGACATGTCGGGCGTAAGCCGTGGTCAGGACGATCGAGTACCGCACCGGGCCCGTGCGCGAGCGATAAGCAAGTGCAGTTGGCAGACGGCCGGTTCGCGAGCCAATGGACCAAGGCCGGTCGGGTCCAAGGCAGGCCCTTGCCAGACCAAACTCCCCGGGGTCAACTGGTGGCCGACCCGGACGAGGGCTGGACGAACGCTTCGCTGTCCATGGACTTCGTCGAACAGTGCGTCGAAGACACGCCTGGGCCCGCTCACCGGACGAGGTGAGCGGGCCCAGGCGGTGTGATGGTTGATCAGAGTGTCTTGATGAGGCCGCCGTCGATGGTGAAGTCGGCGCCGGTGATGTTGGCGGTGCGGTCGCTGGCGAGCATCAGGACGAGGTCGGCGACCTCGTCGGGACGGGTGAAGCGACCCGTGGCGAAGCCGCCCAGGCTGTTGATGGCCTGGTCCACGGCTTCCTGCGGTTCGATGCCCATGGCGGTCGCGAGGGTGTCGGCCATGCCGCCGGGACCGATCCACAGGTCAGTGCTCACCGGGCCGGGCGCGATGGAGTTGACGCGTACACCCTGCGGGGACACCTCCTTGGACAGAGCCTTGGAGAAGTTGGTCAGGGCTGCCTTGGAGGCCGTGTAGTCGATGATGCCGGGGTCGGGCAGGAAGGCGTTGACCGAGCTGATCGTGACGATCGAACCTCGTGAGGCGAGCAGCGCGGGAAGAGCCGCACGTGAAGCCCGCACCGCACTCAGCAGGTTGACGGTCAGGGTCTCGAGCCACTGTTCGTCGGTGACGGAGGCGAAACCGCCGAGACGCGGCTGAGCCTGGCCGACGTTGTTGACCAGGACGTCGATGCCGCCGAACCGTTCCACGGCCGTCTCGATGAGGGTATCCACGCCGACCGCCGTTGCCAGGTCGGCGGTCACCGGGATCACGGTTCCGGAGGCCGCCAGTTCGACGAGTTCGGGACTGGCGGTACGGGCGCCGGCCACGACGCGGGCGCCTTCCTCGACGAAGGCTCGGGTGACGGCCAGTCCGATGCCGCGGCTTGCACCGGTGACGACGACGGTCTTGTCCTTCAGGTGCAGATCCATGACAAGTCTTCCTTGTTCGTTCGACGTGCGTGGGGCGGTGGACACAAGGGGTGGTGCCGGCGGTCAGAGGCCGGTCGTGGCGGACTGGCCGGTGATACCCTGGCGAGCCAGCCAGCCGAGCGCGCCGTCGGCGACGGCCCGCCAGCCCCGGTCGACGACCAGGGAGTGGCCGCGGTCCGGGAACTGCTTGAGGTCGGTCGCCGCCGGCGAGTCGCCGTAGAGCTTGTAGGCGGCGCGGGTGACGACGTCCGGCACGGTGTGATCGCGCTGGCCGGACATCAGCAGCAAGGGCCCGCGACGGGCGTTGCCGGTGACGGCTGCGGCCGGTGACCTGCGGGAGAAGTTGGCGAACGCCGCTTCAAACAGGGGCCGCCCAGGGGCGGGGACGGCGTATTCCTTGAACAGGGCGTCGGATTCCTGCTGCGGGATCGCGTTGCCGAACGCGTAGCGGAACTGCGCCGCCGTGAGGGAAACCGCACGTGACCGGTTGGCCGGGTTACGGAGAACCGGGAAGGCCGAGCGCAGTTGCGTGAACGGCAGTGGCTTGACCCCCTTGATCGGCGCCGGGTCGATGGCCACGGCGGCCCGCCCGAGGCCGAGGCCGAGGAGCTTCTGGGCGATCAGACCGCCGAAGGAGTGCCCGATCAGCACGGGCTCGGCGGGCAGCGCCTTGATGAGGGACGCGTAGTGCTCGGTGACGTCGTGGATGCCTGGTCCGGCCATGGCCTGCGGGTGCGACCGTGCGTCGGACACGCTGTCCGGTTCGCCGGGCCAGCCAGGGGCGAGGGGGGCGAATCCCTCGGCTTGCAGCAGCTCCACCCAGGGGCGCCAGGAGGAGGAGTGCAGCCACAGCCCGTGGATCAGGACGACGGGGGTGCGCCGGTCCGTCATGAGAGCCTCCTTGCGGCGGAGGACCGCCTGATGCGATCTCCTGTGGTGCTCTCCAAGGTGGCGTCAGCGTCATCACGGTCGGCTCAGTCAGATGACACAAACGGTCGGGTTAGGACATGACTGAGGGCCCAGGGGTAGGCGTTCCCACGCCTCACGGTACCGCCGCTTCAACGGGTCGGTACCGCCTGCGGTGCGCGGGTCTGGACGCAGGACGGTGTCGGACGAGGTCACGCCCCGTCGGGCGGAGCGGCGCGCGTGTCGGCGTCGAGAGCGTCGCGAAGCGCGGCGCGGCTGGTGATACCCAGTTTGGGGAAGATGCGGTACAGGTGGGAGCTGACCGTGCGGGGTGACAGGAACAGCTTTGCTCCGATCTCCTTGTTCGTCAGGCCGGTCGCCGCGAGCTGGGCGATCTGCCGCTCCTGCACGGTCAGCGACTGCCATCCCTCGCCCCGCGCGCCGAAGGCGGCACCGGCGGCGGCGAGCTCCGCTTGGGCCCGCTCGGCCCAGGGGAGCGCGCCGAGGTCGGTGAGAACGCGCAGGGCCTCCTCGAGTTGTTCGCGCGCCGCCCTTGTCTCGTGATCACGGCGCAGCCGCTCACCGTAGGCGAGGCGGATGCGGGCAGTCTCGAACGGGAACAGGGCGGCACCCGGCAGTGCGAGGGCGTGCTCGTACAGGCTGGGTGCGTCTTCTTGCGCGGCCATGGCCTGTGCCGCCGCGCTGACGAGCGCCAGGCGCGGGGAGAGAGCGGGCAGCCCGGCGGCGAGGGCCGCCTGTGCGTGGCGGCGGCCCTCATCGAGGTGTCCGCTGCGTACGGCCGCTTCGACGAAATCCAGCAGCGTGCGCGGTGCCTGCTGGCTGTGGGCTGCGAACTCGCCGGGTGCCGTGATGTTGGTCGCGAAGCGGTAGGCGATCGCATAGTCGGAGCGAGCCAGTGCCGCCATCATGCCGAGGGCATCCGCGTATTGGGTCAGGTAGCCGATTCCGCGTGGCCGGGCCCAGGCCTCCACCGCCCTGCGGTGACCGTCGGCCGTATCGCTGTCGCCGCGGCAGGCGGCGACCATGGCGAGAAAGGCGCGGAACTGATGGGCGAAGAGCGCGTAGCCGTGCCGGGCGGTCATCTCCAGACCGCGGCGGCCTGTCTGCTCGGCGTCCGCCCAGCGGCCTGCGCCCATGTGGTCCAGCATCACGAGCTGGAGCAGGGTCATGGCGTTTCCGGCGGCTCCCGCCTCTCCTTCCCTGGCAACCAGGCGCGTCAGAAGGGAACGGAATTCGTCGAGTGCGTCGAGATAGTAGGCACCGACCAGCAGCCGCATCGCTTCCCAAGGCCGGTCCGACGAGGCGCGGACGAACTGTCGGCGCAGGCGCTCCAGGCCGCCCACGCCCCGACGGACCACGTCACCCCACGTGTCCCGGTAAAGGAGACTGGCCGAACCCGTCGGATCGGCCGGGTCGCAGAAACGGTCCACACAGGACTCGGTGATCGTCCAGGTGGCGCTGTCGGCCGCGAAGAGGGAGATCACCAGGAGGAGGTTGATCAATCGCTCCGCTGTTGGTTTGTCCCGGAGAGAGTCCAGTCGTTCCAGGGCGGCGACGACCTTACGATGCGTGGTGCGCACTTCCCCGTCCTGGTACAGGGCCGCGTAGCACTCAGCGATGATCACGTCGGTATCCGCCGTGCCCGCGCTTTCCGACAGCTGTTGCGCCCGTTCGAGCTGGGCCGACTGCCCGGCGACGAAGGCCGCCTCCGCCAATCGCCGGGAGCGCTGATCCGGTCTCTCACTGAGCTGCGCGGCCCGCTCCAGCCAGCTCACCGCGACGGAGGAGGCTCCTCGCCTGGTCGCTGCCTCGGCAGCTTGCTCCAGCAGCGCGGCGACCTTCTCATCAGGGTCCACCGTCGCCTCGGCGAGGTGGCGGGCCCGCCGCTCCTGGTCGTCCGGATAGAGCGCGGCCAGTTCGGCGTGGGCGGCCCTTCGGCGGTTGGGCGTGGCGAGCTGGACGACCGCGGAACGAACGAGCGGGTGCCGGAAGCCGAGCTGACTGCTGACCGGGTCGACCACTAGGAGTCCGCGGCCGATCGCCTCGTCGACATCGCCCAGCCGCCGTTCCAGTGCGGGTCGACGGGGCCCGGCCACGGAGGACAGGCCGTCGAGGGCGGCCAGCAGGAGGGACTCCTGCGCGGACGGCGTCAGTTCGGAGATCCGGTTCCCGTACAGGCTCTCCAAGCGGCGCGTTAGGGGCAGAGGCGATGCCTGCCCTGCGGGGGCCGCAGGCACACGCCCGGCCGTCTTCGGCAGCTCGATCAACGCCAGCGGGTTGCCCTCGGCCCCGTGCAGCACGCGCTCACGGGCGGCCGGGTCCAGATGGCCGCCGGTGCGCTCCAACAGCGCTGCCGCGTCCTCTTCGCCCAGCGATCCGACCTCGATCTCCTCGAGCCCGGCGTCGTCGAACACTGACGGTACGTCCGCCCGCACGGTTATGACGCCCCGACCACCGACCGCACCGGCCCGGCGCATCACGAACGTGCAGACCCGGGCACTTTCGCTGTCGAACCAGTGCGCATCGTCGACCGCGAAGAACAGTTGCCGATCGTCCGCTGCCGCGGCGATGAGCGAGAGCATCGCGCCGGCGACCTCCGCCACGCCCGGAGCCGCCCCCGCGCGCAGCCCCGTGACCTGTTCCAGGACCGCACGCGATGCGCCGGGCAACTGGGCGCCGTAGGGGAGAAGCGGCAGGAGTAGCTGGTGCAGGCCGGCAAACGGCAGTTCGGACTCCGCCTCGACACCGGAGGCAACCACGACGCGCAGTCCCGCCTCGCCGGCCAGGGCCACGGCCATCTGAAGCAGCGCGCTCTTGCCCGTGCCAGCTTCGCCGCGCAGCACGGCGAAGGCGTGGTGCGTGGGAACCGCCAGCACCCGCTCCAACCGCGCGAGCTCCTCCTGTCGCCCGATGAGCCGATGCTCGCCCTGAGCCACCTGGCACCGTCCCGTCACTGTTCGCTCCCGGCCACACGTTGCCATCGCCGGTGATCAGGACACGTTAGCGTGGGAGGGGGGCCGTGGCCGTACGACGGCCTGCAGCGACGGGAACACCGGCGAGGCCTCCAGGAAGTCAGCGACACGACGTCCTCGGCGGTCTCCCGAACACTGGCCGTCCGTATGGCACGTCGCCACTGTCCAGGAAGGGCGGTGGGGGATCGTCGAACTGCTGCGCCAAGAGCCGTCGCATCGGGCGCAGGGCGGCGGAGACGGCTCTCTCCGAGCTGCTCCGCTGTAGCGCCGCAATCACCACTACGCCGCCGAGCACCGGGCCCGGGATCGCCGGGCGCTACGTGCGTCTCCGCGAGCGTCATCGGCGCCGCTGCTCAGGAGGCGTTCGAAGCGCGCTTGGCCGGGCGCGGCCGCTTGAGTCATACGACTCAAGCCTGCGTGTGACCAGGCCTTCATGCTGGGCTCCTCGGAATCCGCAGCGTCAGGAGCTCTCGTGGAAGCGAGTGAGGCATCCGGAAGCGCAACATTGCTCCGGTACTCCGGTGCGGCAGGACGATGGGTCCTGGCCGCCACCGTCCTCGGATCGATGGTCGCCTCCATCGACGCAACCGTGGTCGGCGTCTCTCTGCCGGCCATCGGCCATTCATTCGGCATCGCGAGCGTTCGGCACGGCGATCGGCCCGTTCCTATGCCCCGCCGTCGTCCGCAGTGCTTGCCCGTCCGCCGCATGCCACCAGCACGACCGGATCATGAATCCACCAATGGCAAGCCTCGTACCGCGGATGTGAGGAGTCACCTTCGCGATCAAGGTGGGACAGTCATATGACCGAAGTCCCTGAAGGGCCTTCCCCCTTACTGTCGGCCTCACGGCGACGGATGACTTCGCCGCTGTTCCGGCCCAGTTGTGAAAGTGGGCACCCAATCCCGGGAAAGGGAAAGCCATGCCCGTTCGCCTTCGCCCCCTCAAGCGACGCTGGATGTACCCCGTACTGACCTTCAGCGCGGCCCTCACCGTATTCCTGCCGAACGCGGTCGGCGCGGCTGCCACCGCGGACAGCAGCCCCGAAAGCACCGCGAAGCCCACGATCGTCTTTGTTCACGGGGCCTTCGCCGACTCCAGCGGGTGGAACACGGATGTCGCGGATCTGCAGCGCCTCGGCTATCCGGTTGTCGCGGCGCCGAATCCGCTGCGCGGTCTCACCAGCGACGCCGACTACATACGCTCGATCCTGCGGACGATCAGCGGACCGATCGTGCTCGTCGGACACTCCTACGGCGGTGCGGTCATCACCAACGCGGCCCGCGGAGTTGACAACGTCAAGGCGTTGGTGTATGTGGGAGCGTTCGTCCCCGACAAGGGGGAGAGCATCGCGACCGTACTCGACCCGCAGAAGTACCCGGGTTCGCTGCTCGGCCCCGACACGACCCTCACGCGCCCGGCTCCGAACCCGTCCGCGCCGGGCGGCCAGGATGCGGACATCTACATCAAGCCCCAGGACTTCCGGGAGGTGTTCGCGGCCGACGTGTCCGCCTCCGCGGCCTCGGTGATGGCCGCCACGCAGAGGCCCCTGTCCTACACGGCCGACACCGAGACGTCCGGCGATCCGGCGTGGAAGACCATCCCGTCCTGGGACCTCGTCACGCGCAACGACAAGGCCATTCCGCCCGCAGGTCAGCGGTTCATGGCCGAGCGCGCGCATGCCCATGTCGAGTACGCGGACTCCTCGCACGCAGTAATGGTGTCCCACCCGCAGGCGGTCCTGCGCATCGTTCTCGACGCCGTGCACCACGACGGGTAGCACTCTTCACTTCCCACCGCAGCGCGTCGCCGGCGCGAGCAACGGGGTGCCGAGAAAGGCATGAAACGGCCGTGCGCTGACCGGAGGCCACACGGCCGTCGCTGCGACGGAGCGGGATCGTGGTGATGCGCGGGCGCGGCGGGACCGTGGTGGCCGTCAACTGAGACGCGGACAGCCCATAACGGGTGGGCGAGCCGAGCATGCTCGCGTCAGCCCACTCCAGGTCATCGAGGGTCGCGACGGGGGTGCGCTGGGTGGCGGCGTGGTGGGTCGGACCAGCCCTGATCGGTGACGACGGCCTCCGCTGGCGCGCGTTCCCTCACCTTCCGCAGCCGCACCTCGGCCCTCGCCTTTTCCGCGGCTGTCGCGGCGGCCTGGACGAGTTAGAAGACGGTTCCGGTGGATGAGTAATAGATGACGGCCACGTTTACCGCATAGGCCACGACGATTCCAGGGATTCGGATCAATTCTAGGGCGTGAACAGCCTGGCGCTTTCCGAACGTCCGGGGTATCCGTCATCCGACTGCGGTCGAGGTGCGATGTGGTGTGACGAGCGCGGCTCGGATGCGCCGGGAGTCGTTCCGTCGCAGTACTGAAACCGGGTGTCTCGCTCTCCACGAAGCGTCTCCGTGCCCGGCCCGTTGTCTCACCGGATTTCAGATGAAGATGCAGTCGCTTGACGGAAGCGTCGAACGATGTGAAGGCGGTGCGATGGTGGCAGCTCCGGTGGGACGTAAAGGGCGGCCGGGTGCACTGTTTCCGATCAGGCGATGTCCTTCGGGGCCGTGGAAGGAATGATCATGACCGTCCATGAGGAATACACCGCACGACAGGAAACCCAGGGGCCGGCCGTGCGTGGCCGGCGCCTGCGCGGGCTTCATCGAATGTCGGGCCATCGGTGATCTGGCTACTCTTCTGAATAGTGCCGCCAGGCAGAGCGGACTGGGGCCGCAGGATCTGCTGGAGTCCATCCGCGATGAGGCGCTCGCCGCCCTGTACCTCAGCTGCGCAGCGGACGTACGCGCACGCGTCGCGATGGTGGTGCGCAGCACCCTTGGCGAGCGTTCAGGGATACGTCGACCCCGTCGCGGACCCTTGGCCGGGGCGGCAGGGGCACGCGGCCATGACGTCGTGACAGGCACGGGTAATGCGTCACCGGCCTATCGAACCGGTGGCCCACGACCTCCCGATTCAGGCGACGCCGGTGTCTTCGCTCACCCGGATCACGATCTTCCCTCTGGGATGTTCCGACTGCAGGGCCGCGTAGGCGGCAGGAGTCTCGGACAGGGGGACGACACGGTCCACGACCGGGGTGAGGCTGCCGTTGTCGATCAGCTCGGTGACGGCCTCGAGACCGGTACGGTCCGGCTCGACGACGAAGAACACCCCGCGTGCTCCGCGCGAGGCGGCGTCATCCGGATTCGGGGGCTGCACGATACTGATCAGGGTGCCGCCCGGGCGCAGCGCCGCCCATGAGCGGGCCAGTGTGTCGCCGCCGACCGTGTCCAGCACGAGGTCGGCGCCGTCCACGCGGTCCTCGAAGCGGTCGCCAGCGTAGTCGATGACCTGGTCCGCGCCGAGCCGTGCGACGAATTCCCGGTCTCGTGCGGAAGCCGTCGCCGTCACTCGCGCGCCGAGTGC
Source organism: Streptomyces sp. NBC_00271 (assembly GCF_036178845.1). Taxonomy (NCBI): domain Bacteria; kingdom Bacillati; phylum Actinomycetota; class Actinomycetes; order Kitasatosporales; family Streptomycetaceae; genus Streptomyces; species Streptomyces sp. NBC_00271. Next base: position 226,515 of record NZ_CP108071.1, on the reverse strand, counting down.
TGCGGCGATCTGCACGGCGAAGGAGCCGACACCTCCGGCCCCGCCGTGGACCAGGACGTGCTGCCCGGTCGTCAACGAGGCATGGCCGACCAGTGCCTGCCAGGCAGTGAGGGCCGCCAGCGGGACGGCCGCCGCACCGGCATGGTCCAGCCGGGACGGCTTGGCTGCCAGTGCGTCCGCGGGAACGGTGACGTACTCGGCAGTGGCTCCGTCACGCGTGAACGGGATCAGCCCGTACACCTCGTCTCCCACGGCGAGGCCGGTAACGGCCGAACCGAGTTCGGCCACGACTCCGCTGACCTCATGCGAGGGAACGACCGGCGTGCGATCGCTGCCGGTCCCGTCGAAGCTGTCAGTCCATGTGGCCTCCCAGGCGAGCTCGCCGTTGGTGATGGAGGCGGCGTGCACGGACACAAGCACCTCGCCCGCGGCCGGTTCGGGACGTGGTGCGCTCTCGTACACCAGCTGCTCCGGACCGCCCCGCTTGTGAGCTCGAACAGCACGCATGGTGGTCATCAGTCCATCACTCCTTGCGATGAGGGCGGTGTTCCGACCGGCCCTGGCCCCGTGCCCCCTGGACTCACTGCGGGCGTGTGATTCCTGTTCAGGATGCGAGAAGGTCAGAACGGGTGGCTTCCGTCATATGACTGAAACCGGTCTCGGCAACCGGCTCGTGATCGCCTCGCGGGCCGCCTCGGTCAGTCCCTCCGGATGGCGTACCGCTCTTGGTCGCTCAGTGCGTACCGTCGGCTACGTGGCCGCACCGCGCACAGGCCGCAGACCGACCTCAGGCAGGATCGCCCTCCTTCGCGTCTGCGGAACGCCGAAGTCAGCGGCGTTGAGGATCCCGTACCAGAGTGGGTGTCGCGTCCGGCCGCGTCTTGCGGGGCCATTCCCGTACGGCCTCGTCGACCGGGCGCATCAGGTCGAACAGGGCCTATGGAGTGTGGTCCGGGCGAGGTCGACGAGGTCCATGGTGTGGGCCATGAGCCCGTAGGCGGCGACGCCGGCGCGCGGCCCTCGCGCCAGCTACGCCGACGACAAGACCCGAGCCCGCACCGACGCCATGCCGGTCCGGCTTGCCGAGTCCGCCAGTGTCTGGGTACGACGAGTTCAGCAACCTCACCGAGGACGTGACGGTCGTCTCCAAGGACACCGAACTCGAACTCGACGAGTCTGCCGCCGTGACGATGTGGACCGACGGGCTCAACGCCGAGGGAGCCACGGTCCTCGCCGGCTGCGACCACCCGCACTTTGGACAGTGGGCGGCCGTCACCACCATTCAGGCAGGCGAGGGCCGCACCACATACGCCGGCACGCTCCCGAACCTCCCCGTATACGGCGCGGCAGAGGGCGTCGGCCTCCGCGGACATGAGCGCATCGGCGAACGTCCTTGCGCCCAACCGTCCTGGCGGGAGCCGCAGGGGCACGGTCAGCACGGCGCGGCTCTTCTCACAAGTGCGTGAGCAGTACTCGGAGCGGCCTGAGTCGGATGACTGCGCATGCGGAATGCGGTACGGGCGTCGGGAAGACCGCCCAGCCCGGACCGGGAGAGTGCAGGATCCCGGTCCGGGCGATGACGAGTCCAGCGCCGGTGTGTCAGGCGAGGAACCCCCGGAGCAGCCGGGCGGTTTCGAGGGGCTGCTCCTCGTAGAGCCAGTGGCCGCAGTCGTCGACGACCACGCCCTGGACGTGCCGTGCGTACTGTCGCACCTGGTCCGCGACGCGTGTGGCGTGGCTCGATGCCGCACCGACGGCCAGAATGGGCATCTCAAGGGGCGTCTTGCCGAACTCCGCGTTGTCGGCGACGTCTTGGTCGAACGCGCGAAACCAGGCGAGACTCGCCCGCAGATGCGCGGGGTCGCTGAGCCGCAGGGCGTACTCGTCCAGTGCGGTCGCGTCGGTCGCCCGGTGCTTCTGAACGGCCTTGGCGCCGATGAACCCTTCGACCCAGGTCCGCTCCCGTCCGGAGATTACGCTCTCGGGTGTGCCTTCTTCCAGGTTGAAGAATCCCCAGTTCCAGGCTCCGGGCCCGGCGGCGGTCAGTGCGGGGGCGCGGTAGATGCTCTCGTCGGGGATCGGCGCCTCGCTGAGCACCAGCCGTCGTACCGTGCCGGGGAACTGCGCGGCGTAGGCGTAGGCGACCATGCTGCCGATGTCGTGGCCGACCAGGCGCACGTCGTCGGCCAGGTTGAGGTGACGCAACAGAGCGTGCACATCCGCGGCCATGGTCTTCTTGTCGTAGCCGTCGAGGGGCGCGCTGGACCGGCCGGCGCCGCGCAGGCTGGGCGCGATGACGGTGTAGTGCTCGGCGAGGGCGAGCATGACGCCCCGCCACTCGTACCAGGTCTGCGGATAGCCGTGCAGCAGCACCACGGTGGGGCCCTCGCCACCGCGCGCGTACTCGATGTCGATGCCTCCCACCGGGATCACGTGGGTGAAAAAGCCGATCGGTGCCTTGGCGGTCACGCGTGGATCCCGAACGGGCCGAGGACGTCGGAGTCGATGCGGAGCGATTCGAGCAGCGCGGCGGCGTTGTCCACGGTGAAGACGTCGGCGGCGGCCAGGACCCCCAGGTACTTGTCGGTCACCGGGGCGGCGGCGTGCTCGGCTACGGCGGCCAGGTAGGTCTTGAAGATGGCCCAGGCGTTGCCGGACGGCCCGTACTTGGCGAAGTACGGGGTCGGGTCGAGCCCGGTGAGGGCGGCGTGTGTGCTGGCCGTCAGGTCGTCCATGTACTGCTTCTGCGTTTCCGCGTCCGAGCGGTGGCCCAGGCGCCCGAGGTGGCCGCCGACGAGTGTCCGCCAGGGGTAGCTCAGTGCCGTGTCATGGGCCTTGATCCAGCCGGGGATGTCCTGCGAGACCGCGAGTTCCTTGAAGGGGACCCAGCCCGGGTAGACGACGTCGACCAGCATCAGGGTGCGGTAGTCGGGCGCGTACACGTAAATGTTGTCCGGCGAGTGGTTGGGTCCGTGGTACGCCAGTTCCAGGCGCTCGCCGCCAACCTTGACGGTGAGGCGGTCCTCGAAGACGGTGGTGGGCACCGGCCGCTCGGGGTCGGCGTCGCGTCGCAGGAGGCGACGGTTCTCGACATGGGCGATGCGCTCGACGTTCTTGTCCCACAGCCCGGCGGCGCCGATGTGGTCGGCGTGGGAGTGCGAGTAGACCAGGTGTGTGACCCGGTTCGGCAGGCCGAGCGGTCCGGTGACGTCGTCGATCGCGCGCTGCAGGTTGTGGCCGATCGTGGGCGGGGCGTCGACCAGTACCACGCCTTCACGGGTGGCGAGGAACATCGCCTGGTAGCTGCCGTCGGTGACCCAATACAAGGCGCCGCCGATGCGGCCCACGTAGTAGCCCTTCTCGTTGAGCGCCGGGCCGAATGCCTGGCTGGGCACGGGGGCGAAGTCGGGCAGGTCGGGGCCGTCGGCCGCGCGGGCGGTGCCGGTCAGGGCGCCGCCCAGCACTGTGGCGGCGGCAGGCAGGGACGCGGCCAGTGCAGCACGCTTGAGCAGCGCGCGTCGGGCAGTCCATCCGGAGGTGTCGGCGGTTGTCACGCGAGGTTCCTTTCGGTCGGGGTGCTCGCCGTGGCGGCCACGGTGAGCAGAAGGATCAGGGCGAGCAGAAGGGCCCAGGCGATCCCGGCGTGCAGGGTGAGTGCGCCTCCGCACAGGGCGCCGCAGAGCATCGCGGCGATGGACGTGAGGCGGCGTATGGTGGGTCGGCCCGGGCGGTCGGAGGCGAGCCCGGTGACGGTCAGAGTCAGCACGGTGGTGGTGAGGTCGGGGACGGCCAGTCGGCGGACGACCGCGTTCTGCAGGCCCATCCCGCAACCGAGGAGGATGATCAGCAGGGCGATCGCTCCCGTCGAGTGGTGCCCGAGCGCGGCGGCCGTCACGGCGGCGCCCGACACCAGCAGGGCCTGGACGCCTACGATCATCCGGAAGCGCCGCACGGTGTCGTCGGGGCTGCCCGCGATGCGGGCCTCGCCCCATGCCCCCGCCATGAAGGCGCCGATGGCCAGCGCCGAGGCCCACAGGGAGAGGGTCTTGGCCCCCGACAGGGAGAACGCGAAGAAGATCACGTTGCCCGTCATGTTGGCGACGAAGACACGGCCCAGGCCGAGATAGCTGACGGCGTCCACGACGCCGGTCACGAACGTGAGCACGACGAGCAGTGTCGGCAGCGGTCCGTAGGTGTGGGAGCTGCTCGGCAGCAGCCGGTCGGATGTACGGAGCAGGACGGCCTTCATGACGTCTCCTCGGCGGTGGGGGTGTGCGGGGCCCGGTGCAGGGCGAGCCGGGTGAGCAGGCCGGCGGCCAGTCCGACCGCGGCGGCGGTCGCTGCCACCCATCCGGGCCAGGGGGTCGGCCCGTAGAAGTCGTCGAGCGACCAGCTCCCGGGTCCTGTGAAGCCGAGCACCACCGCGGCCACCACCAGGAAGCCGGGGTATTCGTAGCCGTCGTGCGGGGCCCAGGGCCCGTTCGGCCATTTGACGGTGACGGCGACGGTCATCACACCCACGGCGGTGGCGACCGCAAGCGGAGTGAGCGCCCCTGCGAGGAAGAGGATTCCGGCGGTGATCTGACCTCCGCCGGCGGCCAGGGCGGTGAGCGCCCCGCCGCGGAAGCCGTCCTCCCGGAACTCGGCGATGCCGCCCGCCAGACCCTGTCCGCCCAGTCGGAAGCTCACCTTCTGCAGCCCGTGCGCGGCCAGCAGCAGTCCGGTGACGAGACGGAGGATGAGCAGACCCACAGTCATCGGATGCTCCTCAGCCGAAGCAGGGGTCGTCGAGGGCGGGGACGTCGGCGGCGAGACCGCGCTCGACGCGCCAGCGGCGGTAGCCGGCGGATTCGGCGGCGGCCTGACCCAGCAGCTCGGCCTGCCGGACCCCGGAGCGCTCCGGGCGGGCGGGCCACGGTGAAGCCTGGTAGCCGCCGAAGTGGGCGATCGGGCTCCACTCGGGCATCACGGCCGGTGCCGACGCGGCGAGGCCTTCGAACTGGCCCGCCGCGTAGACGATCCGGCCGCCCGCCACGGTGAGCAGTGACTCGATGGCGGGGATCTCGTCTTCCGGGACGGTGAAGTAGTCGTCGCTCAGCACCGCGAGGTCGGCGTAATGACCGGGGCTCAGATGGCCCTTGACATCCTCTTCCCCGGTGAGCGCCGCTCCGGCCGACGTGTACATCGCGAGAGCCGTCTCCCGGTCCACCCGGTTGGCGGGCGAGCGCAGCGGCACACCGGCCACGTTGCGCCCGGAGACCAGCCAGTACAGGGCCACCCAGGGGTTGTAGGTGGAGACGCGGGTGGCGTCCGTCCCGGCCGCCACGGTCAGTCCGCGTTCCCGCATCGCGCCCAGCGGCGGGGCCGCGGCGGCGGCCTCGGCGCCGTAGCGGTCGCGGAAGGTCTCGCCCTGGTAGGCGAGCCGGTGCTGCACACCGATGGCGCCGCCGAGCGCGGCGACACGGTCCAGGCTCTCGGGGGAGATGGTCTCCGCATGGTCGAAGAGCCAGCGGTTGCCGCTGGGGAAGAGCCCCTCGGCGGCGAGTTTCTCGAAGACGGCGAGGTCGCGGCGGATGGTCTCGTCGTACGTGGCGTGCAGCCGGAAACCCCAGCCGTGCTCCATGAGCAGCCGTACGGCCTTCTCGAACTCACCCTCGTAGGCAGGAAGTTCGGGGCGCGGCTGGGTGAAGTTCTCGAAGTCGGCGGCGGCCCAGATGAGGTTCTCCCCGGCACCGTTGAAGCGCAGCCAGCCGTCGCCGTCCTCGGGGCGGACCATACCGATCCAGCGGCGCAGGTCGTCCACCTCGCCGCCGAATGTCTGCGGGAAGAGGTGGTACGCGATGCGCACCGTCAGCTCGCCTGCCTCGTGCAGGCCGGTCACGGCCGCGTAGCCGCTCGGGAAGTCCTGGAAGCCGCCTGCCGCGTCGATGAGCGAGGTCAGGCCGAAGCGGTTCAGCTCGTGGAGGAACTGCCGGGTGGACTCCCGCTGGCCCTCGGGGTCCAGGACCGGGGCCTTGGCGATCGTGGAGTAGAGCAGCAGCGCGCTGGGGGAGGCGATCAGCATGCCGGTGGGTTCGCCGTCGTGGCCGCGGACGATCTGGCCACCGGGCGGCGCCGCGGTCTCCCGGGTGATCCCGGCCGCCTTCAGCGCGGCACGGTTGAGGATGGCCGCCTGGTAGAGGTGCGTCACGATCACCGGCGTGTCCGGGGCGGCCTCGTTCAGCTCGGCCGGGGTGGGCATCCGGCGCTCGACGAACGACTCCACGCTCCACCCGCCGGCCACGCGTACCCATTGACCCTGGGGCGTCCGGGCTGCCTGCTCGCGCAGCATCGCGAGCGCCTGCCGCAAGGTGCGCACGCCGTCCCAGCGCAGTTCGAGGGTGTAGTGCAGGCCTCCGCGGACCACATGGTTGTGCGAGTCGTTCAGCCCTGGCACCACGCGGCGGCCCATGGCATCCACGACCACGGTCTTCGATCCGATGAGACCCGCGACGTCGGCGTCTCCGCCAACGGTGTCTATGACGCCGGCGGTGGCCGCCAGCGCGGTGGCGAAGGGGCGCTGGTCATCGCCCGTGAAGATCTTCGCGTTTCGTACGACGAGGTCGGCGGGCCGTGCGGGCGTTCCGTCGACGAGGCCCGTGACGGGCATGGACGTCATCTCTGGCTCCACTCAGCGTCAGCTCCTGCCGCAGCTGGTGCGGCCTGGGCTGCCACGCTAAGTTCGAAGCAGTTGAACTGACTTGAGTCATGTGACTGCATCGGATCGGCGTGCGTGACGTAGGTGCTCGGATCGTCATGCCGCAGTCGTATCCCACCGGCGACAGCCCCGTTCCTGTGTTCGGTGGCAATGACCGGTCGGTCCGTGACGTGCACGGCGCACGTTCCGTAGCGGTGCCCGCGTGCCGACGCATGAACCTAGCGATGGCCCGCAGTGCGACGGAGGTGCTGGACGCACTGTCGACCGGCCTTCGCCGACCTCGTCCATGGGCCATGGCCTCGCGGAGGCGGGTCAGTGGTGCCGGTCGTAGAACTTCGCGATGCGCTGGACGCAGCCCCCCGGCTTGCGTTGAGCACCGGCCCGGGTCCCTGACGGCGGAGCAGTCCCGTTTCGCGTTCGCCAACGCGGTCAGTGAGCAGGAGTCGGCCGACCTCGACGAACGGTGGACCATCCCCGCACCAGGCAAACAACACTCTGACCGACTCACCGCACCGCCTGCGCCCGCTCACCTCCCCTGGTGGGCGAGCGCAGGCATGGCTCCGGCCCCGCCCAGGCGGCCCGGCCCAACACGCTCTCGCCCCCATCCATGGTTGCGCAACGCGTTCGGATCAATACTGGGCGCATGCGCATCGAATACGATCCCGAGGCAATGGGCAGGGCGGCCTTCTACAGGTTCCTGACGTCAGTCGTCGTCCCTCGCCCGATCGCCTGGGTCTCCACGATCAGCTCGAAGGGGGGCACCGAGAACCTCGCCCCCCACTCTTTCTTCAGCATCGCCAGCACCGATCCCCCGATCGTGCAGTTCACCTCGATCGGCCGCAAGGACTCCCTGCGCAACGTCGAGGACACCGGCGAGTTCGTCGTCAACTTCTCGTCCGAATCGCTGCTGGAGTTGATCAACGCCACCGCCATCGACTACCCCCGGTCGGTCAGCGAATTCGATACCGCGGGCATTGAGCGCGAGGCCAGCAGGTGTGTGCGTCCCCCCAGAGTGGCCACCTCGCACGTGGTTCTGGAGTGCCGTTCGCACACCACCCTGCGCATGGGCAACTCCACCCTCGTCTTCGGACGGGTGGTCCATGCCGCGGCGGACGAGGACTGCATCGTCGACGAGCGTCCCAGCAGCGAGCTCCTGCGCCCGCTCACCAAGCTCGGCGGGGATGAATGGGGCACCCTAGGAGAGGTCCGGCACCTGAGCCGCATCCCTTACGAGGAGCCCACCGCCAACTGATCGGATCCCGCGGTGGCAGCGATGTTCAGGCCGGGGTTCAGACACCGGCTCGTGAGGGCCTTCCACGGTGGGCGACGTGGACAATGACCGTCGAGGCAGCGATCCTGTCGAAGCTCAAGACGGCTCCGATAGATGGCGTACCTGGCCTAGCACCCGCAGGAGGCCCAGGAAGCGGTCCCGATGGCCGCGTTCCGTCGGCGAGTGCGGAGAAGCCCGCGCGCCGACGGGACTCGGCGCGCAGCAGGGAGCTGTTGGTGCAGGCCGAGGGCGAGTTGCTCGCCGAGCGCGTTTTCGAATGCACCACCGTGCGGGACATCGGCGAACGGCCGGGGGTTGCTGGATCTTCGCCCGGACCGTGGGGACGGCGAACGTCGGCAATCGCACGGCACGTTGGGGGTCGAATCGCCGGCGATGATGATCCAGCGGAGGTCGAGGTCCCGGTGGGTGCAGTCACAGGTGTCCTCGAACGTGTCGAGCAGGACGACCGGCGTGACGCGCTTGGCCTTGGAGAGGCGGGTGAGCTCCCAGGCGAGCGGACGCAGGTAGTGGAGAGTACGTCCAGGTAGGGTTCGGCTTCCAGGAGGTCGGCGAGGCGGGCGCGGCCGGCGAGCGCGCGGACGGTGTGCCACCGTTCACATCTCCTGGGCCGGCTTGAGCCCGAGGCCAGTCGGGGCCGGGGGCATGACCGGGTGGCGGTGGAAGGTGACCAGCTCACCGGCGTCCGCACCATGGACCCTACGCAGCAGCGATCCGCCGATACGCTCGGCTTGGACCTTGGCCAGCTCGGCTTTCTCGCCGCTGAACAGGTCGTCCACCGTGCCTGTCCACAGTGCCAGCCAACGCGCGAAGTGCTCGGCCTCCAGCGGGGCGAGCCAGTGCAACCGCACATGGACCTGCAGGGCGTTGCGGCGGTAGAGACCCGCCCGGAAGAGCACGGTCTCCCAGAAGTCGCACATCACGGGCAGATGGGCGGCGAGATCCATATGTGCGATGTCGGTGAAGATCGGACCGATCAGCGGGTCCGCGAAGGCTCGCCGATAGAACTCGGTGACCAGGGCGGACACATCGTCGCGGCTCGAGAGGTCATGTTCGGATGGCACGGGCACAGCCTTTCCAGGACGAGTACGGCGCCGATCGTGGCGAGGACGAGGTGGAACATCCGCGAGCCCCGGGTTCGACGTCGAGGCGGGGCCCTCGGCCGCCGCACGTGCCGGAAGACGAGCGCAGCCCAAGCCTAACAAAAATATGCATCTCGTATGCATATTTGTGGGCCCTGTCACGGAGGTGCCAGGTCGAGGATGAGCGCCCAACGTTCGGCCAGGCCGCGCCCGTATGCCGGTGGCGATCAGCAGCCGGTCGTACTCGATCTCGTCGCCGTCAGTCAGCCGTATCCGCTTGGCGGGTATTTCCAGCCGACGGCGGGGACACCGAGGCGCCACTTCACATCGATCGCCCGCAGCGTGAGCCAGGAATCTCCCCGTTCGCGAGGGGGAGAATTTAAGCAGCGCCCCCTGGTTCCGGCTCGTCGACCCCGACGGCCGGGACCCGACCCTGGTAGGGGGGTGCCTCGCTTCGGTCGATTCGGGGTAGCGCTCCTGGCCAGGACGCTGTGTGGCGTGCCCGTGTTGATGTCGTGTTGTGCGGTTGCCGCAAGCTCGAATGGCTGCGCGGTGACGGCTCGCAGGCACGGCGGCTCGCCGACCAGGTGAACGGGGTCCGTCGCACTGCCTGGCCCGGATCGCCAGCTCCGGACGCGCCGAAAGCCCGCCTGCTCGGCGGGCCCCGACCGTGCCACCGCCGCACCGGACGACCCCGGCCGGCGGAGGACGTACCGGTGACCTGACCGGCGGAGAGAACGGCCTTGCTGCGAGGATGACCCGGCGCAGGCGTCACCGGACCACCGACGCGACCGCGAGGTGAGTCTCCGGCGCCGCCTCCCTCCGCTGCGGAGGCTCTGGCGGTTGCCGGATCGTGCCGTCGGCAGGGCCCAGAACACCGCGGTACGCGAGAGGCAGGTTGAGATGAGCGAGCAAGATGGCATGGACCACCACCCGGCAGTGGTGGCGCATCGCGAGCGCCGTGCGGAGGATGTCCAACTGCGCATCGCCGACGCGATCACACGGTTCGCCGGTTCGATGCCCTTCGTCTATCTGCATGCGATCGTTTTCGCGTTCTGGATGGTGTTCCTCGAGGCCAGTCCCTGGCCCACCTTGACCCTGGTGGTGTCTCTGGAGGCGATCTTCCTGTCCACGTTCGTCATGATCGGCCAGAATCGGCAGGCCGCCTTCCAGCAGATGAAGGCCGACCATGATTTCGTCGAGCAGGAGTTGGAACTCAAGACCAACACCGACCTGACTCGCGCGATCCACGCCATGACCAAGGAACTCCACCGCCGCTTGGTCGAAGACAGCGCGGAGGTGTAGCAAACGGCCGAGTCGCTCACCGAGCGGATCGCTGACTGATGGAGACAAACCAGGCCCTGACGGCGTGTGGAGTCGCCGCGGAAGGGTGCGGGGTCTCCCGTGTCGTCGATGGCAGCAACGTGCCCGCAGCGGGGGGAAGTTCTGTTCCTGGTGAGCAACCGCGGATCGCGCGGCGGTCACGGGTGAACGGGCAGTCACATGACTCAGGTCCGCGAGGGTGTCCTGTACCTGGCTTGGCGCGGAGGTCGCTGCCCGGCTGGAAGGCAAAACTGATCGCGACGTACGCGGATCCCCCAGTCGAATGACCGAAGCGATGCGGGGGCGGATCGATCACTCTGGGCGGAGATCGGACGCGCGACCGGCGCGTCCGGCCCCCGACAGAAAGAGAGGGGCACCGATGAAGCGGGATGGCATGGAAGTCGTCTATGCGGCATATGAGGCGATCAGGAATGGAGACGCGGCGGCAGCGGCTGCGCTCGTCCATCCGGAGATCACTATCCGGCAGTCCGACAGGCTGCCCTGGGGGGGCTTCTACCAGGGGCTTGCGGGGTTCCGGGAGTTCTTCACCACTGTCAGTTCCCACATCAGCAGCACCGTCGAGCCCGAGGCGGTCTACCAGGCCGGGGACCGTGTGGTCCAGGTGGGACGCACCCGGGGCACCGTCCGCGCCAACGGCCGTCCTTTTGACTCCCACGAAGTTCACGTCTGGCGCGTCACCGACGGCCTGATCAGGGCTCTCGAGATCTACGTAGAGGACGAGACGTTCCTCGCCGTGCTCGGCGAGGGCTCCGCGTGAGTTCCGAGGTCCTGGGCACCGCACGGGCCCCGGAATCTTCGATGGATGCGCTGGACGTCAGGGGCTGGGCCGCCACCGAACGTCGGTGGTTGAACGTGACGACGCTGTGCCGGGCCGTGGTAGCTGACCAGACCACTCTCTTCTCTCCCTCACCGGCGAAGGGCAGCTCGGGGACGAGGAACTTGGCCATGGGCAGGCCGAAGGCGATGCTGCGGGAGGCGGTTTCGGCGGCTGTGCGGGCCGTGTCCGAAGCACTCCGCGGCCTGGCCGCACAGAACGACGGCCAGCAGATCATTGGGGCGGTCCGCGCCCGTGTCAAACGGCCTTCTCGACGGGCCGCCGGGCGAACTGTCCTCCACCATCACCGCGCCTACCGGAGCAGCGGCAGGCCATTGGCCCCGGCGGCCGCCTGTGAGGACCTCGGGGTGCTCCTGGCCGGATCGGACCGTACCTCGAAGAGGCAGGGCATCTGGCGTCGGCCTCAGGAGCCGTGCGCGATCACGAGCGGATCCGACGGCGCCTTCGGCCGTGCGCAGCGGCGTGGTACCGCACCCCACGGCCAGTCCTCCGGGGGTGGGAGCGTCTGACGGAGCCCGGGCGGAAACTGATCCCGCTCGTCGTGGACGTCCTCACCAATCGGGCCAAAGCTGAGCGTCTCCCTGTGTCCGTGCACACCGTCAACACGCACATGAAGCACATCTTCGCCAAGCTCGGTGTCAGATCGGCCGCAGCCGGGACGCCGGCGACCGTCTCGTCGAGCATGAGGCCCCCAGGGTGATCTCGTTCACTAGTTCCACCCTCGTGGGGCGTGGCCTCGCCGCCAAGGCGGGTCTGAAGGGGCTCGCGCTGGAACTGGGCGGAAACGGACCGCTGGGGGTGCTGAACGACGCCGATCTCGAACGGGCCGTGGAATGCGCCGTGTTCGGCAGCTATGACCACCAGGGCCAGATCTGCATGGCGACCAATCGCGTCATCATCGACGACTCCGTGATTGACGGGTTTGTGGAGCGGTTCATCGAGCAGGCCCACGGCCTGCGCACCGGCGACCCCGGGAACGCGCACGCCCATGCCGGAACCCGAGGCGCGACGCCGCAGGTCAGCAGGGTTTCTGGGAGACCGCGGCCCCGGTGCGACTCGCGCGACCTTTCCCTACGTCAGCCGCACCCCTGGCCGAGGCGTCGGGATGCCTGTGGGACCCGTCCGCATGGGCAAGCCCGTCACCTCTTGGGGGCCGACCGAAAACGGGGCGGAACCGGCGCTCGGGTGATCCCGTGAACCTTTGCCATACATACGCCTGAGGAGGAGCCGGGCAGTACCGAAAAGAGGCTCTGGCCACCCGTTCGTCTTCGCCGAGCACGATTCCTACCGCAGGAGATGACAATGAGCCCGATCAGCGTGGCGGTCCATGCGGCCGACCCCATTACCCGACTGGGTTTGGTCGGACATATCCGGCTGGAGCCCCGACTGAGCCTGGTCGCCACTGCCCAACTGCAGGAGGCCGACGTCTTCGTCGTGGCTCTGGACACCGTGGTCGTGGCGAGCTTGGACATGCTCAGCCAACTGTCGGCAGAAATGACCGACCCTCGTTTCCTGCTCATCATCGGCGATCAGTGGCAGGCGGACCTCTATGCGGCGCTGGAGTGCGGCGTGCGTGCCGTGATGTGGCGCAGTGAGTTTACTCCGGCGGCGTTCACCAACACCGTAGTGAGCGTCGGCGAGGGGTGCGGTGATTTCCCGCCCGAGCTCCAGGGGAAACTGTTCGATCAGGTACTGCGGACCAACCGCGACGTGCTCGCCCGGCACGGACTGACCGCCTCTGGTCTGACTCCCCGAGAGATTGACGTCCTGCGCTTGGTGTCCGCGGGCTGCGATCTGCAGGAGATAGCCCAAAAGCTCAGCTATTCCGAGCGGACGGTCAAGAACATTCTCTACAACCTGATGAAGCGGCTCAATCTCCGTAATCGAACCCACGCCGTGGCGTACGCCGTGAGGTGTGGGCTTATATGAGGTGCGGCACGGGGAATCGCGTGCGGTCGCCGGCTGTCGCCCAGTGCCGTGGTCAGTTCCAGGCGCGAGCGGGTACCGGTCCCGGCGAACCGCCGCGTCAGACGGTTCCCCACCGCTACCTCGCTCACCTCGAGGGCGGCTGAGAGCTGACGGTTCGTCAGGCCTCGGCCGCGAGTTCCACCAGCAGCCGGTCGTTCTCCTCGGTCGCGATGCCACGGCCGGGGAGCCGAGGCAGGGCTGGAGGCCCGTATCGCCCTTCACGGGCTGCTTGACCGCTTCCGAACTCCGGTTCCTGCCCTTGGAGTCCTTCATCACCGATGGGCACCGGTCCCCGCCCGCACGGCTCTGAGGCCCGTTGCCCAGCCGTGGAGGCGGGCCCGGAATGGTGGTCCGGGCCCGCCTGGCGGTTTGGCCAGCTAGCCGATCACCTGCCCAGGAAGTCGAGCAGGAGCTTGGTGGCCGCGGCCGGCTGCTCCTCGTAGATCCAGTGGCCCGAGTTCGGTACCACCGCGCCGCTGACGCTGGCGGCGTACTTGCGGACCTGGTCGGGGACGAGGTCACCCAGGCTGTACTGGGCGCCTATGGCGAGGACCGGCATCGTGAGCTTGTTCTTGGAGTAGCCCGCGTCGTCGGCGACGTCCTGGTTCATGGTGCGGAACCACTTGAAGCTGGCGCTCAGGTGGGCGGGGTCCTTCAGATAGGTTCCGTAGACCGAGGCGTCCTTGCGGCTGATGCCGCTCTTGTCGTGCTCCAGCATGTCGCCGAAGCTGGCGACCCACTGGGTCTCACGGCCGCGGACCGTCTGCTCGGGCAGGCCGTTGGTGACGTTGAAGAAGCCGAAGTTCCACAGACCGGGACCGGCCGGGGTCAGTGCCGGCCAGTTGAAGATGCTCTGGTCGGGGATCGGGGCCTCACTCAGCACGAGCTTGGTCACCTCCTGGGGGTGGGCGGCAGCGTAGGAGTAGGCGACCATGGTGCCGATGTCGTGGCCGACCAGGCGGACGTCCTTGTCCCGGTGCAGCCGTACCAGCAGCCCGTGGATGTCGTTGGCGAGGGTCTTCTTGTCGTAGCCGGTGGCGGGTGCATCACTGCGGCCGGCGCCGCGCAGGTCGGGAGCGATGACGTGGTAGTGCTTGCTCAGCTCGGGCAGCACCTTGCGCCACTCGTACCAGGTCTGCGGGTAGCCGTGCAGCAGGACCAGGGTCTTGCCGTGTCCGCCGGCGATGTAGTCGATGTGGACGTCCCCCACCTTGACCCGGTGCTCGGTGAATCCGGCCGGGACCTTCTCGCCCCCCGGGTCAGTGGGCCCGCTGGTGCTGCTCGACACTGTGGTCGCCTTGACCGTCGAACCGTTGGCCGCTGCGGGAAGCGCCGTGGTGACCAGGGCGGCGGCGAGGGCGGTGGCGGTCAGAGCGGGAATCAGGACCTTCTTCATGATGTGACTCCTTGTTGAGGGCCGGGTCCGCACTCGGCCCGGACGTGACGCTGCTGTGAAGGGATAAAGGTGGGCAGGGGACGGTCCCCCGGTCAGGCGAGGGTGGCCGTGGTGCTGGGGTTGACGTTCTGCGAGGCGAGCCAGCCCAGGATGAATTCCGCGATCGTGGGCCAGCCGGCATCGACGGTGAGCGAGTGGCCACGGTCGGCGAACTGCCTGAGGTCGGTGACCGCCGTTGAGTCGCCGTAGAGCTTGTACGCGGCCCGGGTCACGACGTCGGGGACGGTGCGGTCCTCAGGATGAGGCGTGCAGCCACAGACCGTGGATGAAGACGACGGGAGCAAGTTGTCGGACATGGGAAGCTCCTTGAGGTGGATTCTCTGCGTCGGCTGTGCTGAGCGATGCCTCTAGATTCGTCCGGCAGTCGTGCACTTCGGATCAGTCGAATTACTCGCTCGGGAACTCAATCGCCCTCGGTGACTGCAATCCGTGCCGGCCCTACGGACCCTGCTCGACCTGGTGGAGGAGGCCCTGCACACCGGCCGGACCAGGGAGGCACGCAGCCATGCGCTGGCCGCCCGGGATCTGGGACTGCCCTGTCCCGCACGTCCAAGAACTCGGCCAGCAGGGATTGCTCACGCTCGCGGCCACGACTGCACCTTCGTCTCTCATGAACTCCTCGTCTTCATGCCACTGCCGGTGTCGCGACGGCCAGGCGCGCTGACGTCATGAGACACAAGCGAAAGAGCGCCGATTCTTCCCGGAAGCAGGCAGTCACTGGCGGGTGGATGGATTTTTTGGACACTTGGCCGAGCGGACCGAGCACTTTCGTACGCCCGAGACGGCGGAGAGGGTCCGATGACGACCTTCTGCTGGCCCGCAGGTATGACGCGCGTCACGATCGCCGGCGGTCCTGCGCCGCACCCTG
The DNA here is from genome assembly GCF_036178845.1 of Streptomyces sp. NBC_00271. NCBI lineage: Bacteria > Bacillati > Actinomycetota > Actinomycetes > Kitasatosporales > Streptomycetaceae > Streptomyces > Streptomyces sp. NBC_00271. The sequence continues at coordinate 210,977 of NZ_CP108071.1, read as the reverse complement.
TACGTATGTATGTGAGTGTCCAGGCGCATCGGCGGCCCCGTCGCGGCCCGTACCGACGCACCTCCTTCAGCTTGAAGGCGGCCTCGTCCTTCGCGCCGGGGTCGGCTACGCGGGCGAGGGGCGCCCGGAGCTCCGACACGACCTCCGCTCCGGCCTACCTCATGGAGTGGGGCCGTCGTAAGCCCGAGCCCCTGGCCGCCGAAAAGAACGAAGCCGACCGGCTGCTCAGTCCAGGACGGTCAGAGCGTTGGAGACAGCACTCTCCAGGAATTCCCGGCCGACGCGGGCCTTGCCCATGAGACGCATCCCTTGGATGAAGGTGGTGAGGAACCGGGCCAGCCCTGCGGGGTCTTTGTCAGCTGACAGTTCCCCACGCGCCTGCCCCCGTTCCAACGCGCCGGCGATGGAGCTCTCCACCAGGCGCAGCGTCCCTCCGACGCGGTCCACGGTTGCCGGATCGGCAGAGCGCTCAGTGGCGGCATTGACCAGGAAACAGCCCCGTTCGGGGTCGCACAGGTCCGCCTCGGCCATGGCCGCGAGTGCCGCTCGCAGCGCGGATCGCACGTCGGCAGCCGACTCCAGTTCGGCGATGAGCGCTCCGGAGTTGTGGGAGCAGTATCTCTCGAGGGCCAGGGCGTAGAGCTTTTCCTTCGAGCCGAACGCCGCGTACAGACTGCCGCTGCCGATGCCGAGTTCCGCAGTGAGGTCCTGCAGGGAGGTCGCGCCGTATCCGCGGCTCCAGAACAGACCCATCGCGCGGTCTATCGCCTGGTCTCTGTCGAACTCCCGGGGGCGAGCCATGGGCGCCAAGCTAATGGTTATGGTCTGAATCATCAAGAACGACGGCAGCCCTCGTGCGTGGTTCCTGTCAGTCGGCCCATGTCTGTCGACGGCGCGTCGGCCGCCGGGCGTGGCGGGGTGCCCCATCCGGCGCGTCAGACCGCGTCGCCCCGGCTGAATGTATCTCCCACGTGGGCCGATGCGTACGCGTTCTTCCATCCGGAAGAGGTGGCATCGGCCCTGCACTCGTCTGAGCAGAGCCTGACGGGAGGCGGGCGGAAGCGTTCTGCGAGGCAGTTCCCGGGCATCCCAGCGGCGCTGAGAAAGCAGCCGGACGACGCGGCAGCCGAGGGAAGCGTGCTGCACGAGCAACTCGTCCTCGGCTGCCGCGCCGGATGGTCCCCTATTCCTGGCCGAAGTCGTCAGAGAGCCTTGAGGGACGCGGCAATAGCCTGGTCGGCATCGGCGAGTCCGGCGTTGACCTGCTCGGGGGTCATTCCACTGACAGAGATGAACTCGATATCAGTTATGCCGATGAACCCGAGGACGCCGCGCAGGTAAGGGGCATGGAAGTCCATGGGGGCGAACGCGGGGTTGCTGAAGTCGCTGCCGGACGCACGCGCGATGACGGCCTTCTTGCCGGCGAGCACACCGCGCGGGCCGTCCTCGCCGTATGTGAAGGTCCGACCTGCCATGCAGATCTGGTCGATCCAGGCTTTGAAGGTCGCAGGGACATTGAAGTTGTACATCGGTACACCGAGAACCAGCACGTCGGCGGCCTCCACCTCGCTGATGAGTGCGGAGGATGCGTCGACTGCGGCCTTGGTCTGCAGCGTGTGGTGCTCGGCCGGAGCGAAGACGCCGGTGACCCAGTCCGCCGAAACGAAGTTCGGCACGTTTACGGTCACGTCCCGGTAGGTCACGGTGCCTTCAGGGTTCTGCCGGCGCCAGGCGGCGACATACCTGGCGCTGATCTGCCGGGTGAGGGAGTCGGCGCCGCGCGAGCTGGAGTCGATGTGGAGCAGGTGAGGCATAGTTCTCTTCCTTAGACGTTCAGGATTGATCATTCCATAACCAGGATGTGGAGATGGAATGGCCGCAGCCGCAGGGAGCGGACGAATGGTGAGTCGACCCGGGTGCTCGTCGCGTGCCGTGACGCGGCCGGCATCAGTAGCCGGGCGGTCGGGGAGTCAGGCGGTCTCGCTTGCCCCGACTCCTTCACTGTACCCGATAAAGTTTAACGGTCAACCATCAGTGGTGCGCGAAGGGGGTGAACCGGAACCTGTGCGGCCCAGGGGCGCCGTAACCGGCCCTCGGTGAGGGCAGGGGCGGCTGCCCTTTCTGTCTTGCGTGACCGCATGCCCCAGTTTGCCGACCGGACGGCGCAGTGCGCCTCGCATCAATGAGCGATTTCGAGATCGGCTCCGAACGTCTATAACCGGTGCGCAGGCCGTTGTCTGGGGGCAGGCCATCCGGGTCGGCCGAAGCATGCAGGAGGGGTCAGAGGGTTTTGATGAGTCCGCCGTCGATGACGAAGTCGGCGCCGGTGACGTTGCCGGCGCGGCTGCTGGCGATCATGACGATGAGGTCCGCGACTTCCTCGGGGCGGGTGAAGCGGCCCGTCGCGAAACCGCCGAGCTCGGCCACGAACTGGTCGGTCGCCGTTTCCATGTCGACCCCCATGGCGGCAGCGATGGTGCCGACCAGGCCGCTCTCTGCGGTCCAGATGTCGGTCGTGATCGGGCCGGGGCTGACGGTGTTGATGCGCACGCCCTGGGGGCCGACCTCCTTGGAGAGCGCCTTGGAGAAGTTGGTGAGCGCGGCCTTGGAGACGGTGTAGTCGGCGACACCGGGGTCGGGGAGGAATGCGTTGACCGAACTGATGTTGACGATGGTGCCCTGGCGTTCCAGCAGGCTGGGCAGGGCGGCACGCGAGGCGCGGACTGCGCTCATCAGGTTCAGATTCAGGGATTCGAGCCACTGTTCGTCCGTGATGGAGGCGATGCCCTGCAGTCGAGGGCTGACGGCACCCACGTTGTTGACGAGGACGTCCACTCCGCCGAACAGCTGAACGGCTGCGTCGACGAGCTGTTGCGGCCCGGCGCTGGTGGCCAGGTCCACCGAGACGGACAGCACTTGAGCATGGGCGGCGAGTTCCTGCAATGCCGTCGAGACGGTGCGGGCTCCGGCGACGACAGTCGCGCCCTCCTGGACGAAGGACTGTACGGTCGCAAGGCCGACGCCGCGGCTGGCGCCGGTGACGACGACGACCTTGTTGGCGAGATTCAGATCCATGCTGCAACTCCTTGGGTGATCGGCGAAGGGCGCGGGGCTTCCTCTGATGCGGCCGCACGGGCCGATTGTGAATCTCGATCCGGTATCGGGGTGGCCCTGGGATGCCGCACATCTTTCTGCACTCAACCCTAACAAGTTGTGGATTAAACAATCAAGAATTGCGGAAAGGGGTGACGAAATCCCGCGACCAACCAGTTACTTAACGGAGTCACGGCAGTTCAGGATGCTGAAGCCGAGTTTACTCAGCGGCGAGGCGGTCCCCATCGGCGCCGCGGTCACGGCCGTCACATGCGATCCTCTGGCAGGCCCGAAGCCGCCGTATGGGGAGCGGCAGGTCGACTGGGACCATTTCCGCGGTCTCGGGACGTCATGCAGCCTCGCGGGTACGGGTGTCAGGCGCTCGTCGAGCACGTACACCCGGGTGTTCGCCAGCGGGTGGCCGATGGTCACCCGGTCGGTCTCCGGACCGATCTCGTCGGCCATTGACCAGACCGTCGTCTCGGTCGGCCCGTAGAGGTTGACGAGTCTGCCCACTTTAGGGCGCAACCGCTGAGCGAGCGTCAAGGTCAGTGCCTCGCCTCCGGTGATCGCGGTGATGCCGGGCGCGTCGAAGCCGACGTCCAGGAGCATCGACCAGCCGGTCGGGGTCGCCTGCATGTGGGTGACCTCATGCCGGGCGATCAGCTCGCGCAGCGCCGCTCCCTCACGCGTCTGGGTCTCGCTCACCATGACGATCGTGCCGCCGGTCACCAGAGGGAGATAGAGCTCCGGCACGGACATGTCGAACGCCGCCGAGGCCGACGCCAACCAGCGATGGGCCCGCCGGGCGTCGAGCAGGTCGCGCATGGCCAGCAGTAGGTTGACGAGCGAACCGTGTTCGATCTGCACGCCCTTGGGGCGGCCGGTCGAACCGGAGGTGTAGATCACATAGGCCAGGTCGTCCGGTTCCGGCGACGCGGTGGCCGGCTTGTTCGGCTCGCCGGTGTCCTCGGTGACGGCTGAGAGCTCGGCGTCTCCCAACTCCAGTACGGCGCAGGTGTCGCCGGTGATGAAGTCGAGCCGTTCCGCCGGGTACTCCGGGTCGAGCGGAATATACGCCGCACCCGCCTTCAGGACTCCGAGCAGGCCGACCAGGAGCCGCTCCGTTCGGCTCGCCCGCACCTCGACGAGCGCTCCCGAACCGATGCCCTTGCTGCGCAACCGGCCCGCGAGCCGCTCCGCGGCGGCATCCAACTGTGCGTCGTGAGCTGCCGGTTCGCGTGGATGACGGCGATGGCGTGTTCCGTAAGCCCGAAGCGGACCGGTACTACCGGGGCTTCCTGGATGAGCTGGGCGTATCCGGCCTCGGCGGGCTGACCCTCCCGCTGGTGTCGACCCTCGGCTTCAGCGCCCACTTCATCGCCACTCTGGAGAACTGGCAGGTCTACCGGGTCCGCGGTGAGTTCCCGCCGGGCTTCCTATCGAGTCGGCTGTTCGACGGCATAGTCCGGGCCATGACCCGCGGCGCTCTCGACTTCTACCGCCTGGCACACGAACTCGGGCTCCGGGTCCTCGCGGTGATGCCGCCTCAGCGGGTGCCCGAGCACTCCGATCCAGAGGTCTTCATGGCGGCGCAGGACACCGTCTGCCGAGCGCTCCTCGAACTCTCGTCGACCTGCGTGGCCGATCCACCGACGAGACGGGGTTGGAGATCAGCGCGAGCAAGGACTCCACCGACGTCGACGGCCACGGGTGGCACGCCGACGGGACCTCCAACGCCGAACTCGCACTGGGGTCGATGCTCTACATCACCCGGATCCCGGAGACCGGCAGCGGCGGCGACACCATGTTCGCCAACATGCATCTCGCCTACGAGATGCTGTCGCCGGCCATGAGGATCTTCCTGGACGACCTGACCGCGATCCATGACGACGCCGTCGCCTGGCAGGGCCACACCCCGCCGGCAGGCTCTGTCCTGCCCAGGAACGAACACCCAGTGGTGATATGCCACCCTGAGACCGGTCGCAAGCTGCTGTTCGTCAACCCGGCCTACACCTCGCACATCGTGCAGCTGTCCGGCGACGAGAGCAGGGCGCTCCTCGACATGCTGTTCGACGTGGTCGCGCACAGGACCATGCTGAGCTGCCGTGTCCGCTGGACCCCCAACACACTGGTGTTCTGGGACAACCGCTGCGTCCAGCACCACGCCATCTGGGACTATTACCCGCACGCGCGCTATGGGCAGCGGGTCGCCATCAAGGGCCAGCCGCCGCAGGCCTGAACGGCGGAACCCCGGGAGTTCGCCGGACACCGCATGTGAGGTTGTCGAAGCGGCATCGGGAACGTTTTTCGGGGCCGGTGCCACAGGGCGGCACCGGCCCCCCGGAGCGGACTCACCCGGCTCAGGCAGGGGCCCGCGCCAGGCTGTCGGTGAGCCGGTCGGCGAGGTGTCGGTAAGTCGCCCGGAGCCGCTCGTCCTGGTCGGCCGTCCGGCCGTTGGCCGCCGACCCGCCCTGGTGGGCGCAGGCGTGGGCATAAACCTGCACATGGGCGAACGGCCAGGCTTCGGCATAGGTTTGTGCGTCCGCCGCCGTGAAGGCGTCCGCCGCCGCACCTGCGTGCGTCAGGGCGTTGGCGTCAGCGAAGGACCGGGCATTGGCGGTGGTGTTGAGTTCGGCGTAGGTGCGGGCGAACCCGTCGGCCCGCTCCTGGCCGTAGTCGTTGTCGATCGCGTACGCGTGGGCGCCGGCGTAGGCATTGGAGAAGGCGTCCCCGTAGGCGTAGGCAAGGCGGTAGACATCCCGCAGCGCCGGTACGAGCGCCGCGTTCCACTCGGCCTCCGAGATGTGCTCGCCCGCCAGCGCCCGGGTGTGCAGCCGTCCTACCACCTGCTGGGGCTCCGCCGACCCGCCATGCCGGGCATTCGCCTCGGCCAGCATCGGTACCACGCCGTGGACGTGCCAGTCGTGCACCACAGCGAGGGGCACCTGGCCACCGAGGCGTTCCAGTTCGCCATGAAGGCGCAGCGCCCAGCCCTTCGCGGCGGCGGCATCCTGGCCGTCGTACAGCACGGCGATCACCTGTCGAAGCCAGGACGGCGGCTCGGGGCTGGTCGCCGAGTCGCCGTCGGGGCGGGAGGCAGGCCGGCGCTCAGTTGCGCGAGGAACTGGTCGAACGGCACAGCTGCGGCCGGGGCACTGCTCATATGTTTCTCCTGTCTCGGCCGCATCGGGCATCTCACCGTAACGGGCGACCGCCAAGCGACGGAGAGAGGGTGGGCGGACGCGTCGGAGCGGGTCTGGAGGGTCTACTCGACGGACGCCGGGGTGGAGATCATCCCCCGAGCTCTTCCTCGGGCCACCGCACGGAATCGCAGTGGCGTCGCGCCGTCACGTTTCCGGAAGAACTTCGTGAAGTCGCTGGGGTCCGGGAAGCCCAGTCGGCGGGATATCTCGGCGGAGGTGGCATCGGTGTGGACCAGAAGCCGCCGGGCTTCCAGGAGGATACGGGCGTCGAGGTACTGCTTGGCGGTGGAGCCGGTCGCGGCGCGGGCGGCGCGGGACAGAGTGCGGACGCTGTAGCCGAGCGCGGCGGCGTAGTCGTTGACGTGGTGGGAGTCGGCGAAGTCGCGTTCGACGGCGGCACGGAAGCGGCGGAAGACATCGCCGCCCGACCCGGGCGACGCCGGGCCCGGACAGGCGTGGGTCAGACGCAGCAGCAGGACGCTGAGGAGGTGGCGCAGTGTCTCGATGTGGGCGTCGAGGGGAATGGAGGCCAGGTCGCTGTATTCGTGGGCGAGGTGGTGCAGCGCGAGGCCGGCGGAGCGGGCGTGCCGGCTGGTGAGGAGCATGGGCGAGCCGTCGTGGGGAGGCTCCGCGGGCACGAAACCGGGTTGCCAGATGATGATGGTGCCCCGCGCGGCGAGGTGATCCCGGGGGACGTACTGGTGGACCTGGCCGGCCCGCACCCAGAGCCAGGAGCCCGAGTCAAGTGTGTGGTCCTGGAAGTCCACGGTGTGCCGGACCGGGCCCTTCCTGACGTGGATCAGATGGTGGAAGGCGGGCCGGAGCGGACTGGACAGGTCCAATCCCCGCCGGTCTCCGCGTGTGGACAGTTCGGCGAAGTCGAGGATGTCCATCCCTATGGGCGCGCTCAGTGAGGGCCGGTACGACACCTCGGCAACGGAAGGCTGTCGGTTTTTTCCCATGACCGGTCCCCAGGCTACCGCTCTGGCCGACCGCGCGGCCCATAGCGTCGAAGGCGAGGGAAAGCCCGGAAGCAAGGAGTTGATCGACGTGCGGCTGATCGTGGGGATGACCGGAGCCACGGGCGCTGTGCTCGGGTTTCGGCTGTTGCAGCGGCTGGCGGAGCTGCCCGAGGTGGAGACCCATCTGATTCTCAGTCGCTGGGCGCGGACCACCATCGAACTGGAGACCGGTCGCAGTGTCCGCGAGGTCGCGGATCTCGCCGACGTGGTGCACAACCCCGAGGATCAGGGGGCGACCATCGCGTCGGGCTCGTTCCGGACCGACGGCATGGTCATTGTGCCGTGCTCCATGAAGACGTTGGCCGGTATCCGTGCGGGTTACGGCGAGGGCCTGGTCGGCCGTGCCGCCGACGTGGTGCTCAAGGAGCGGCGTCCTCTGGTGCTCGTACCGCGTGAGACGCCGCTGAGCGAGATCCATCTGGAGAACATGCTCGACCTGGCCCGCAAAGGAGTGCGGATCGTGCCGCCCATGCCCGCCTTCTACAACCACCCCGCCTCGGTCGACGACATCGTCGATCACATCACCGTCCGTGTCCTCGACCAGCTCGCACTGCCCGCCCCCGCCGCCAAGCGCTGGGAGGGCATGCGCGCCGTCCGGACCGCCCCCATCCACCCAGTCGCCTGAGAAGGAGCCGGACATGGCCTACGACGACCTGCGCAGCTTCCTGACGACGCTGGAGGAGGAGGGCCAGCTGCTGAAGATCACCGAGGAGGTCCTGCCCGAGCCCGACCTGGCCGCCGCGGCCAACGCGGCCGGCCGGATCGGCGAGGGAGCCCCCGCCCTGTACTTCGACAACGTGACGGGTTTCTCCCATGCCCGGATCGCGATGAACGTCCACGGTTCCTGGCGCAACCACGCGCTCGCGCTGGGATTGCCCGCGGGCACCCCGGTCAAGGACCAGGTCGAGGAGTTCGCGCGCCGCTGGGACGCCTTCCCCGTCGCGCCCGAGCGACGCGGGGACGCGCCCTGGCGTGAGAACACCGTGGAGGGGACGGACGTCGACCTGTTCCAGATCCTCCCGTTGTTCCGGCTGAACGACGGCGACGGCGGCTTCTACCTGGACAAGGGCGCCGTGGTCTCCCGCGACCCGAAGGACCCGGACGACTTCGGCAAGCAGAACGTCGGCATCTACCGGATCGAGGTCATCGGCCGCAGTCGGCTCGCCATCCAGCCGGTTCCGATGCATGACGTGGCCCTGCATCTGCGCAAGGCCGAGAGCCTCGGCGAGGACCTGCCCATCGCGATCACTCTGGGCAACGATCCGGTGATGACCATCGCGGCCGGTATGCCGATGGGCTACGACCGGTCCGAGTACGAGATGGCCGGTGCCCTGCGCGGCGCGCCCGCGCCCATCGCCACGGCGCCGCTCACCGGATTCGACGTCCCCTGGGGCTCCGAGGTCGTCATCGAGGGCGTGATCGAGAGCCGCAAGCGCCAGATCGAGGGCCCCTTCGGCGAGTTCACCGGCCATTACTCCGGCGGACGGCGGATGCCGGTGATCCGCGTCGACCGGGTCTCCCACCGCACCGACCCGATCTTCGAATCGCTCTACCTGGGCATGCCCTGGACCGAGGTGGACTACCTGGTCGGACCGAACACCTGTGTCCCGCTGCTGAAGCAACTGCGCGCCGAGTTCCCCGAGGTGCAGGCGGTCAACGCGATGTACACCCACGGCCTCACCGTGATCATCTCCACGAAGAAGCGCTACGGCGGCTTCGCCAAGGCGGTCGGCATGCGCGCGATGACCACTCCCCACGGCCTCGGCTACGTCACCCAGGTGATCGTCGTCGACGAGGACATCGACCCCTTCAACCTGCCCCAGGTGATGTGGGCGATGTCGGCCAAGGTCAACCCCAAGGACGACGTCGTCATCATCCCGAACCTGTCCGTCATGGAACTGGCACCGGCCGCCTCCCCGGTCGGCATCACCAGCAAGATGATCACCGACGCCACGACGCCCGTCTCCCCGGACAACCGCGGGAACTTCAGTACGCCGGTCCGTGATCTGCCGGAGGCCAAGGAGTGGACCAAGCGCCTTCAGTCCCTGATCGCCGCCCGCTGAAACCCCTTCAGGAGCCATCGTGATCTGCCCCCGCTGTGCGCACGACATCGTCGAGACCGTCACCACCTCCCCGGTCCCCGGCGCCTGGGACGTGCTCCAGTGCGGCCGCTGCCTCTACATGTGGCGCACCACCGAACCCGCCCGCCGCATCCGGCGCGAGGCCTATCCCCAGGAGCTCCGGATGACGCCCGCGGACATCGACAACGCCCCGGAGGTCCCCGCGATCCCGCCTCTGGAGACCCGCTGAACCGGCTGCCCACGCCGAGGGCCACGCCTGCCGGGTGCGGTACGACCAGCTCGACCACGCCGGACGTCCGCCGGCCTTCGCCTCCCTTGGGATGTATTGGATACGTCGAGGACCCCGGGTCACTCCTTGGTCGAGCCGGCGAGCATCCCCGAGACGAGGGTGCGCTGCGAGAAGATGAAGAGCACAAGGACCGGCAGGATGGCCACGATGATGGCGAGGGCCAGCTCCGGCACCGTGATGTCCAGGCCGGCGCCGGCGACCGGGTTGAAGGAGGGCGTGGAGGACAGTAGTTGGTTCAGGCCGACCTGGACCGGGAACTGGTCGCTGTTGGGCAGCACCAGGTAGGGCAGGAAGAAGTTGTTCCAGTTGCCGACGAAGCTGAAGAACGCCACCAGCCCGACCACGGGCTTGGCCAGCGGCAGGGCGATTCGGGCGAAGATCTGCCACTCGGAGCAGCCGTCGATGCGTGCGGCCGAAAGGAGTTCGCGCGGCAGGCTGGTCGCGAAGTAGATGTACACCAAGTACACGCCGAAGGGGTAGAACGAGAACGGCAGGATGACCGACCAGGCCGTGCCGATCAGGTGGAAGCGGTTCAGTTCCAGGAAGATCGGCAGCACCAGCGTCGCCGAAGGCATGATCATGGTGATGAGCGTGATGGTGAGCAGGGTCCGGCGGCCGCGGAAGCGGGTCAGTGCCAGCGCGTAACCGGCCGGCACACTGGTCAGCAGAGTGAGCAGCAGTGAAGCGCCCGAGTAGATCGCGGAGTTGCGGAGCCAGACCAGCATGGCGCCGTCCTGGAAGGCGAACAGGTGCCGCCACGCGGTACTGATGCGGGAGAAGGACCCGAAGGACAGCGGCGCGTCGCGGATGATCTGATCGGCGGTCTTCGACGGGGCGAGCAGCAGCCACAGCACTGGCAGGACGAAGAAGACCACCAGGGCCGTGAGCAGCACCCCGATGACGAGCACGGACAGGGCACGGGAGGGCGCCCGGCGTCGTACGGCTGGGGACCGGGCAGCGGCGGAAGCGGTAAGCGTCATTTCTCGTCCATCGTGAACATGTTGGTACGCGACACCAGCAGGCCCGCGCAGATGAGGCCGAGCGCCAGCAGGAAGACCGAGATGGCGGCGGCACCGTTGAAGTCGCCCTGCTGGAAGGCGAAGGTGTACGCCAGTTGGTTGGGCGTCCAGCTTGGGTCGACCCGGCCGAGGCTTGCGGTCTGCAGGAGCTGGGGCTCTACGAACAACTGGGTGCCGCCGGCGAAAGCGAGGATCGTCATGTAGGCGATCCACTGCCTGATCATGGGGATCTGGATGTGCCAGGCGGTCTGCCACGGCCCGGCACCGTCCACCCGCGCTGCCTCCAGCACCTCGTCCGGGATGTTGTTGAGTGCCCCGTACATCACGACCATCCAGCCGCCGGCGCCTGTCCAGAAGGCGATCAGGACGAAGATCACCGGGAGGTTGCCGGGGGCGAGCACCGCGGCGAACGTGTGGAAGCCGAGCGCTTCCACCAGCCAGGAGGCGGGGCTGACGTCGGGATCGAGCATGAACAGCCAGACCAGGACGCTCGCCACGCCGGCCAGCGCCCCCGGGATGTAGTAGAGGAATCGCAGCAGCGCGGACAGGCCGGGTCGCATGCGGCCGCGCAACGCGACGGCGGTCACGACCGTCAGTACGACGAGCAGGGCCAGCCACATCGCCAGGTAGACCACGATGTGGGTGAAGGCCGGCGCGAAGCGGTAGTCCTGGGCGACCTTGACGAACTGGTTGACGCCGGTGAACTGGCCCCGATCGTTGGTCACCGACAGGTAGAGGGCGTAGCCGGTGGGGAAGACGCCGAAGGCGAGCAGCAGGATCGTGTAGCCCGCGACGAAGAAGTAGCTGGCCGGGCCGCCGGCCCGTCCCCGCCGCGGTGTGACACTGGGGCGGGGGACGGGGCCGGCGGTCTGCCGGGTGTCGAGCAGCGTCACTGCGTGGTCACCTTGTAGCCGCGGGCCTTGGCTTCGTCGGCGATGGCGGACTGCCAGGCGGGCAGTGTCGCGGTGAGCGACCTGCCGGAAGTCAGCGCCGGGAGGACGACGCTGGACCAGGCGGTGGCGTCGCTGAAACGGGTGTTGCCCCAGCCGGTCCAGACTTCGTCGGCGGCCTGCTGGAAGGCATCGGCGACGTCATCGGCGAAGTACTTCTTGATGTCGGGGTTGGCCAGCCATGCCTTGGCCGCGGGTGCGTAGGCGGGGTAGGTCGGGGCCTTCGCCTGGTTCGCGTCGGACGTCGTCAGCCAGCTGACGACGTCGGTGGCCGCCTTGAGGTTGGCGCTGTGCGAGGAGACCATCCACACGCCGCCGCCGACGTTGCCGGTCGCGCGGGTCGTCTCGCCAGGCCAGGACAGTGGCGGGGCCGCCGCGATCTGGCCCGCGGGCACCTTGAAGGCGGCGTTGAACAGGTACTGGCCGTACCAGGAGGGGCCGTAGGCCATGACGACCTTGCGGCCGCTGGTCTTGGCGAAGCCCTGGCTGAAGAAGCCCTGCGTGCTGACCGCCTTGGCCGAGATCAGGGAGTCGAGCAGCTTGCTCATGCGGGTGCACTTGTCGTCCTGCAGGGCGACCCGCAGTTGGTCGGTTCCCTTCAGGTCGAAGGCCGGGCACCGGCTGGACCACAGGTAGGACTCCTGGGAGTTGGTGTCCCCGATCGAGCCGACGAGGTAGCCGGGATGCTCCTTGGCGATCTTCAGGCCGAGTGCCTGGTACTGCGGCCAGGTGGTGGGGGCCTGGTAACCCCACTTGTCCAGCTGTGTTTTGTTGTACCAGAGCACGACCTGGGCGATGTCGTTGCGCAGGCAGTAGGTGTGCCCGCCGGCCTGGCAGGGTGCCAGGGAACCGTGGGCGAAGTTGCCGAGGGTCTGCTGCGGTACCAGTCCCTGGTCGAGGGGGGCCGCGAAGGGAGTGGCCCCGGACTTGGTCGGGGTGGTCGCCCAGGTGACGTCGGTGGGGGTGCCGAAGACGACGTCAGGCCAGCCCTTGCCGGTGCGGTCGAAGAGCTGCACCTTCGTCTGGAGATAGGTCGAGCCGTCGGCGCCGCCGTCGTAGGTGACGATGTTCAACTTCGCGTCGGGGTGCGTCTTTTGGTACTCCTGCACGGCGGGCAGCCGGGTGGAGTCCGCCCAGACGGTGATCTTCGCGGTGCCGTCCTGCTTGACCGGGGTGAACTTGCCGGTGCCGGCCTCCTTGGAGGAGGACGTGTCGGCACTGGCGCAGCCGGCCAGTGCGGTGGCCGCGCAGAGGGCGAGGACGGCGGCGGTTCTCAGAGTTCTGCGGCGGGTGCGGGCGGGGCCCGGGATTGCGGAAGACGTCATTGTCTTGCCTTTCTGTTCTCACCTGCGGGCGAGGTGGTTCAGCCGGCGGCGGACTCGACGAAGCGGCTGAGTTCCTTGCCGTAGGCGTAGTCGAGGGGAAGCGCGATGCCCGGTCCTGTGGGTGCGTGCACGAGACCGTGGTCGTCGACGTGGCGCTCGCGCACGACCGTCGTGGCGGTGACGAGCGACTCGTAGTAGGTGGTGTTGGAGATGGCCATGCACAGGTGGTGGTTGGGGATGTCGGAGCCGTGCACCTCGGCGCGGAGCCGGTAGGCGTCGGCCAGGTGGGCGGTGCGCATGGCCCCGGTGATGCCGCCGCGAAGAGTGGTGCCCACCCGTACGCCGAAGGTGGCGGCGCCCGCGTTGATGAAGTCCGCCGAGTTCATGTGGGCGCCGTCGGAGGTCTCGGCCACCAGGAGGGGGACGCCGACGGACTCGGCGAGCCGCTGGTACGCGGTGATGCTGAACTCGCGCATCGGCTCCTCGTACCAGAGGTAGCTGGCCTCGGTGAGCGCCCGGCCCAGGTGGATGGCATCGGGCAGGTCGAATCCGGCGGAGCCGTCGTACATCAGGGGTACGTCGGGGCCCACGTGCTCGCGCAGGGCCAGGCACAGGGCGGCGTCCCTGCGGGCGTCACCCCAGGCGTGCAGTTTGATGCCGCGGTAGCCAGCGGCCAGGCACTGATCGGCGACGTGGAGGAACTCCTCGGTGGAGGCGAAGGTGGACGTGGAGGCGTAGGCGGGGATCTCGGTGCGGAAGCCGCCGAGGAGCTGCCAGACCGGCTGGTCGTTCATCCTGCCCGCGAGATCCCACAGGGCGGTGTCGACGAGGCCGAAGGCGGGCAGCGGCAGCTCCTGGATGCGGTCGACTTCCCAGACCCGGTGCCAGAGCCATTCCCGCTGGAGTGGGTCCTGGCCGAGGAGTTCCTCGCGGAAGACCCGGTCGACCAGGTCCTCCAGCATCGCGGCCGCTCCCGGGCGGGCGAACAGCGCCACTCCCTCGGCGCCCGCGTCGGTACCGATGTGCAGGACCGCGCCGTCGCCCACCGGTGCGCTGCCGCTCAGTCCGTCCCGCCAACTGAACGGCGGGTCGGCGGCCGGTACCCCGACGCGATGGACCTGGACATGGGTGATCTTCATGCTGCCTTTCGGCTCGGACGGACAGGAAGGGAGGGGAGGGGAGGGGAGGGGAGGGGAGGGGAGGGGAGGAAGGGGAGGAGCTGCGGGGCAGGAGCGCGGGCTACGGGTCAGAAACCGCCGTAGACCTGGAGCGCGTAAACACTGCCGCCGTTCGAGCTGGAGTTGGTGACGGTCAGCCGGACGTAGCGCGCGGAGACCGGCGAGTCGGCGTAGGAGGTGTTCACCGAGGTGGTGGTGGCGTCGGCGGTGTGGTCGTCGAGCGTCGACCAGTTCACGCCGTCGACGGAGTACTCCATGCGGTAGCGGTAGCCGCCGCTCAGCTCGAAGGTGGTCACGATGCCCGACACCTTGGTGACGTCGCCGAGGTCGACCTGGAGCCAGGACGGGTCGGGCAGGCCGGGGCCCTGTGCCCAGCGAGTGTTCGGGTCGCCGTCCACGGCGCGTTCCGGACCGTAGTCGCCGGAGAAGGTGGAGGAGGCGGTGGCGGCCTTGCCGCGGGCGAGATCGATGTCGTCGGGTGTGGTGAGGGCGGCGGCGGGGCTGGGTGGCGAGGCGTTCAGGGCGGCGTCACGGGCGATGACGGTGAAGGTGTAGTGCGTGCGGGGTGCGAGGTTCTCCACGTGCACACTGGTGCGGTCGGTGACGGCGACGCGGGTGCCGTCCTGGTAAACCGCGTAGGAGGTCACACCGGTGTCGTCGATGGCGGCTGGCCAGCTCAGGTACGCGGCGGTCGGCAGCACGGGGGCGACGGTGGGCTGCCCGGGAGCAGCGGGCGCCTGGTGGTCGTCGCTGGGGGCCAGGGCCTTTCCGTAGACGGAGAGTTCATAGATGCTGCCGCCGATCCGGTTGGAATCGGTGACGGTGAGACGCACATAGCGTCCGGCGATGGGCTTGGCGGCCGGGGAGTAGCTGGTCGCCTCGCTGGTGGGGCTGCCGGTGTGGTTGTCCAGAGTGGACCAGCGGGCTTCGTCGGGTGAGACCTGGATGCGGTAGCGGTAGCCGCCGGCCTTCTCGAAGGTGGTGATGGCACCGCTCACGTCGTACTGGGCACCGAGGTCGACCTGGAGCCAGGACGGGTCGGGCAGCCCCGGGCCCTGCGCCCAGCGGGTGTTCGGGTCGCCGTCCACGGCGCGTCCAGGTCCGTAGTCGGCGGAGAAGGCGGAGGAGGCGGCGGCGTCCTTGCCCTGGGCGACGTTCACGCCGCTCTCGGGCATGGTGACGGTGACGGGCGGTCCGGGGCGGGATTCGTTGCCGGCCGCGTCGCGGGCGGTGACCGTGAAGGAGTGGGTGCTGCCCGGGGACAGGCCCGTCATCAGGGCGGTGGGGCCGGTGGAGGCGCCGGTCAGCTCGCCGTCGCGGTAGACGGAGTAGCCGGTGACGCCCTTGTTGTCCTGGGAGGCGTCCCAGCTGAGGCGGGCGACGGTCGGGAAGTCGGTGTCCGCGGTGGGCGTGCCGGGCGCGGTGGGTGCGGTGTGGTCGTCGGAGGCGGGATCGGGATCGAGGTGGCGGAAGGCGAGTTCGAGGCCCGCGTTGTCGACGATCGAGGCGGGTAGTTGGTCACAGCCGTCGACGGTCGGGTTGTCGCGGACGGTGCTGCCGGTGCTGTTGAACTGTGCCGAGTAGGCGGCCTGAGAGGTGAAGTTGTGTTCGGCGGTGATGTCCAGGCCGTGGTTCAGCAGCAGCCACTGGTACGACACGTCGCAGATGGCGTTGCCGGTGGTGTGCCAGTAACGGCTTCCCTCATCCTGGTAGATGGCGCCGTAGGCCAGTGCCGGGACCTTGTGGATGTAGTTGCCGGAGACCACGCCGCCGGGGTCGGCGCTCAGGGTGTAGATGGCGCCCCCGTCGGCCTGGTGCTTCATGATGTCGCTGATCTCGTTGTCGGTGACGAGGGTGTCCCGGCTGGTGGTGGGCGTGTCGTACACCGGGACCCCGGAGTTGCCCGGATAGTTGCTGTCGCCGCCCTGGTCGGTGAGGCCCCAGCCCCAGCCGACGGAGATGCCGCTGTAGGGCAGGTCGTACACCTTGTTGTGGGTGATGACGGTGTGGTCGGTATAGCCGGCGAGGATGCCGAGCGAGCCGCGGTACTGGTCGGCGACAGCCGTGACGACGTTGTCGCGGACGGTGTTGTCCTTTGTGATCGAGCGGGGGTCGCCCGGGTGGTGGTCGATGACGTCGGTGCCGCCGATCTGGATGCCGGTCGCGGCGATCTGCTTGAAGACGTTGCCGGTGATCGTGGTGCCCTGGGTACCGGTGTCGAGGTTCAGGCCCACCGCACCGAGGTGGGTGAAGACGGAGTCCTCGAAGGAGATTCCGCGTCCGTAGCCGACGTTGACGGCGCCGGGGGTCTTGACCCACTTCAGGCGGGTGGAGTCGAAGTCGGGGTTGTCGTTCCCGATGATGCGGAAGCCGGCTTGGCCCTCGACGAGACCGTCGTCGGAGCTGGGATCGAGCCAGGTCGAGTAGGAGAAGGTGATGCCCCGGAAGGTCACATCGGACGCGGGGTGGTCGACGGTGCCGTTCAGGTCCACCAGATCCTGGACGCGGGGCACCGTTACGGCCGCGGTCGCGAGGTCCTGGCCGGGCTTGGGCATGTAGTAGAGCTCGCCCTCGCTCTTGTCGAGGTACCACTCCCCCGGGGTGTCCAGCAGTTCGCGGGCGTTCTCGAGCCAGGTCGGGTTCTGGATCTCCTGGCCCTGGTGGAGGTTGGCGTTGTGGAAGCAGGGCTGCTGCATCGTCATGGTCGTGGTGCTGATCGACTTGACGGGGCAGCGGTAGAGCATCCAGCCCCAGGCGCTGACGACTTCCACGTCGGACTGGTTCTTCCAGCCGGCGAGGGAGGTGTCGGTGACGGTGTAACCGGTCGCGGTCTTGGAGAAGCCCGACGGGTTCTCGGGCCCGCGGGCACGGGTCTGCGGTTCGCCGTTGACGTACATCTGGCGGAAGTCGAGGTCGCCGACATGGGCCTCGTAGATCCGGTGGCCGGCGTCGGCCGGTTTCCAGCCGGTGACGGCGGTGCCGCCGCTGATGACCGGGTGGGCGCCCGCTGCCGCCTCGTAGACCACGCGGTGCCCGTTGGTGCCGGAGTCGGCACTGGTCAGCTCGAAGGTGTCGGTGAGCTGGTAGGTGCCGCCGAGCATTTCGACATGGATGTCGCGGTGCATGTCCCGGTTGATCAGGCGGACGTGCGCCCTGGCGCCCTGCAGGGTTCGGAACGGACGGGCCTGGGTGCCGGGCCAGTTGTCGCGGCCCTGGGAAGGGGAGACGTAGACGCTGAGGGCCGGGGGCGCAACGGAAGTTCGAGCCGCGGCGGCGGTGCCCGGCGGGACGAGGGCGGTGACAGCGACGGATATGGCGGCGATGGCGGTGGTTCTCCGCGCCAGGGCGCGGAGGAAGACAGGAATTCTCGACACTGAAAGTTCCAATCACGTGCCGGGGGGGAAGGTGGGTCTCCGCCCGTCGTACGGGTGGGTCGCTTGGGTCGCTCGATGGCGCGAGGACCGGTCAGGACGCGGAGCTCTGCGTACCAGGGGGCGGGGTCGCGCCCCGCGACGACCGTGCGGGCGCGGGGGCGGGTGCCGGTTGCTGCGCGCCCGCGCGGTCGGACATGGTGAAGAGCCGGTCGCGGATCTTACGCTCGAATTGAGCCTGGGTGGTCCCGATATGGGCGGTCATCTGCTCCACAGCGGCTTCGGCCTCGCCCGCAGCGATGGCCTCGGCGACGGCGAGGTGCTGGTTGCCGGCCACCTCGATCGACCCGGGGACGTCTCCGTGGAAGAGCAGCACGTCCGACTGGGCAGCGAAGCGGCGAATGTTGGCGACGCTCGAACGCAGGAACACGTTGTGCGCGGCGACGCCGACCGCGTCGTGGAACAGGGCGTCCGCGCGGGCGAACGCCTGAACGTCCCCGGTCCGGGCGGCCGCGAGTGAGTCCTGAGCGTGCTCGCGTATGGCACGCACCTCGATCGGGGTGGCGAGCGCCGCGGCACGCCGCGCCGTCTCGGCCTCGATCAGGCGGCGGTAGTCGAGGAGCATCAGCAGGTGCTCCATGCTGGTGGGCTGGAAGTGAGCGAGCTGGCCGTCGGCCAGCGCGCTGGTCGAGGCGGCGACGAAGATACCGGCGCCCTTGCGGACGCTCAGCCGGCCGATCGCGGCCAGGACCTTGACGGCCTCACGGGTGACGTTGCGGGACGCGCCCAGGACTTCCGCGAGGCCCTGTTCCGTGGGAAGCCGGTCGCCGGGCAGCAGGTTCTGCTCGGCGATGTACGTCAGCAACTGCTCCGCGACGAGTTCGTACCCGGGGCGGTAGCGGTCCGTCGGGTCACTCGCTCCTGCGGCACCGGGGGTGGGCACGTCTGGCACCGGACGATCTCCTCGCGGCTCGAATGCTTCAGATCTATCGGCGCGGCAACTATGGCACCGGGCCTACTGGATGGGAAGCATCCGGTCGAGAGAAATCCGGCGCCTGTGGTCAAGTGACGCCGTATTCGCAGACAGGCCGATTCTTTGGTTCCGGCCGTTGCGTCCATCGCGACCCCATACGTATCGTCCTCGCGCCGGATGAAGCAGATGCTTCGGAAGCATCGGGCTCCAACGCCACCGAGAGGCGCAGCCGTTGAAGCACTACGCCCACCCCCGCGAACCCCGCGATCCGCACCGCCGACACTCCGACTCCCGCCGCCTCGGCGCCACCGACGTCCACGTCAGCCGCCTCGGCCTCGGTGCCGCGCCTCTGGGCAACCTCCACTCCCCACTGGACGAGGACGAGGCCGAGGCCACCGTCGACGCCGCCTGGGAGTGCGGAGTCCGGTACTTCGACACCGCACCGCACTACGGCCTCGGACTGTCGGAACGCCGCCTCGGCGCCGCCCTGGCGGGCCGCCCACGAGCGCGGTTCACCGTCTCGACCAAGGTGGGACGGCTGCTGGTGCCCAACCCCGCGCGCAACGGTTCCGACGTCCGCGTCGGTGGTTTCGCCGTACCCGACACGCTCACCAGGCAGCCGGACTACTCGCGCGACGGAGTCTTGCGCAGCCTGGACGGCAGCCTGCGCAGACTCGGGCTGGACCGGGTCGACCTCGTCCTCGTCCACGACCCTGACGACCACATGGACACCGCGATCGATCAGGCGTTGCCCGCCCTGGCGGAGCTGCGCGACCAGGGCGTGATCGGAGCCATCGGGGCGGGGATGAACACTGTCGCCCCACTGATGAGGATCGTCAGCGAGACCGACGTGGACGCCGTCATGGTGGCCGGCCGGTGGACACTCGTGGACCGCTCCGCCGGACCGCTGCTCGACCTCTGTGTCGAACACGGAGTCTCGGTGATCGCCGCGGCTCCCTTCAACTCCGGTGTGCTTGCCACCCCCTGGCCGTCGAACGACGCGTTCTTCGACTACGGACCCGCCCCCGCTGCGGTGCTCAGGGACGCACGCGCCCTGGCCGAGGTCTGCGTACGGCGGCAGGTCGCCCTGCCGCACGCCGCCCTGCGGTTCCCGCTACGCCACCCGGCCGTGGCCTGCGTCGTGGCCGGCGCCCGCTCGGCGGCGCAGGCACGGTCCGCCGCCCGCCGGGCAGCAGAGGACCTGAGCCCGGAGGACTGGGCGGCGATTTCGGCAGTCCCCCTGACCTTCGGCGCCCCGCCGGCGATCCCCGGCAGCACCCCGT
Source organism: Streptomyces sp. NBC_00271 (assembly GCF_036178845.1). Lineage (NCBI taxonomy): Bacteria > Bacillati > Actinomycetota > Actinomycetes > Kitasatosporales > Streptomycetaceae > Streptomyces > Streptomyces sp. NBC_00271. The sequence continues at coordinate 191,187 of NZ_CP108071.1, read as the reverse complement.
GATCCACCCCACGATCGGCCCCATGATCAAGGAAGCAGCAGGCCCCATCATGACACCTTCCGCCGGTGTTCCCACCTACGACGCCAGCCCCCGCCAGTCCCCCTGCGGCGGCACGGTCGACCGCGGGTGGGCCCGCGCCCTCACCGCTCTGCCGGACGGACCGGGCGTCCTCGCCCTGGACGGGCCCGCCATCCTGGACTGGAGCGCCGTCACCGAGCGCCTGCGCGAAGCCGCGGCACAACTGGACCTGCCCCTGGCCTTCCTGGACGTACGCGACCACTTCGCCCCATGGGAGGTGATCGACAGGGCGACCCGTTCCACCCGGCTCCCCGACGACCCTCACTTCGCTCCCCTCGCCGACGGCACCCTCGCCGACCTTTTCGACAGCCTCCCCCACCCGCCGCGACCCGACGCCGGCTTCGCCGTCGTCCTCGGCCCCGGCGCGGCGCTCCTCCCGCACGATGTCCTCTGGTACGCCGACCTGCCCAAACGTCACGCGGAAGCGGCCGTCACCGCGGGCACCGGCCGGAACCTGGGCCAGCCCGAGGGCACCGGAGCAGCCACCACCAAGCGGCTGTTCTACATCGACTGGCCGCTGCTGGACCGGCACCGGGAGACCCTCGCGCCCCGCATCGACCGCTGGCTCGACCTACAGGACGCCCAGGGCCCTGCCTCCCTGGACGGCGAGACCCTGCGCCGCACCGCCGCCCAGCTGGCCACCCGCCCCTTCCGCACCCGCCCCACCTTCAACTCCACCTCCTGGGGCGGCCACTGGGCCCAGCGCACCCTCGGTATGAACCCCCACGCCCGAAACACCGCCCTCGGCTACGAACTCATCGCCCCCGAATCCGGTGTGCTGATCGGTGACGGCCCCGAGGCCCAGGTGGAGGTTCCCTTCCAGGTACTGGTCGGCCTGCACCCCCGCGAGATCATGGGCGAACCCGGGCACCGCACCTTCGGCACCTCCTTCCCGTTGCGATTCGACTACCTGGACACGGTCGACGGCGGCAGCCTCTCCGTCCACTGCCACCCCCGGTCCGACTACATGCGCGAGGTGTTCGGCTGGCCCTACACCCAGCACGAGACCTATTACGTGATGACCGGCGGCCAAGACGCCAAGGTCTATCTCGGCCTACGCGAGGGCGCCGACCTGGAGCGCTTCGAGAGCGAGGCGCATGCGGCGAACGAGCACGGCCGACCCTTCGACATCGAGCGCTACGTGGGTGCCTTCCCCGCAAAGGCGCACCAGCTGTTCCTGATCCCCGCCGGCACACCCCACGGGAGCGGGCGCGGCAATGTGGTGCTGGAGATCAGCGCCACCCCGTACCTGTACTCGCTGCGCTTCTACGACTGGCTCCGCAAGGACGCCGAGGGTGCGCAGCGCCCCGTCCACGTCGACCACGCCTTCCGTAACCTCGACCGCGAGCGCTCGGGCGCCGCCGTCCCCGACACCCTCATCCAGCGCCCACGGACCCTGCGCGAGGGCCACGGGTGGCGCGAGGAGGTCGTCGGCGCCCTGTCGGAGATGTTCTTCGAGGTACGGCGCACGGTGCTCGGGCCCGGCAGCCGCGCCGAGGACGACACCATGGACCGCTTCCACATCCTCAACGTGGTCGAAGGCGGCGGCGCCCTGATCGAGACCCACAGCGGGCACCGCCTGCGACTGGCCTACGCCGAGACGGTGGTCCTGCCAGCCACGGTGGGGGGCTACACCCTCACACCGCTGGGGGCGGGTGGCGCCCGGGTGGTGAAGGCGCTGCTCCGGTGAGACTCCCTGCGGACATCCCCGTCCTCGAACTCGGCGGCAGCCATGTCTCGGCCGCCCTCGTAGACCCGGTTGCCGGCGTGATCCGGCCGGGCACGCACCGACGCATGCCCGTCGCGCCCCAAGGCGACGCACGGGAGATCGTGGACAGCGTCGCCGGCTGCGCCGCGCTGCTGCCCACCGCGGCCTCCGCCTGGGGCATCGCCCTGCCCGGCCCCTTCGACTACGCCACCGGGGTGGCGTGGTACCGCGGCGTCGGGAAGTTCGACGCCTTGTACGGGATGGATCTCGGCCGGGCGCTCCGGGGCACCCTCGGGGAGCGGATGACCGCCGCGGCCTTCGTCAACGACGCCCACTCCTTCCTGCTCGGCGAGGCCGCCGTCGGAGCTGCGGCGGGACACCGCCGCGCCGTGGGAATCACGCTCGGTACCGGGGTGGGCTCGGCTTTCCTCCGCGATGGAAGGCTCGTCTGCTCCGGCCCACTCGTTCCCTCCGAAGGCCGTGTCGACCTCCTGCGCGTCGATGGGCGGCCGCTGGAGGACACCATCTCCAGCCGCGCCATAGTCCAGCGGTTCACGGCTCTGGCAGGACCGAAGGCCGCGGCCGCGGTGGAGGGGGTGCGTGAGGTGGCCGAACAGGCACGGGCCGGGTCCGGCCCGGCCCGTGCCGTACTGGGCGAGGCCTTCGAGGCCCTGGGCCGCGCGCTCGGCCCGTGGATCGTCGGTTTCGGCGCCTCGGTGCTGGTGGTGGGCGGTTCCATCACCGGGGCCTGGGACCTGATCGCGGACCCCTTTACCCGCGGCCTGCGGACCGCCGGGCCGCCGCTGCCGGAAGTACGGCAGGCGGCCAATCCGCGGGACGCCGCATTGGTCGGAGCAGCGATGGTTGCCCCCGTAGCGGCGCGCGGCCACCTGCGAACGCCTTGAGCGGCTCGCGCAGCCGCACTGCTTGCGAGGGGAATGCCAGGCTTCGTCCGCGGCATGCCTATGCCACTGAATGTCCGCGGGCGAGTCAGTCGGTGTAGCGGCCGACTCGGTCGTGCTCATCCACAGGCTCTGGACGACCCCTCGCAGTTGGGAGAAGGGGGCTCAGCGCTACCCGATGCAGGGCTACCGGGTCATCGCCCCGTCCTGGCCGGACCTTGACTGCGAGGTCGAAGAGATCAGACGCGCCCCCGAGGCGCACGTGATCATCGGACATTCCTTCGGCGGCGCCATCGACTCGGCCCCCGTTAAGGGCGTGCTCCCGCTGCCGTTCTCCACCCTGAAGTCGGCCTGGCCGGTCCTGGGCAACCCCGCCAACAAGAAAAGGCCATCGCGCTGACGCCGAGTCAGTTCCACTACGGCTTCACCAAAACCCTCAGCGAAGAGGAACCCGCGGCCGTCTATGAGCGCTGTGAGGTGCCCGGATCGGCACGTGTGCCCTTCCAGGGGCCTTCGCCGACTTCAAGCCCCGCGCCGCCACGAAAATCAACCTCTGCAACCGGCGACGAGCGCCGCTGCTGTTCACCGCTGGCGATGCCGACCACATCGCGGCTGAGGTTAGCAAGGCCAATCGGCGCCTGTGCCGCAACTCCCCGGCCGTCACGGAGTACCAGGGGTTTCCCGGCCGCTCCCACTTCATCACCGGCCAGGACGGGTGGCAGGAAGCCGCCGACTACGCCCTCGACTGGGCCGCTGGTCACAGCCTCAGCCGCGCCTGAGCGTGCGCACCTGCCCCGCTCTTGCGTTTGGCCCCCAAGGCCGCGGGGTGGCCGCCTCCCCGATGTGAAACCGCCCCACGACCACCACTCGCGGACCTTCCGTCCGCCCCGCACCACAGAAGGAGAAACCCCGTGTTCAACCACCGCCTCACCCGCCCGCGCCGCCGGCCTGGGCACGACCGCCTCAGCCGTCCCCTCCGCGCACGCCCGGACCGCCGCTAAACCCACCATCGCCCTCCTGCACGGCGCCTGACGCGGCCGACTGGAGCGCGCCGCCGAGTTGTCTCCCGACCCGGCCGATGCCGAACGGCTGCTGCTGCTCGCGGCGGATGTCCGGAGGCGCATAGCTGGGAAGGGCTGCCGCGCGCAGGGCGCCGCCCTCCTGCAACTTCCTGCGGGAAGCGGGAGTTGGGCGAGATGAGCCGCCCGCCAGGGCCAGCCACCGGAATACTTCCTCGCCCTAACGCAACCCGCTTCCGCGGACGAGGCTGCGGAACAGCAGTCAGATGACCCAAGCGACGGCGCCGTCGGTATCAGCATCGTGTATCGCATCGGCGAGGGCCGGGGCTTATCCGCTGCTCTGGAGTCCCGGTTCCTGAGCCGCCCTCCGGCATCGTTCTGCGGCCCAGGGCGTTGGAGTCGGCTTCGTGGTCACGTTGATCATTGACGTCGTTCACGTCCTGGCGGCGGTCGCATGGAGTGCAAGACCGAACTACGAAAGGTGACGTCATGAGCGGGCGGATGAGGTTGGGACACGTTGCGCCGGAGGGTTATCAGGCGCTGATAGGTCTGGATAAGTACGTCCAGGCGAATGTCGACGATCAGCTGCTCAATCTGGTCAGGCTGCGGGCCTCCGTCCTGAACGGGTGTACCTACTGCGTCGATTTGCACAGCCACGACCTTCTCAAGGCAGGCGAGAGCACCCAGCGTGTTATGGGAGTGGCGGTGTGGCGTGAGTTCCCCTTCCTCAGCTCGCGGGAACGGGCCGCTCTCATGCTGACCGACGCGGCGACACGCCTGGGTGAGGGCGGTGTCCCGGACGAAGTGTGGGCTGGGGTGGAGCAGGCCTTCACGGAAAAGGAGATCGCCGATCTCATCCTGGCGATCGGCACGATCAACTTGTGGAATCGGATCGGGGTCAGCACCGGAATGCAGCCCTCATTGAGGAAGTGACCCGGGCACAGATGCCGTCGGCGGACCTTCCAGCTTTTGCGCAGAAGCGCGTCCCCGCCGACGTCGCGACGAAGTTCTAGAGCAGCTTTGCCCCCATGACGCGTAAACCGTGAGCGATCCGAAGAGAGGAACCTTGACCAAACTAAAGATCATCGTGGCCAGTACCCGGCCGGGCCGGGTAGGACTGTCGATCGGAGGATGGATCGAAGCGGAGGCGGCGGCGCACGGTGGCTTCTCGGAGATCGAGTTGGTCGATCTCCGAGAGGTGAATCTCCCCTTCATGAACGAACCCAATCATCCGAGGCTGGGCCAGTACACGCATCAGCACACACGCGACTGGAGTGCCAAGGTGGCAGAGGCGGAAGCCTTTGTTTTCGTCATGCCCGAATACAACTACGGCTACAACGCAGAACTGAAGAATGCGATTGACTATCTGTACCAGGAATGGCGGTACAAACCGGTCGGCCTGGTCAGTTACGGCGGTGTCGCAGCCGGCACCCGGGCTGCTCAAATGATCAAGCAAGTCGTCACCGCGCTCAAGATGGCCCCGGTTGTTGAGGCGGTTGCCCTGCCCTTTGTCCGCCAGTTCCTCGATGACGACGGCAACGTCGTCCCGAACGACGTCATGTCCGTCTCAGCCAAAGCCATGTTCGGCGAGCTGATCCGGGTGAGCGGGGCTCTGAGACGGCTGCGCCAGGTAGCCACGGCCGTCAGCATCGGCGGGGGATGACGCAGGCGGCCGACTCTGGGTGGAGACGCAACCATCGAGGGGGAACAGCCGTGGACAAGCCCCTGACCGATCAGCCGCAGGATGACCTCGCGGTAGTCCGTGTCGTCTATGACTTCGTCAACGGGTCGACCCGGACGGCGCTTCCCTGGCAGACCCGGAGATCACCGTCTATCACAGCGAGGAGCTGCCCTGGGGTGGTTCGTACGCCGGCCTCACCGGGTTCCAGAGGTTCTACCAAGCCGTATCGAGCGCCATTCACAGCGAGGTGGAGACCGAGACGGCTGTATCAGGCCGGGGACCGGGTCGTTCAGACCGGCCGGACCCGGGGCATCGTCCGCGCCACCGGCAAGCCGTTCGACGCCCGGGAGATGCACGTCTGGCGGGTCAGGAACGGCCGGATCATGGGTCTCGAAGTGTACGTCGAGACCCCCGTCCTGCTGGAAGCGCTCAAGCCGTAGCCAGGTCCCGCGACGGACGCAGTCACAGCGTCCGCAGCGCACCTGGACAAGCCGGGGAGAGCCTCCGGTGACCATTGGTCATCCCGAGCATCCGGTGACCAGTGGAGCGGACCGTCAAGGAGACACTGCATGCGACCGAGGAAATGCCGATTCTGACCCTGCCCGCGCTGACGGGCAGGGAGAGTGAGCTGAAGATCCTCGAAAGGACGGTCGTCGAGGGCGCGGCTTCCGGCGGCGTGTTAGTCATCGTCGGAGATCCGGGTATCGGCAAGTCCGCACTGCTCCGGGCTGCCGAGCGGAAGTCGCGCGTCGCCGGGTTCAGGGTGCTGACGACGGTCGGTGTGGAGGCCGAGGCCCAGCTGCCCTTCGCCGGGCTGCACCAGCTCCTGGACCCGGTGCTGGCGACTGTGGACGCTCTGCCGGCCTCCGAATGCGACGCCCTGCTGGCGGCCTTCGGCCGGTCGGACAGCGCGTCGCGACCGGAACTGTCCCTCATTGCCCGCGCGGCGCTGGGCTTGCTGGCCGCAGGAGCCGCCGAGCGGCCGGTGGCGGTTATCGCAGACGACGTCCAGTGGCTCGACGCCCAAACCCAGGAGACGCTGACGTTCATCGCCCGGCGGGCGCAGGACACCGGGCTCGTCGTCATCGGCGCGGCGCGCACCGGGCACGAGGGCCCGTTCGTCTCCGCCGGCTTCCCGGAACTCCACGTACGCGGCGTCGATGACGCGTCGGCCGAGCGCATCCTGCTCTCCCACGCCGGGGACCTTGGCGCGGCGGCACGAAGGCGGATCCGGCACGAGGCCTCAGGGAATCCGCTGGCGCTCCTTGAGCTGCCGACACTCTGGCGGGGCCCGGACGCGCCTACGTCGGACCAGCAGCCCCTGCCCCTTACCGCGCGGTTGGAACGGGCCTTCGCCGGTCGCATGGCGGAGCTTCCCGACGCGACGCGCGACGCGGTTCTTGTGGCGGCAGTGGACGGAACCAATGACGTGTCCGAAATACTCGCGGCCACGGGGGTGCTCAGCCGCCGGGACACGGCGCTGGATGTCCTGGAGCCGGCGGAGCGGGCCGGGCTGCTCACGGTCTCCGCCGCCAGCGTCGAGTTCAGGCACCCGCTGGTGCGCTCGGGCGTCCTGCAGTCGGAGACCGTGCGACGCAGGCAGGCGGCGAATGCGGCACTGTCCGCGGTGCTGGTCGACGAGCCGTACCGCCGTACGTGGCACCGGGCACAGTCGGTAGTCGGGCCGGACGACGAGATCGCCGACGAGTTGGAGGCCACGGTCACCGAATCACTCAGCCGTGGTGCCGTGATGTCGGCGATTGCCGGCCTGGAAAGATCCGCGCAGTTGACGAGCAGTTCGGCCCGGCGCGGGCACCGACTGCTGCTGGCCGCCGAGCACGCGTTCCGAATGGGGCGCGAGAGTCTGGTGGACCGTCTTGTCGGCACCGCTGCACGTACCGAACTGGACGAGCTGGACCGGGCCCGGGCGCAGTGGCTGCGGGAGATATTCAAGGGCGGGGCGCTCGGTGAGGCGACCCGGGTGCTGGAGCTGTGCGATGTCGCCCGGCGCTCAGTCGACGCCGGCGACACCGACCTCTCGCTTTACGTCCTGGCCGGGGCCGCGCTGCGGTGCTGGTGGACCAATGGCGGTCCGGTGGTGCGGGCCCGTGTCGTCCAGGCTGCCGAAGGTCTGGTTGGCTTGGGGCACGATCCACGCTGCATCGTCACTCTCGCCATCGCGGAGCCCGTGCTCAAGGGCGGCGACGTCAGCCGCCGACTCGAACGAATCGACATCGACGACATCGACGATGCTGTCACCCTGCGCCGTCTGGGCATGGCCGCATACGCCATCGGCGACTTGCCGCAGGCCGCCGACCTGCTCGACAAGGCCGAGTCGACCCTGCGTGATCAGGGCTCTCTGGGTATGCTCACCCACGTTCTGAGCCTGCAGGCCGGCGCCCAGCTTGGCCTCGGCGACTGGACACGTGCCGACGAGGCCGCCCGCGAGGGCCTGCGCCTGGCCGAGGAGACCGGGCAGACGATCTGGCACACCGGAACGATGGTCTATGACGCCTTGGCCAACGGCCTGCGGGGCAACGCAGGGCGAGCGCTGGAACTCACCGCGCAGGCCGAAGTGCCGGCCCGCCGACTGCATCTCAACGCCATGCTGTGCTGGGCACAGCTCGCCCGGGGACTCGTTTGGTTCGTCACGGGCCGATACGCAGAGGCCTACGCGGCCTACCGCCGCCCCTTCGACCCGGCCGATCCGAGCTTTCACCAACGGGAGAGGTTCAACGGGGTGATGCTCCTCGCGGAGGCCGCCGTATACGCCGACCGTCGAGACGACGCGCGTGACGTAGTGGCGGGCCTGGAAGAGACCGCTGCCCTGACGCCCTCGCCCATGCTGCTCGTGCAGCTGCTGTACGCCAGGGCCGTACTGGCTGACGACGCCCAGGCGGAGGCCCTTTACCTGGAGGGCCTTGAGTACGACCTGAGCCGGTGGCCCTGGGGTAGGGCCCGCATCCAGCTCGCGTACGGGAGCTGGCTGCGTCGCGCCGGCCGTCTCGGCGATGCCCGGCCGCAGCTGCGAGCGGCGCACCGGACCCTCCGCCACATGGGTGCCCTGACGTGGTCGGACATGGCGCTCAGGGAGCTGATTCAGGCACGTGGTGAGGCTCTATGAATTGCCCCCGGTGTCTCAGGAGCGAGCTGAACCTGGTGGCTGATCTGTCCACCCTTCCGTGCAGCGGTGATCGTCACTGCGTCCCGCGTGGTCATCGACAGGCCTTGCGGCCGCGAACGTCGATTCGCAATATTTTCAAGATCGAACGGTCCGAAGGCCTGGAAGGACCCCACGGATTTGCTCGCCGTGGGGCCCTGCCAGGCCTGCGCCACCGGTCGTCAAGGTCCATAAAACCCTGGCTCAGCGCCTCTGCGGCAGGACCACTCCGCGTTGTAGCCTGAGCGTGGCTGGGCGCGCTGACGTCGATGTTCTCTCGTGCCGGCCATACGGCGCCCAGACAGGACACGCGTTGACATTCACAGCGATGGAACCGGCGTATCTTCCGCCCACCGTCATTGGTAGGGACGCCGAGCTACGTGTGCTGACCGACCTCGCCGAGCATGTTGCCGAGCGTGGCGGAGCGGCGGCCATCGTCGGTGAAGCGGGAATCGGCAAGTCGACACTCCTGGCCGCTGCAGCTCGACACGCCCGCGGCCAGGGTCTGCAGATCCTGCAAGCAGTGGGCGTCGAGTCCGAGAGCCTGGTGCCGTTCGCGGGTTTGCATCAACTCCTGAGACCGGTCCTGGGAGCTGCCGAAGGCCTTCCTTCCCCCCAGCACCGCGCATTGATGTCGGCCTTCGGCGTCCAGGAGGGGCTGCCACCGGAGCCGACCCTCATCGCCCTCGCGACCTTGAATCTCCTGACAGACGTGGCGGCGGAGCGCCCCCTGCTCGTCGCCGTCGATGACGTGCAGTGGCTGGACCAGCCCACCCACGACGCCATCGCGTTCCTCGCACGACGCATCAGCCGCGATCCGATCGTCGTACTCGGCGCCATACGCAAGGGCCACACCGGCCCCTTCATCACCTCCGGTCTCCTGGAACTGGAAGTCCAGGGCCTCGACGACGCCTCGGCCTGCGAGGTTCTGTCGGTCCATGCCGACAACCTGAGCCCCTCCGATCGCGACCGGATCCTGCGGGCAGCCCGAGGCAACCCCTTGGCCCTGGTGGAGCTGCCGGTCGCCTGGCGTCGTACGAGCGACACCGGCGCACACCCCAGTCCCTCGTTCATGCCGTTGACCGCCCGGCTCGAGGCAGCCTTCGCCGGTCGCATCTCCCAGCTGGCCCCGTCCACCTCTGCCGCGGTGCTGGTCGCCGCAGTCGACTCGGGCGGCGAGGTGTCCCACGTCATCGCCGCCGCCTCGGTACTGACCGGTCACGAGGTGAGCATCGGGGACCTTGAAGCCGCGGCCGAGGCCGGGCTGCTGCGCTTCGATGAGATGCGCATCAGGTTCCGTCATCCCCTGGTGCGCTCGGCCGTCCTCCAGTCCCACGGCGCGACCCGTCGCCAGGCGGCCCACGCCGCGCTCGCCACGGTGCTGGCGGACGAGCCCTACCGGCGCACCTGGCACCGCGCACAGGCGATCGTCGGACCCGACGACGAGATCGCCGACGAGCTCGAGACCAGCCACGAGATCGCCCTGCACCGGGGCTCCCCGATCTCCGCCATCTGGGCTCTTGAACGTTCCGCCCAGCTGACCGCCGAGCCGGCCCGCCGCGGCCGCCGCCTGCTCCTCGCCGCGGAACAAGCCTTCGGGCTCGGGCGCCCGGACATGGTTCAGCGTCTGCTCGATGCGGCGGCGCACAGCCCGCTCTCGGATCTGGACCAGGCGCGCATGGAGTGGCTGCGGGAGATCTTCAACGACGGTGTACCCGGTGACGCCGCACGCGTCACGCAACTGTGCGGCAGCGCCCGGCAAGCCGCCGCGGCCGACGACTGCGACCTTGCCCTCAACCTTCTGCTGGGTGCCGCGCTCCGCTGCTGGTGGGCCGACACCGGCCAGGCCGCCCGCGCACTCGTGGTGAAGACCGCCGAGGAGCTCGCCAATGTCCGGGAGGACCCACGCCATGTCGCTACCCTGGCCGTGGCGGAACCGGTGCTCTGCGGCCGTGTCGTCATGGAACGCCTGTCCGGCGTCGTCCTGGAGAGCGTGACCGACGCGGACGCGCTGCGTCTGTTCGGCATGGCGGCCCATGCGGTCGGCGACCAGGTCCGGGCAGCTGACTTCCTCGACCGGTCCGAGACCAGACTCCGTGACCAAGGACGTCTCGGCCTGCTCCCTCATGTGCTCGGTATGCAGTGCCCGGTCCGCCTGGACCTGGGAGACTGGGAACGCGTCGCAGCGGCCTCGGAGGAGGCGGGCCGGATTGCTCTGGAGACCGGACAGTCGATGTGGGGCATCGGGCAGCTGGTCAACTACGGCAGGGCGGCCGGACTGCGAGGGGACGTCGAACAGGCACTGGCACTGGCTTCGCAAGCCGAAGTGTCCCCCGTTCTTCGCAACCTCAACGACTTCCTGGCCTGCGCGCAGCTTGCTCGCGGCTACGCATGGATCAGTGCGGGCGGGTTCGGTGACGCCTACGAAGCCCTGGAGCGGCTCTTCGACCCGCTCGAACCCTGCTACCACCAGAGGGAACGTTTCTCCGGTCTGATGTTCCTTGCCGAGGCCGCCGTCCACGCCGATCGCCGCGACGACGCCCGTCGCATTCTTGCCGAGATGGAGGACGTCGCGCTGATCACTCCCTCTCCGCTCCTGCACGTTCAACTCCTTTACGCGCGTGCGGTACTGGCCGAGGACGGTGAGGCAGAGGACCTGTTCCTGTCGGCGCTGAGAGCCGACCTCACGCGCTGGCCATGGGTCAAGGCCCGCGTCCAGCTGGCCTTCGGGAGCTGGCTGCGGCGCAGGCGGCGGGCCCTCGAGTCACGGGAGCCGCTGCGCAACGCGCGGACTGTCTTCGACCTGATGGGAGCGAGGGCGTGGGCCGAGCAGGCCCGCATCGAGCTTCGTGCGGCCGGCGAACGGGCGCCCACCCGTGTCCGGTCTGTTCAGGACGTGCTCTCCACACAGGAGTTGCAGATCGCCCGGCTAGCGGCCGACGGCCTGTCCAACCGCGAGATCGCTCAGCGGCTCTTCCTCTCCCCCCGCACCGTCGGCTCACATCTCTATCGCATCTTCCCGAAACTGAACATCACCTCCCGAGGGCAGCTGGCCTCCAGCCTGACCGGAGAAGTCGAGGACGTCAGTCCCGTGGAATAGCCGAAGCCCGTCGGCCGTGCCGTGTCCGTGATGCCGTGTCGGTGGATTCACCGGTCGGCTTCCTGGCCAGGGTCGGTGACGCCCTCGAGAGCCCGGCGGACCGCGGATCGCGAAGCGATGCCCAATTTGGGGAAGAGCCGGTAGAGGTGGCTGCCGACCGTGCGAGGGGACAGAGAGAGTCGCTCACCGATTTGCTTGTTCGTCATACCGCTTGCCGCGAGCGTGGCGATCTGCCACTCCTGGGGAGTCAGTACGGCTCGCCCATCGGGCGAGCGGGTCAGGCTGACACCGGTCGCGCGCAGCTCGCGCTCCGCCCGGGCGGCCCAGGACACGGCGCCCAGGCTCGTGAAGGTCTTCAGCGCGGAGCGCAGGTGCGCTCGCGATCCGGTGAGATCACGCGATCGGCGCAGCCAGCAGCCGTAGTAGAGCTCGACGCGGGCGCGCTCAAAGGGCCAGCGGCTGGCGCCGGGCTTGGCCAGAGCGTCGGCGAAGATGCTTCCGGTCTCCTCATCGTCGGCGGCCAGGGCCGCGGCACCGCTCGTCAGCAGGTCCAGCCTGGATGAGATCCCAGCGATCTGTGCCTGTTGTGCCGCAGCCACATGTGCTCGGGCCTCTGCCATCCGCCCGGTGCGCACCGCCGCCTCGACCAGGTCCATCACCATGCCCGCCGTGTAGTGGATACGGGGAGACAGCACGCCGGGCGGCGTGACGCGTGACGCGTGGGTGTACGCCTCCTCGTAGCTGTCCTCTCCCAGGGCCAGGATGGTGCGCGCCTGCAGGACCGCAGCCATCGCCAGGCCCACACGTCGGGGGCCGGCCCACGCTGTGAGTTCCCAGGCCAACTGCTGCGTTGTACGCGTCTGTCCCCGGTTGGCCGCGACGAGCATGGACTGGCACCGCAGAATGCAGCTGTAGAGCGGATACCTACTCGCCTCGGCGATCTCAGCTCCCTGGCCGGCGAGGGCCTGGCTCTCGTCCCACCGTCCGGCGAGCCGGGCTTCGATCGAGAGGAGGATCAGACAGGCGAGCTGTGGGGCCACCGCGCCACCGTCGCGTTCACGCTCGACAGTGCGTCTGAGTCGTGGGCGGCACTCGTCGAGCGCATCGATCTGGACGGCGGCGAGGCCCAGTCGTGGCAGACGCCAGAAGTCGCCGTCTTCGGGAAGCGTTGCGAGCTGTTCCCGTAGACGCGCGCGCACGCTGTCGGCCTGGGCGGCAGCGAAGGCATCCCCGTAGAACGCCAGGTCGTCCGATGCCTCGTCGGCATGGCGGAGCAACACCTCGTCGTAGGCATCCCACAGGACCTCCCGGCCTCCGCTGAAGCAGGCAAAGAGCATGGTGTACAGCGCTTCGTTGGTGGCACGGTCGCTCTTCACACCGTCGCTGGGGATGGCGTCATCGTCCTGGAGCAGCCACAGCAGCAGACGGTGTGCGGCGTCGATGTCGCCCTCGTGGTGGAGTTGCAGATACGCCGTGGCTGTCCCTGCCGCGCGAGCGAAGTCCCGGGGATTTCCGCAGGCTCGCTGGGCTTTGTCCAGCAGGCTTGCAGCGCGGTCGAACTGGGCGGTGTGGTTGGCGGTATAAGCGGCCTCCGTCAGCCTGCGGGCCCGGTCGGCAGGGTCGGGACTCAGTTCCGCCGCCCGTACGAGCGCGGTGATGGCGACGGTGGCCCCACCGCGGCCGGCGGCACGCCGGGCCGCTTCTTCCAGGGCCTGGGCGACCGCCTCGTCGGGTTCCACAGACCCTCCGGCCAGGTGCCACGCTTGCCGCTCGGGGTCTCGTACGAGGCATCCAGCCAGGGCTCGGTGAGCGTCGCGGCGCGCCGATGGAGAGGACATCTGCACGATCGCGGAGCGAATGAGGGGGTGACGGAAACTCAGGTTGTTGTCTCCCACGCGGATCAGATCGGCCGCCTCCGCGGCCGCCAGACCTGCTTGGTCCCAACTGTCGCCCGCCGCAGCCTCGACGATGACCAGGTCACCAGAGCCTTCCAGCGCGGCGAGCAGCAACACGTGGGCGGCGGCACTGGGCAGAGTGCTCACGCGGCCGGCGAAGAGCATCCGCAGCCGATGGCTCACGGGCAGCGAGGCCGGGAGCTCGTCGAGGCCGGTGAGCTGCCGGTCGCTGAGCGAGGAGGCCAGTTCCAGAAGGGCGAGAGGGTTTCCGGCGGCGTCGGTGAGAAGAGACTGCTGGACAGATGGGGCCAGGTGTGGATACCGATCCTCCAGCAACCGGCGGGCCGAGTCTCCGTCCAGGGGCTCCAGAGCGCATTCAGGAAATCGTGCTTGATCGAACGGACTCTCGTGGCCTGAGCGGGTTGCCGCAAGCACGAGGATGCGACGTTGATCGAGCCTGCGGGCGACGAACCCGAGAATCTCCGCCGAGGAGCGATCCATCCAATGTATGTCGTCCACGACCAGCAGCAGCGCGGAGTGGACAGCCGCTGCGTCCAGGAGAGCCAGCGTGGCCGACGAGATCGCGAGCCTGCTCGGCCGTGCCGCCTCGGCCAGTCCGAGAACCTGTGCCAGTACGTTGCGCTCCACTGGTTCCAAACAGCCCAGGTGACGCTGCAGGGGTCGGAGTAGCTGGTGTAGCCCTGAGAAGGCGAATTCCCTCTCGAACTCCACTCCGGACGCCCGCAGCGCCCGGGTACCCGCAGCTTCGGCACGTGCCGCGGCCGCGCGCAGAAGCATTGTCTTGCCCATGCCCGGGTCGCCGCGCAGTACCAGGATCGGTCCCCTTGGGTTCGGCCCAGTGAGAAAGGCGTCGAGTACCCGCAGCTCGCGCTCCCGCCCCACCAAGGGGGACGTGGGTCCCTGCGGTCCGTAAGCGGCGTCCGCGACGATCCATGGGTCCTTTCCACCGGGCAGATTCTGTTCCCGTGACGTCGGCCCTCCGGGCGCTCGCACCTCGACGTCACCTTCGGGGACAACGCGTCCGATGTTCGGGCCAGATCCTGCTCCCGCAGCGATCCAGCTGTTCGTTGAACGATCCATGAACCCATCCTGTGTGGCTGATTCCAGTCGTGCTTGAGTATGTCGACTGACGGCTGAGGGGTTCACCTCAGTGATGGGGATCACGTCCACCATCAGGGGCCGCTCGGCCTGCTGCCGGCAGGGGCCGCCGGCCCTGCCTCTGTCACGGGTCGACTGCGCCGTGCGCGGGCCGTGCGAGATTCCCCATGCGCAGTTGCGAGGGGCGCACTCCGCCGCACGCTGGACGCCCGCCCTGCTGATCGGTGGGAGGCCGACCGGGCCGCGATGATGTCCATCATCACCAGTACCGGCGGGCGGCCGGGCTGCCTGATGCGCCGGAAAAGCGCCCGCCAGTACTTCGGCGGATCATCGCTGGCCGCAGCGCGCCGCACGGGGTGCGGGTGATCCCCGGACACCGCGCGATCTCCTTCACTTGATCACGGAAGGGATCACTGTTTCCTCGACCGAAAGGGGGTCACGCTTCAAAGCACGCCGAGAACTTGTCGCTTGGGCTGAGGGCGCCCGGCCCGCCGCTCAGTCTTCGTGGAGTCGTTGCCGCCCACGACCGGCCGCGGGGCTGTGCGGCGGGATACACGAAATGGAAGGACATCGGCGCTCAAGGTCGTCGTCGAGCTGCCCTGACGGCGGTCAGTAGATACTCCCCGTAGGCGGCCACTTAGCGCCCCACCCGTGGCCAAGGATTGCCCCACGGACGGCTAGATATCTCCCCGGACCTGGACCGATACCGGTCAGCGAAGCTGGCCGGTGTGAAGAACAGCAGGGAGATCATGGAGATCCTCGAGGCATACGACCTCACGGGGAGTTACCGAGCTGCGGCCGAGCTGGCCGGCTGCGACCACCACACGGTGGCCCGGTATGTGCAGGCTCGGGCCGAGGGCAAGAGCCCGACCGAGCGGCAGCACCGGGCCCGCCCGATCGACGAATACCTCGCGAAGATCGAGGAGTTGGTGGTCAACTCCCACGGCCGGATCCGTGCCGATGTCGTGCACCGGCGGATCACGGCGATGGGCTTCACAGGCGGGGAAAGGACCACCCGGCGGGTGGTCGCGGAGGTCAAGGTAAGCCTGCGGGCCGGAGCACGGCGGGTCTATCGGCCGTGGATCACCGAACCCGGATTGTGGCTGCAGTGGGACTGGGGAGAGGGGCCGCGGATCGGCGGACGCCGTACTTCGTTGTGGTGCGCCTGGCTGGCCTGGTCCCGGTTCCGCGTCGTCATCCCGGTGTTCGACAAGACTCTGCCGACGATCGTGGCCTGCCTGGACACCACTTTGCGGCGAATAGGAGGGGTGCCGGCCTATGCGCTGACCGACAACGAGAAGACGGTCACCACGATGCACGTCGCGAACATCGCAGTCCGCAACCCGGAGATCGTCGAGGTCGCCCGACACTACGGACTGACCATCCGTACTTGTCTGCCGGCCGACCCGGAAACCAAGGGCGGATCCGAGGCGACCGTCCGCATCGCGAAGGCCGATCTGGTGCCGACCGACGCCAACCTGCTTGAGCAGTACGGGTCGTTCGGGCATCTGGAGGCGGCCTGCCGTGACTTCTGCGAGGAGGTCAACACGCGGGTCCACCGGGCGACCCGGCGCAAGCCGGCCGAGGCCCTCGCGGAGGAACGCGGGCGATTGCATCCGCTGCCGAGGGAGCCGTTCGCGGTCGCGTTCGGCACCACGCGGCGGGTGAACTGGGACGCCACGATCTCCGTTGAGGGGGTGCGGTATTCGGTCCCGCACCAGCTCGTCGACACCCGGGTCTGGGCCCGTTTCAACGGCGACGAGCTGGTCGTCACCGCGGTCGGCGAGGACGGGCCGGCCGAGGTCGCCCGCCGCGACCGCTCGACTCCCGGCAGTCCACAGATCAAGGACGAGCACTACCCGCCGAGGGAGGACAAGGAGGGCGCCCGGACTCCGCGGGCGAACTCCGCCGAGGAGGCGGCCTTCCTCGCGCTCGGTCCCGGGGCTGCGTCCTGGCTGATCGAGGCCGGGGCGGCCGGAGCTCGCAGGGTCAAGTCGAAGATGGCCGAGGCGGTCGCGCTGGCCAAGCTGCACTCCGCCGCCGATGTCGACCGGGCCCTGGGGTCGGCGGCGATCGCCGGACGGTTTGCGGAGAACGACCTGATCCGCATCCTCACCTACCAAGTCGGCCTGGAAACGGTCGAGCCCACGCGGCCTTCCGAAGATCACAGTCTGCAGCCGGGCACCTCCGCCTGGTCCAACTTCGGCATCGCCGATGAGAAGGAAGAGCTCTGATGGCCACCCCGATCCGCACCGTCACCGGCACCCACGGCGATCCCCTCGCCGAGGCCATCGAGCTCACCCGGCGGCTGAAACTCCCGCACATCCGGCGGGCGTTGACCGATCTGATCCCCACCGCGAAGGCCCAACGCTGGGACCCCGCCGAGGTTGTCCGTGTCCTTCTGTCCGAGGAGGCCGCCGGCCGGGACGCCGCCAATCTTCGTACTCGCCGCAAGCGGGCGGGGTTCCCGGCCGGCAAGACCTTCGGCGACTGGGACGAGACCGCTTCCTCGATTCCTCGGCCGACCCAGGACTCGCTGAAGATGCTCGAGTGGGTGACCCGCAAGGAGAATCTCTGCATCTGCGGGCCCTCGGGCACTGGCAAGAGCCACTTCACCGAGGCACTCGGCCAGGCCGCCATCGAGGCCGGCATGACCGTCGCCTGGTTCACCATCGAGGATCTCGGAGCCCTCGTCCGACGTCACCGCGCGGACGACTCGCTCGCCCGGGCCATGGCCCGGCTGATCCGCACCGACCTGATCATCGTCGACGACATCGGGCTCCTGCCCGTCTCACCGGACGCCGCGGAGGGCTTCTACCGACTGGTCGATGCCGCATATGAACGACGGGCGCTGGCCGTCTCGAGCAACCTCCACCCGTCCGGCTTCGACGAGATCATGCCCAAGACCCTGGCCACCGCCACCGTCGACCGGCTCCTGCACCACGCTCACGTCGTGGTCACCCAGGGTGATTCCTTCCGGCTCAACCAGGCCACCAGCGGCCAGGGGGTGATCCCCCTGCGCTGACCCATCCGACCAACAGCGGGGAGATATCTGGCCGCGGTTGGGGAAGTTCTACTGGCCGCCAGTGGGGAGAATTACTGGCCGCCTCCGGGGAGAACTGAGTGGCCGTTGACACTGCCCGATGATACGGGCCAAATCAGCACGCGCGCCTGACGGCAAATGCCAGAGAGCCTCATCGGGGGCGTCACGGGCTTCGATCGGACCGCAGCACGGGCAGTCGTCGGATCGCGTCCCATGAAGTGGTGTAGCCGGGCAGAGTCCCGGAACGCGCGGGTGTCTGCCCGGGGCGTGCATCCGCTGGCGTTGCATGCTCCCTGAACAAGGGCAGGCCATCGCGCAAGTCTCCGTAGTGAACGGGCAGTTCAACGGGGGGGCGCACGATGGCCTTGTCCCACTCTGAGCTGATGCGGCTGCTTGAGTCACTACGTCGGGCCGATGGAGTTGAAGCACACGAGGCGTTCTGCCATGGTCCGCGCTTGAGGGCGGCTCTGATCACCCGTCCGGCGGGCCACCAGACTCGGGCTGAGGGCCCGATCCATTCAGCGTCGTCAGTTCGTACCGATATTTTCGAGGTGTTTGATCGCACTGCTGCCGATCTACTTGCAGAGCGCAGGTCAAGTCGCATCCTCAAGGAGTCCGACGCCCTGCGGGAACCCTTCCACGAACGCGCGCCGGGCAGGATCTGTCCCAGCTTCGGCACCGGAACCGATCGCAGGTGATACGTCGTCAAGCCCGTTGCGCGACAGGAGACTTCAGTCATCCGACCGCTTCAGGACCCTTGGGGTGCTCGGGCGGTGCGTCCAGGCTGCAGTGCATGTGGTGCTGGGCAGCCGGGGACGCCGGCGCCAGGCCCTCGTGCGGGTTGCGGATCGTGGCTGCGGCGAGGACGCCGCTCAGCAGGCACAGCCCGGCGGAGATCAGACAGGCGATGTGGAAGCCGGTGGAGAATTGCGCGGGGTGGAGGTATGCGGAGCCGGTGATGCCCGCTGCCGCGGGGAGCACGGCGACGGCGACGAGCCCGGCGGCACGGGCGACGTCGTTGTTTACGGCCGAGGCCATACCGGCGTGCCGGGCCGGGGCCGCGGTCAGGGCGGTGGTGGTCAGCGGCGCGACCGTGGTGGCCAGGCCCAGGCCGAAGACGAGGACGGCGGGTAGCACTTCGGTCACGTAACTCCCCGCGTGGTCCACACGGGTGAACAGCGCAAGGCCGGAGCCGACGAGGACGGGGCCGAGACTCATCTGCAGCCGCGGCCCGATGCGCGCGGCGAGGGCTCCGGAACGGGCCGAGAGCGCCAGCATGAGAGCGGTCACCGGGAGCAGAGAAACGCCGGCCTCCAGGGCCGTGTAGCCGGAGACCTGCTGCAGTTGGATGGGAAGCAGGAAGAGCGCGCCGCCCAATGCTCCGTACAGCACGAAGGTCACGACGTTGGTGGCCGTGAACTGGGTGGAACCGAACAGTTTCAGCGGCAGCATCGGTGCGGCGGTGCGGCGTTCCCGGACCACGAAGCCGCCCAGCAGCAGAACGGCGCTGATCAGCACGATCTGCACGGTCGGGCTGGTCCAGCCGTCGGTGGGTCCGTCGATGAGGCCGTAGGCCAAGGCGACCAGGCCGGCGGTGATCAGCCCGGCGCCGGCCGTGTCGATCCGGCCGGCGGCGTCCGGGTCGTGGGATTCGGGGACGTGGCGCTGGGCCACCACCACGACCAGGGCGGCGAGCGGGAGGTTGATGACGAAGATCAGCCTCCAGGACACGGCCTGGACCAGCCATCCGCCTAGGAACGGGCCGATCGCGGTGGCCACGCCGCTGAGGCCGGACCAGGCGCCGATAGCCTTGCCGCGGTCTTCGGTCCGGAAGGACGCCTCCAGAATGGCGAGGCTGCCGGGGGTGAGCAGTGCCGCGCCGACTCCCTGCAGCGCGCGGGCGGCAATGAGGATCGCCGGGTCGGCGGCGATACCACAGAGTGCGGAGGCCAGGGCGAACCAGACGACCCCGGCCATGAAGACCCGTCTGCGCCCGTAGCGGTCGCCGAGCGCCCCGCCGACCAGCAGCAGGCTGGCCAGTGTGAGGGTGTAGGCGGTGACGACCCACTGCAGGGTGGCCAGCCCCGAGCCGAACTCACGGCCGATGGCCGGCAGGGCGATGCCTACCACGGTCGCGTCGATGGAGGCGATTGCCGAGCCGAGGACGGTGGCCGCCACGACCCAGCGCCCTCGCCCACTGGCGTAGGCGAGCCGGTTACTCTCGCCGGGTATCGTTGCCGGATCGGCTGCCATGGCCGGTCTCACTTCCTGAGATGTCATCGCTCTGCCGGCTCTGGGCTGGGAACGGATACGGACAGTGGCCCCCCTCGGCGCCATTTCCCTCTGCCGCAGAGGAGAACAAGCCGCCCAGCGACTGCTCCCCCCGTGTGACGGGGCATCACCAGTACCGCCGGTGCAGGACGCGTTCGAAGGAACTGTCCCAGTCGATGGATTGCGCCTCCGTGTCGACGGGGACGAGCGCGAAGGTGTCGGCAAGCCAGGCGCGTACAGGCAGGATGGCGACATCGAGGAGGGCGGCGCCGGTCCGCCCCAACAGAAGAACA
The DNA here is from genome assembly GCF_036178845.1 of Streptomyces sp. NBC_00271. NCBI lineage: Bacteria > Bacillati > Actinomycetota > Actinomycetes > Kitasatosporales > Streptomycetaceae > Streptomyces > Streptomyces sp. NBC_00271. The sequence continues at coordinate 170,918 of NZ_CP108071.1, read as the reverse complement.
TGCAGGTTCGTCCCGCCATGGCGTCGGCAGGGTGGCCAGATCCGGACGTCGCCCTCGCCGCTCGGACGCAGCAGGCCTGCCATCAGCAGTTCTCGGGAGAGCACCCAGGTGACGGCTCCACCGGCCGCGTTCGAGAAAATGACAGACACCGCGAAAGGGTTGGCGCGGTCGTAGTGGAAGCGGGCCTCCACCGGAAGTGTCTCCTGTTGCGACACGTGCAGCCACAGAGTGAGGTGCAAATCCGGGCAGTCAGGGTCCGACGGGCCGATGTTCATGCCGGGATGCTGTGGGCCGACCATGTTCTTCCTCCCTGTGGCGTTTTCCTCTGGGAGTCAGCCTCCACGGACGCGAGTTGTCGCGCGTCCGTCGATTGACTGCCCGTGTCCCGAGAATCGTTGCCGGGACCGGACCGCCCGGAGGATTCCATGTCATCTCGGGCCCGCGAGCGTTCGCCTCCGGCAGCGGTGACTCGGGAGAAGTCATGCGGCGGAGAGCCGGCATCCCCGCTCTCGGCTGGCGAGCCTTCACATCGGATTCTCTGGGGCGGCACCGGCAACGGCCCGGGTCCGGGTGTGCAGGCTCAGGCGGCTGCAGGACCGGTGGATCGCGTGCTTGCTGGTCCACTCGGAGCGGTCCAGCGCCAGGGCGATGTCCCTGGCGCTGAGCCCCCTCGGTCAGCAGCCACAGCACGTTTGCTTCGCGCGGATCCACGCTCTGGGGAGGTAAGCCCGGCCAGGTTCCGTGTGGCGTGCACTCAGGTCCGACTGCAGGGTCCGGATCACCAATTCAGGGAGATCGGTCTGCCCGTAGCAACGCCTCCGCCCGGGCCGTCTGGCCCTGGCCGAGTACGCGTAGCAGGGGCTCAGTCCGTAAGGCAGCCGCGGTGTCGTACGCGATCACCGGGTCGGAGGCGTTGACGACAACTGTCACGGGAGGTGTTCGTCGTACCCGTTTCATGGCCTCTCTCCTTCGCCCTCGTAGAACACCTCAGCTTCGAGCCAAAGGTATGAGTGGCCAGACAGGCCTGGTTGCGGTCAGCTGACTGCACCTGGGATGTCATGCCGGCCACCCGCCCAGGATTGGATTCGGCCCTGAGGCACGGCGCGACCGTCAGTCATTCGACAGAAGCCGGGGCCAGGTTCCGCAGATCAGGATGCCGGAGTACTGGATCCGCTCATCCGTCAGGGAGGACAACGTTATGACCCGCCCCCGCATCCTGATCGTCGGAGGTGGCTTCGCAGGCATTGCCTGCGCGCGCCGCCTGGAACGGGTTCTGGCACCCGGCGAAGCGGAGCTCGCCTTGGTGACGCCGCTCAGCTACGAGCTCTATCCACCGCTGCTGCCACAGGTGGCGGCGGGGGTGCTGACGCCGCAGTCGGTGGCCGTCTCGCTGCGCAGATCGCTGCACCGGACCCGGATCATCCCTGGTGCCGCGCTCGGTGTCGATCCCGAGGCCAAGGTGTGCGTGGTGCGGCTGATCACCGACCAGGAGGTGCACGAACGGTACGACCTCATTGTGCTGGCCAGCGGCAGCGTCACCCGTTCCTTCGACATCCCGGGCGTGCCCGAGCACGCCCACGGCATGAAGACCCTTGCAGAGGCAGTCGCCATGCGCGACCACGTCATCTCCCAACTCGACCTGGCGGATGCCAGCGAGGACCCGCGCGAGCGGGAAGCCCGGCTGCGCTTCGTCGTCGTGGGCGGCGGCTACGCCGGCACCGAGACGGCCGCGTATCTGCAGCGACTCACCCTTGCCACGGCGCGCCGTTACCCCAGGCTGCATCCGCAGATGATCGAGTGGCACCTCGTCGACATCGCTCCGCGGCTGATGCCAGAACTGGGCGACTACCTGGGCGACAAGGCGCTGGAGCTGCTGCGACGCCGCGGAATGAACGTTGCGCTCGGCGTCAGCGTCGCCTCGGCCGGTCCCGACAGTGTCGTACTCACCGACGGTCGGCGGATGTCCACACATACGCTGCTGTGGACCGCAGGCGTCGCTGCCAGCCCGCTGATTTCCTCCATGGAGGCGCAGACCGTGCGCGGACGGCTCGCGGTCACACCGGATCTGACCGTGCCGGGACTTGACGGCGTGTTCGCTCTCGGCGACGCCGCCGCCGTGCCCGACCTGGCCACCGGCGGTGACGCGATCTGCCCGCCCACCGCGCAGCACGCGCTGCGTCAGGGCAGGACCGCCGGCACCAACGTCGCCGCGCGGGTGCGCGGACAGCGACCGCACTCCTATCGGCACCGAGATCTGGGCCTGGTCGTGGACCTGGGCGGCTTCGGGTCGGTGTCCCGGCCGCTCGGTATACCACTCAGCGGGTTCCCGGCGCAGGTGGTGGCGCGTGGCTACCACCTGCTGGCGCTGCCCACCTTCGTGGCCAGGGCCCGGGTCGCCACCAACTGGGCCCTGCACGCGGTGGCGGGTGACGACTTCGTCCGCACCGGGTTCCTCGCCCGGCAGCCCGCCACCATTCGGGAAATGGAACACACCGGGGGCTATCTGACTCCGGATGAGGTCCGCGCCGTTACCACGCCGACCCAGCACAACCAGCAGGCTCCGGATCTGTCGGTTCACGCCCCGGAGTCGTGACCGCGCAGTCCGGAAGACAAGGAGTAAGCAGCATGATCCCCCGACACCGCCCGTTCGTTGATTACTGGGACTGGCAGCGCCACGCCCTGTGCCGAGGCATGGACAGCTCGGTCTTCTTCTCCCCAACACGCGAGCGCGGCCTTCGGCGCCGCGCCCGGGAGGAGAGGGCCCGGGCGATCTGCGCGCGCTGCCCCGTCAAGGAGGCCTGCGTCCGCACGGCCCTGCGCAGCGGGGAGGAGTACGGCCTCTGGGGCGGACTGACCGAAGAAGAGCGCGAGGTACTCCGGCCCCGCCGCAAGGCCCTACGGCCACAGCGAGCAGCCTGACGCCGTGGCGCAGCCGAAGCTCTCCGTGGTCCTCCGCCGCCACCTGGTGCCGGAGCGGCCGCGGGGGCAGTCGCCACTGAGCTCTCGAAGCCGGGACCTCGGAGCGGGGTCCAGGACACCACGGCTGACGTCTGCGGCCAACGGGAGCAGGCGGGAGTTCGTCCGCTTTGGGGCTGAGCTCAGGCACCGGTTCTCCCCGTGGCGAGAACCGGACCCCATTTCCTCACCGAATGGGTTGTGCGCCCGTACCCCGCCAAAGCGGGCCGGGCCAGGACGGCAGTGGGCCTGCTGAGCCCCACCGCGGTCCTGGCCCGGTCCGACCCCTTCAGGTCACCGCCGACGCTTCCTCAGAACACCAGTGGACGCGGCTTGTGCTGGATGCTGATCCAGTGGTGCGTGGTGAAGTCATCGGCGACCCACTTGCCGCCGAACCGGCCGATGCCGGAAGCCTTCTCGCCCCCGAAGGCCGCGTGGACGTCGTCGTGCACGGTGGTGTCGTTGATGTGCGTCATGCCGGCCTCCACCTGCTGGGCGAAACGTAGGCCGCGTTCCACGTCACGGGTGAAGACGCCGCTGGAGAGGCCGTACATGGTGTCATTGGCGATCCGCAGGGCGTCAGCCTCGTCATGGGCGCGGATGAGGGTGGCGACGGGGCCGAAGACCTCCTCGGCGGCCGTGGTCACGTAGTTGTCGCCGAGCAGTACGTGGGGCGGCAGAACGAGGCCGGTCGGGCCGGTCGGTTCGCCAGCGAGCAACACCTTGGCTCCGCCGGCCACGGATTCCACCACCTTCTCCTGGATGCCGTTCAACTGCCTGCGGCTGATGACGGGGCCGATCTGGGTGGATGCCTCCCGAGGGTCGCCGGTGCGCAGTGCGCGGGCGCGTTCGACGAACCGGTCCACGAACTCGTAGTAGACGGAAGCGTCGACGATGACGCGGTTGGTCGCCATGCAGATCTGGCCCTGGTGGTAGTAGCTGCCGAACACCGCGCATTCGACGGCCCGTTCGAGGTCGGCGTCGTTCAGCACCACCAGCGGTCCGTTGCCGCCCAGCTCCAACGCGAGCTTTTTCAGGCCCGCCTTGGGGGCGATGCCCCGGCCCACTGAGGTGGAGCCGGTGAAGGAGATCACCCGGGGGATCTCGTGCTGCACGAGATGATCGCCCACGTCCCGGCCCCGGCCGACGACGACGCTGAGCAGACCTGTGGGCAGTCCGGCTTCCTCGTACACCTTGGCGAGCAGCAGGCCGCCGGTGACCGGTGAGTCCTCGGCCGGCTTCAGCACGACGGCGTTACCCAGCGCGAGCGCGGGGGCCACGGAGCGATTGGACAGGTACATCGGGAAGTTCCACGGACTGATGACGGTGACCACCCCGGCGGGTTTGCGGTAGACGCGGTTCTCCTTGTCGGGGACATCCGTTCCGACCGTGTCCACGACCTCGGCGGTGTGGCCGGCCGCCGCGGCCGTGACCGCGGCGGTGATGGCGACCTCCACACCGGCACGGTCACGGGTGGCGCCGATCTCGCGAGTCAGCCAGTCGGCGAACTCGTCCGCCCGCTTCATGATGATGCCGGCGGCCCGTTCGAAGACCGCCGCGCGCCCCTCGGGGCCGGTCTGCGCCCACTCGCGCTGCGCCTCGCGCGCCGCGCGGTAGGCCAGGTCCACGTCCGTGCTCCCGGCCAGCGGGATCTCGGCGAGGACCTCGCCGCTGTAGGGGTTGCTGTCGGTGAGCACGGAGCCGGAGCTGCCGTGGCGCCACTCGCCGGCCAGCGGCATCCGGTCGAAACCTGTGTAGGGGGTAGGGGTGTCGGACATGTGATGTTTCCTCCTTGCGCGGTCGCACTGTGCGGGACCGGGCCCACGCCGACAACGGCGCTGCTTGATGGCAGGGCCGGCTCGAGGTTGACGCGCTGGTCCACAGGGTCGCCGCGGAAGTCATCAGCGAAGATCTCGTCGGCGAGCCCGGGACTCCCGGGGGAGCCCGCGGTCAGCTGACCGCGGGCGATAGACGGTTCAGCTCCTCCTCGGCGGACAGTTCTCGGCGGCGGACATCCGCTACAGACCTTGCTGGGAAAGCCAGTCGAGGCAGGTGTCGGCGACCGCGCGCCAGCCGCTGTCGATGGTGAGCGAGTGGCCGCGGTCCGGGAATTCGACGAGGTCGGTCACAGCCGTGGAGTGGCGGTACTGCCTGAGCGTGGATTTGGTGATGGCCTCCGGGACGGTGTGGTCCTGGCCGCCCATGATCAGCAGCAGTGGCCCGCGGTCGTTGTTGTCGGTGTCGACCTTCGCGGCTGAGTGCGGGGAGAAGTTGGCAGCGGCCGCCTCGAAGAGGGGCTTACCCGGTGCGGGGATGGTCCAGCGTTCGTACAGCTCGTCGGACTCCTCGGCGCTGACCGCGTTGCCAAAGGCGAACCGGAACTGCTCGGCGGTCAGTGAGACCGCCCGGTGCTTGTTGGCCGGATTGCCGAACACAGGGAAGGTCGCGCGCAGCGCCGACAGTGGCAGCGGGAGCACGCCCTTGATCTGTGCCGCGTCGATGGCGATCGCGGCGGCGCCGAGGTTCTGGCCGAGCAGCTTCTCGGCGATCATGCCTCCGAAGGAGTGGCCGATCACGATGGGCGGCTGCGGCAGTTCGGCGATGATGCCCGCGTAGTGTTCCACCACGTCATCGATGCCCCGGTCGGCGATGCTCTTCGCATCGGCGCGGGCCTCCTCGACGGATCGGGCCACGCCGGGCCAGCCGGGCGCGATCGGGCGGTAGCCCGCCACCTCGAACAGCTCCTGCCAGGGCGCCCAGGAGGAGGTGTGCAGCCAGAGGCCGTGGATGAAGACGACGGGTACGGCATTGGCGGGCATGGCAGGGGGTCCCTTCGTCGGGCGGATTCCATGGGATGTCGCTATGCCCGCATGCTTTCGGGCGGGTCACGTTGCTCGCTTGAGTCATCTGACTGCCCGTGGTCCGACTGCCGTCGGCCCGTCCCGATTTCCCCGAGTGACCAGGGAGAACCGCCTCTCCGCTGCACCGGGGACGGCAGGGAACGCAGTCTTCCCAACAGGTTGTTTCAGTCATCCCGCCCCTGGGGCGGAGGGGTCGGCCGAGTGGGACGGACCTTGAGGCGTCGCTCCACCAGAAGCTTCTGCCGGTACAACGTCACCACGCCTACGGGAGGGTAGAGCCGGTACGCGAGCTCGTGTCCAGAAGTCCGCGGGCGACGAGTGCGCCGATCTGCCGTTCCCTGCCCTCTACGCGGCGCTGTTCGACCGGTGCGGGCCAGGTGGGCGGCGCTCCGGCCGCCCTCATTTCCAGTCTGGCCTCGTAGGGGGCCGAGCCGATCCGGTCGAACGTGGATCTGTGCCGCGTTCAGCAGCACCAGGGCCCGCTCTGATCGGCTGTGGGAGGAGAGTTGGTTCAGCCTCCCTGCCTCCCGACAGACCCGCTTCGGTCATCCGACCGCGACCGAGGCCCAACTGTCGGGCCCGACCGGCTTCAGCTCGGCGACAACCTGCCCAGGGCAGGGAACCGCCAGTGGTGCTGTCGGGCTCGTCAGCCTCACCTCGGCACTCGAGGTACTGGCGTCCTGCGCATGAGTGCTTCGCGCGTCGCCTCCGTCAGACCACCCCATATTCCGTACCGTTCGGAATGACTGATGGCGTACCGGCGGCATGGATTCCGCACTGGGCATCGACAGCACATCTCGAGCGCGCGTTCAACGGCCGGCCGGTCGTTGGGAAGCGGGAAGAAGTTGTCGACGTCGGAACCCCGGCAATGCGCCCTCTTCCACCAGCCCATCACTGAACTGGCTGGAGAGCCGCTGGTTTCCCCAGCCCGCGTCTCTGCCGCATCGGAATGGTTCATGGCATGACTCCTTCGGGGCCGGCGGCCGGCGGCCGCATCGGTCGATCGACGCCCACGCTAGGCATCCGGCCGGTGAAACCGCTTGCGTGATGTGACTGAATTCCCGACGGGCGGACGGGCCTTTCCGGTTGGCCTCGGCGCCTAACGACTTGGGTCCGGTTCTGCGGCTGCGCGTCTGAATTCGCTTGGTGACAACCCGTATTCCGCCCGGAACCGGCGGCTGAAGTGGGTGGGATCGCGGAATCCCCACTGCCTGGCGATCACGGTGACGGATCGTTGGTGGCCGCCCGGCCGGGCCAGTTCCTCCTGTGCGCCATGGAGCCGTTGGCCAATGATCCACTGTTCGAGACTGAAATCGGCCTGGGAACAGATCTTGTACAGGTAACGCACGGAGATGTTGTGCGCGGCAGCGATGGTGTGGGGTCCCAGTTCCGGATTGGCGAGGTGGCACCGTACGTAGGCGCGTATCCGTGTGAGCAGGGTTTCAGCGAGCACCGGGCGGGAGTGCAGCTCATCCTGCGCGGCGGAGGCCAGCAGCGCCATGGCCAGTTCCGTGCTCGTGGCGCCCAGGGTCGCTGCAGCCGGGTGCTCGCTGAGCCGCGCGGCGTCCTGCGTGAGATGGCTGATGTGTTCGGTGACCAGGCGGTACAGGGGACTGCTCGGCAGTTGCCGGGCGGCACGTCGGACGACGTCCACCGGAAGGCCGAGGTCATCGATGGGGACCTGGATGCAGCTCACCGCTCCCTGCCCCGACCAGGCGTAGTCGTAGGGCGCGGACAGATCCATCACCAGCATGTCGCCGGGCGGGACGACACGCTCGCATGCCAACTGTTCCTGACGGGCGTCGGCGAGCCTCTGGACGGAGAGCGCCACCACAGGTGCGGCGTCCTGTCTGGCCTGCTTGGGCGTACGGAGCAACCGCAGGCCGGACGACCAGGTGGAGAAGATTTTCACGTTGCCGAGCTGCCACAGCTCCATACGGGTGCTGATTTCGAGGCCGCGCTTCTCATGGATCACATGGCAGGGAACCGCCGCGTGCGTCATGGCCACGCTGACAGCTTCCAACCGGTCACGAGGCGATATGTCTGCTGTGTCAAGAATGATTCCCAACGGTCCTCCAGAAGCCACCACGGCCACCACAGCCGCGGACACCCCGTACCGTCCGGTGTCTGCGGCCCGGCCGGGACGGGCCGGTGATCTTCTCGGGTCGGAGCGGAGGTCCCGGTGTGTGCAGCCTCAGGCAAGGCCTGTGCGTACACAGCCAGATCATACGGACGCCGGGCTCTTAATGTCTTCGTGAGAGCCCGACGGGGGCTCCCGAACCACGCATCACAGGGGCGCCGTCGTGTTCGCCTGCGGGCCTGGAACCCATGGCCGGCAGCCGGGACGACCCGGCTCACCTGTTGGACGGTAAGGACTGCCGCGCGAGCATGGCAGACGGGATCCAGGGGCTCCGCGGCCATGGGGGAAGCCGGCGAAGACGCCGACGGCGCTCCGCGCCGGGACCGCCGAGCGACTGCCCAGCAAGAGAGGCGGCGTGATGATGGCGATGGAAGTCTTCGGGCGTCATACAGAGTTGAGAGCACTGTCCGACGTCATCGACCAGGCCGAGGAACGAGGCGGGGCGATCGTCGTCCGCGGCGAGGCCGGCATCGGCAAGTCGACCCTGCTGGACGCCGTGGCCGACCACGCCCGCCGCGCCGGGCACCACGTCCTGCGGGCCACAGGGACGGAGGCGGAGGCACGGATGCCGTTCGCCGGCCTCCACCAGCTGCTCAGTCCTCTCCTCGACGATGCGGAGAAGCTGCCCGCGTTGCAGCGGCGGGTGCTGTCGTCGGCGTTCGGTGCCGAGGACGCGCCGTCCCCCGAGCCCTTCCTCATCGCGCTGGCCGCGCTGAATCTGCTGACGGAGACGTCGGCCCGCCGGCCGCTGGCCATACTGGTCGACGACGTCCAGTGGCTGGACCGGCCGAGCCATGAGGCACTGGCTTTCTTGGCCCGGCGGATCGGCAGCGACCCGATCGTCATCGTCGCGGGGATACGTGACGGGCACACCGGACCGCTCGTCGCCGCGCGGCTTCCCGAGTTGCTCCTGGGCGGCCTGGACGATCAAACCTCCCTCGAGATCCTCAAGGTCACCGCGGCAGATCTGAGCGCGGCCGATCGGATGAGCATCCTGCGGCAGGCGAACGGAAACCCGCTCGCGCTCGTCGAACTCCCCGCAGGATGGCGCTTGGCGCGCAATCCCGTTGTCGAGTCCCTTCCCACCTACGTGCCGCTCAGCGCCCGGCTGGAGAAAGCTTTCGGCGGACGGATCATGGAGCTGCCCTCCCCGACCCGTGACGCCCTGCTCATCGCCTCCGTCGCCGACGAGAACGCGGTGTCGGAAATCCTCGCTGCGGCCTCGGTGCTGTCGGGACACGCGGTGACCGTTGATGTACTCGACGCCGCCGCGGCGGCGGGGCTGATCCGCTTCGACGAGGTGAATCTCTTCTTCCGGCACCCACTTGTCCGCTCCGGTGTTCTCCAGACGGAGTCGGTACGACGTCGCCTGGACGCCAACGCCGCGCTCGCCGAGGTGCTTGTCGATCAGCCGTACCGCCGCACCTGGCACCGCGCCCAGGCGATCGTGGGTCCGGACGACGAGGTGGCCGACGAACTGGAGGCCCATCACGTCGTGAGCATCCGGCGCGGCTCGGTGGCCGCCGCGATCTCGGCACTCGAGCGGTCGGCGCAGTTGACCAGTGATTCCGGAACGCGTGGACGTCGCCTCCTGCTCGCGGCGGAGCACGCGTTCGGTCTCGGCCGTGCCGACATGGTCGATCAACTGCTGGCCCTGGCCGGAGCCAATGCCCTGTCCGAACTGGACCGGGCGCGGATGGAGTTGTTTGGCGAGATCTTCCACGACGGGGTGCCCGGCGACGCCACGAGGGTGTTCGAGCTGTGCGACACCGCGCAGCGCTCCGCACAGGCCGGCGACAAGGACCTGGCGCTCAATCTGCTGCTGGGGGCAGCCTTGCGCTGCTGGTGGGCCGACACCGGTCCAGTCGCACGTGCCCAGGTCGTGGCCGTCGCTGAACGGCTGGAGGATGTCGAGGACGATCCGCGGTACGTCGCGACGCTCGGTCTCGCGGAGACCGTCCTGCGGTCGGTTCGTGTCACCGAGCTGCTCTCGCGGGTCGCCGTGGACTCCGTCACGGACCCCGCCGCGATGAGGCTGCTGGGCATGGCTGCCATGGCCATCGGCTCACCGGTGGCCAGCCTGGAGTTCCTCGACCGGGCGGAGGCGAAGCTGCGCGAACAAGGCCGCCTCGGTCTCCTTTCCCATGTGCTCAACATGGGTCAGGTGAGCCGCGTCGAACTGGGGGATTGGGAACGGGCTGAGGCAGCCGCCGCCGAGGGCGGCCGCCTCGCGCACGAGACGGGCCAACTGATCTGGAACAGCGGGACGCTGGCGTACCGGGCGGTCACTGCCGCACTGCGCGGCGACAACGCAACAGCACAGCAACTCGCCGATGAGGCTGAAGAGACCGCCAGGGCCCGAGGGCTGAACTGCGTGCTGTCGGTCGTGCAGCGCGCCCGCGGCACCGGCTGGTTGGCCGCGGGGGAGTACGTCCGGGCCTACGAGGGTCTGCGGCGTATGTTTGACACTCAGGACCCGTGCCACCACAGCACCGCTTCCTTCCATGGCGTAATGGATTTCGCCGAGGCGGCCGTGCGCGCCGACCGCGTTCACGAGGCACGCTCGGTGATCGCCGAGTTGGAGGAGCTGACCTCCAGAACTGCGTCGACGACGCTGCGCGTGCAGCTTTCCTACGCCAGGGCGGTTCTCGCGCCGGACGATCAGGCCGAGGCCCTGTTCGTTGCGGCGCTCAGCCAGGGGCTGACCGATTGGCCATGGCCACAGGCCCGCCTTCAACTCGCCTACGGATGCTGGCTGCGAAGGCACCGGCGGGTGGCGGAATCGCGTGTGCCGCTGCGGTCGGCGCTGATGAGGTTCGATCTGATCGGTGCACAGTCATGGGCCGGTCAGGCACGGGCAGAGCTGCGTGCGGCCGGAGAGCGGACCTCCGTGGAAGAGCCCTCGGCGCTCAATCTGCTCTCGACACAGGAACTGCAGATCGCGCGCCTGGCCGCCGAGGGACTGTCCAACCGGGAGATCGGCAGAAGGCTCTATCTCTCCCCCAGGACGATCGGGTCGCACCTGTACCGGATCTTTCCGAAACTCGCCATCACCTCCAGGGTCCAGCTCGCGGACCGGTTGGAAGCGGTGTGAGCCGGCCCGACCCCGGCCCCTGACCGATTGCGAAGGATCCGGCAGTGCCACGGCCGCAATGAGCCGAGATGGGTTCGACGCCGTACCAGCGAGACGCGGCGGTCGTTGCCCGACCGTTCTCGGACGCGCTGAGCCCGCGCCGCTGTGCGCGACGCGGCGGGCCGTGTAGGTGACCGTGTTGTCGGGTCTCGCCACTGAGTGTGTCACTGTCGCAGTCGTTCGACTGATGCGTGTACGCGCGTGATGTCCGAATCTGATGTGACACGAGAGCCGGATGACCTGCGGACTTCAGGAGGAACGCATCATGGGCAGCCGCCGACCCCGCGACGAGGATCGGTCCTCATCGTTTCGACGCCAACCGGATCTGTATCTGACCCTGCGGCAGCGTGGTTCCCCGCCGTCGACGCTGCCCGTCCGCGCCCGTTTCCGCTACGACCCGGCATTCGCGTTCGCGGTCTCCGTCGACTTCGCCACGATGGCCTGCACCACGACCTGGGTCTTCTCCCGGGACCTGCTTGCCGAGGGTCTGCTGCGTCCGAGCGGTGAGGGAGACATTTGGTTCGAGCCGCCGTGTCCGTACCACCGGCGGGAGACGTTGCACATCGGTCTGAAGGGTCGGGACGGCGGAGTGCTGCTCGAGACTGACGTCGCTCCGGTTCATGACTGGCTGGCGGGCACTTCCGCCGTGGTCCCCGCCGGAACCGAGGGCCGATCGATCGACTGGGACGCCTCCTTCGAACACCTGCACGCGAAGCGGGAGCCGTGGCGAGACGCGCCGTCTGCCGCAGGTCCAGCCCCCGGTGCGCAATCCACCGCGGTCCGACAGGATCACGAATGACAACCACCCCGAGTAGTGACTTCACAGAGAGGTTGATGACGTGACCGCGCAGCAGCAGGGACAGAACCACGCCGACCGCCGGATCTTCCTCAAACGAGCGGCCATGGTCGCATCCGTTCCAGCCGCGTCGCTGGTCGGGACGATCCTTCCTGGAACGGTTTGCCCGACTACGGGCCGGTGCCCGCGGCCTCGGTCGGTCCCGCGCTCAACGCGGACGGCTATTTCGTCGGCCGCGTCGAAGGCAACCTCTCCTCGGTGACCGACGGCTATTACCAGGCGATGTTCCTCGCCACCCGGGAAGGCGTCGTGCTGGTGGACGCGCCGCCGACCATCGGCCGCAACCTCCTACGCGCCATCGACGACGTCACTCGCGTCACCGGCACCCCCGGCCAGGTGACCCACCTGATCTACTCCCACTCGCACGCCGACCACATCGGGGCCGCCTCGCTGTGGGGCAAGAACGTCGAGCGCATCGGCCACACCGAGACCCGTCGCCTGCTGCGGCGCGCTGGTGACCCCAATCGGCCCGCTCCCACGACCACTTTCGACGACCGGATGGTCCTGCATGTCGGAGAGGAGCGGCTGGAGCTGGCCCATCACGGACCGAACCACGCTCCCGACAACATCTTCGTCTACGCCCTACGCCAGAAGACGCTCATGCTCGTCGACGTGATCTATCCGGGCTGGGCGCCTTTCAAGAACCTTGCGGTCTCCCAGGACATACCGGGCTGGATCCGTGCCCACTACATTGCGATGAGTTACCCATGGCGGACGCTGGTCGGCGGTCACCTCGGCCATCTCGGCCGCCGCGCCGACGGCGAGACCCAGCAGTAGTACGTCATGGACCTGCAGGCCAGCGCCCGCGACACCATCGCCACCCTGGACCCCACACCGTTCTTCGCCAGTACGGGCCTACCGGCAACTCGTGGGCGATCTTCAAGACCTACCTGCAGGCCGCGGCGGAGCAGGCGGCGGCGCCGGTGACGGCACAGGCGTCCTGGCCGCCGCGGACGTCTTCACGGTCGACAACGCCTTCGCGCTGGTGGAGTCTCTTCGGATCGACGCCGGGCTGCTCGGCCCCTTCGCAATCCACCCCTGACAGTCCCGCGCCCCCGAACGGCACGGCCAGTTCGGGAGTCTTCATCTCTGCAACGGAACGACCTTCGGTGAATGAACCGGCATGTCAGAACTCGGCCCCAGGACGGGCAAGGTGCAAGCCCGGATCGAGCGGCTCAGACCGTGTCTTCGATACCCCGCACATGCTGCCCGCGTCCCGCCACTCCCTGGGGGACATCCCGTACACAGCTCGGAACACCCGGCTGAAGTGGGCGGCGCTGGTGAAACCCCATCGGCGTGCCAGGGCGGCCACGGTGTGGCCGGCCGCTTCCGGATGGGCAAGTTCACGCCGGCACTCCTCCACCCTGCGGCGCTGAATCCACCGGCCCACGGTGACGTCAGTCTGCTCGAAGAGCTTGTGCAGGTAGCGCTCCGAGATGTGGTGGGTTCGGGCTATGGCCTTCGGGGTCAGGTCCGGATCGGCGAGGTGTCGGCCGATGTACGCCTGGATCCGCACGAGCAATGCCCGGTCGGCACCGGGTGTCTCGCCCGTCCGTCGGCCCAGGCGTTCATCGGCCAGGGCCGTGAGAAGGTCCACGGCGTTACGGGCCAGCAGTTCACCGATATGGGACGGGTACGTTTGCGCCGTGTCCACGAGCCTGGAAAGAAAGGGTGACAGCAGCGCGCCCAGGGCTGTGTCGGGGCGGATGGGTATCGCCGTGAGCCGTTGCAGGTCGGACTCCTCCAGCCCCAGGAGTCGCCGCGGGAGGACGAGGGATTTCGTCTGTTGGGGCTCGGGGAAGTCCATTCGGTGGGGGCGTGTCATGTCGTACAGGACGATCTCGCCCGGATGCAGGTAGACCTCGCGGGCGCCCTGCTCGAGTCGGGCGACGCCCCTGCCCTGGAGTCGTACGATCACGTCCTCGCTGTTGCCCTGGGAAATCAGGCGCGAGTTGCGTACGCAGTACAGACCATCGCATTCCACTGTGGCGACCCGCAGACTCCCCAGCTGGGAAGTACGGATGGTGCCCGAGTACACATTGTCGGGGAGGACGATGTCGACGGCGGAGAAAGTCCGGGACAGGGCTTCGCGCCAGTACGCGGGCCTCTGGCCGACTGGCACCGAATCCGTGGTGTATTGGCTGCCCGGGCCGTGCCCGTCTTCCGGCAGCAATGAACCAGGCGCCATGATCTCCGCCTTTCGGCCAGTTCCTCGGGCAAGTGTGCCAGCAGCAGTATTCCAGAGGTAGTCGGCGATGCGCCTGGCGAGTTCGGCCGTTCGGCGTCGGCGGCCGCCGCCGACGCCGAACGGCCAACGGGTCAACGCCAGTAGCCGTTGGCTGCCGCGATCGTGGCGAACTCCAGTGCTACGACCTGGGCAGCTGCGATCAGCCCGTCGGGGCCACCGGCGTACCCGGGCCGTCCGGCCTTGAGTACGTCAAGGTCGGGCTGGATGGTGTGCACGGTGTTGCGGGCTATCGCGATGGCCAGAGCCCGGCCGTCTTCGGGGGTGCTGGTGACGAGGGTGCCGCCGGGAACCAGGATCAGGGCTTCGTCGGGAACTCGGTTCATGGTGTCGGCCTCCGGTCTCGGGTGCGTGTGTGTTCAGGCCTTGGCGAGGAAGTTCAGCAGCAGCCGCGTCATCTCCTGTGGCTGCTCCTCGAAGATCCAGTGGCCGGAGTCGGCGACCACGCCACCCTGGATATTCCGGGCATACTTCCGGACCTGGTCGGGAACGTTCGTTCCGAGACTGCTCTCGGCTCCCAGGGCCAGCACCGGCATCTCCAGCGGCTTCTTGGCGTACGTCTTGTTGTCGGCGACGTCCTGGTTGAGCGCCCGGAACCACTCGAAGCTCGCCCGCAGGTGGGCGCTGTCACTCAGCCGTAGGGCGTACTCCCGCACGGCGGCGGGCTCGGTGGCACGGTCCTTGTGAACGGCGAGCATGGCCACGAACCGGTCGATCCACGTCTGCTCGCGCCCCTTGACCATCGCTTCGGGAAGGCCGTTGGTGACGTTGAAGAATCCGAAGTTCCAGAAGCCGGGCCCTGCGGGGGTGAGTGCGGGGAAGTTGTAGACGCTCTGGTCCGGTATCGGTGCCTCGGTGAGTACCAACTTGGCGACCTGGTTACGGTGCTGGGCGGCGTAGGAGTAGGCCACCATGGTGCCGATGTCGTGGCCCACCAGGTTGATGTGCCGGGTAAGACCGAGTCGGACCAGCAGTGCGTGCAGGTCCTCGGCCATCGTCTTCTTGTCGTAGCCGTCGCGAGGCGCGCTGGATCTGCCGGCGCCGCGCAGGTCGGGTGCGATGACGGTGTAGTGCTTGGCGAGGGCGGGCATGACCGCTTTCCACTCGTACCACGTCTCCGGATAGCCGTGCAGGAGGACGAGGGTGGGTCCATGACCGCCGCGGACGTAGTCCACGTTGATGCCGTTGACGTGGGCGATGTGTTCGGCAAATCCGGCCGGCGGCCGCGCCCCTGCCGTCTCCGGGGAGGCGGCTGCGGTGGAGGTTGTGATGAGGGAGGTCGTCGCTGCGATGAGCGCTGTGGCCATCAGCATGGTGAGGGCGATACGCCACGGGCGTATGAAGTTTTTCATGTAGTGACCGTAGAAAACACCGGGCGGAATTCTCTTGAGTCAACTGACTGCGTCACCGCGCATAGGCGAAAACGCGCTCAGCGTGCAGCGAGGCAGGACGGGGCAGCCGTTCGAGCCGTGGTGTGGCCGCCGTTTGGACGGCGGCCACACCACGGCTGAGCGGCTACGAGCACCCGCGAAGCGGTCAGTCGCCATTGCCCCCGTCGACATAGACAACGACATTGCCACGTCGGTGCTCCGTGCGGAGTGCCTCGTAGGCGATACGCGTCTCAGGCAGCGGGACAATTCGGTCCATCGCGTCCGTGAGCCGTCCGTCGTCGATCATTCCGGTGACGGCCCGCAGGTCGCCACGGTGCGGACCGACGACGAAGAACACCCGCGTGCCCTGTGGGCGGCGGCCACGTCGGCACGGCGAGGCTGGTCACGCCGTCGCCCACTTCGGCCACGACTCCGAGATCTTCCGCCCGTGCGACCGGCGTTCGGCATGCACGTGCGGGGCGCGGTAGGCGCCGTGGTGTTCGGCGTGGACAGCGCGGATCTCCCCGACCGCCCGATTGTCGGCCGCCTGGCGCTCGGCGGCGAGCCTTGGCAGTTGCCTGGTGCCGGTAGAAGCCGGAGCGGGACACCCCGAGGACCCGGCACAGCCGCTGGACGCCGAAGCCGGAGTAGTTGTCAGAGAGGAAGTCTCAGCGGCGGGTCTTCACTTCACCTCCCGAGCGACATACGCAGCCGCCCGGCGCAGGATCTCACGCTTCAGCTGCCACTCCTTCTCCGCCTTGAGTAGCTGGGCGTTCTCCGCCCGCAGCCGAGCCGGCTCCTCAGCGGGACCCCGGCCGGCCCCGTCCACGCGGTGCTCGGACGTGTGCTGGGCGGTGTCCTTGCGGACCCGCGTGCGCAGCGTCTCCTGGTGATCCCGAGCTCCGCGGCCACCGCCGCGTACGTGCGCCTGCCACCGCCGGCTCGGTACAACGCGACGGCGTCCCTTCCGGGATTTCCCGGGATCGGAGACTGACGTCCTACCTGGACATCCATTCCTGGACCTTCGAGACCCATTGTCAGGGTGTCCACTCCAAAGGATCAGCCTCAGTCAAGACCAACCAGTCCGTCTGTTCGCCCGGCTGCGGTCTCTGCCCCGGACCAAGGTCGCCGCGCCGGCACTATCAGCGCGGCACCGGCCACGGGCGCCGGGAGACCCGTGCGGTGCGCGCGCTGACCGTCACCGACCTGGGCCGCCAACAGGCGTCACCCCAGCGGATCAGCGAGCTCGCCCGCTCCCCCTTGACTGCTGATCCCCGCGGGCGCGGGGCTCAACCCGCCGCCCAGGTAGGAAGGAATGAGGTGCTGCTGCCTTTTCGATCACTGAAGTCTGCCCCGTCAGCCCCCTGGCGAGGCTGACAACTGCCCGCTCTCACGGATAACTTTGCACCTGCTGGCGCCCGTCAGGAGCACGTCGGTATCGGCCCGATCGCCATGGAGCGAGCTTCCGCCCCCCAGTGGCCCGGCGCGACGACTCCTACCGCAAGGTGATGGATTGGTCTTCCCCCAACGGCCACGTCCGCGACCCGTCCGATGAGCTGTCACGAGGAATCAATGACATCAGACATACCAGAGGCGGCATTCTGGATCCCGGCTGTCGCCGCGGTCGTGTCCCTGTTCCTGCTGGCGCGCCGGCACCGGGGGGCTGCCGCGCTGAAAGCGCGGTGTTCCGCCCTCGAAGCCGGACTGCTCGCCCGAGACGAGGAGATGGGGCACCTGACCGCGGTACGACTTCCCGCGATTTTGGAGTTGTCCGACCGCTCCGAGTCGGTGCCCGGTCTCCTGCACCCGCAGCTCACCGCCACACCGTTCGCGCGGAGCGTCGAGCAGGTGGCGGACATGGTTGTTCGGTCCGAAGAATCGACGCAAAGGCGTGCCACCCAGGCAGCGACGGCGGCGCTGAAGGCGTCGATGCGCGTGCTCCAGGGTCTTGCCAACGAGCAGCAACTGGCGATCTCGGAAATGCAGGAGACCCACGACGATCCGCAGGTGCTCCATGATCTGCTGGGAATCGACCACATGAACGCGCAGTTCAGTCGTCGAGCGCAGGCCATCTCGGTCCTCTGCGGCTCATGGCCGGGGCGGCAACGAGCCGCCGCGCCGCTCGTTGACGTGGTGCGCGGCGCGACGTCCCGGATCCGTGACTATCGACGCGTTCAGGTCTACGAGCAGGTGGACAGCGCAGTCGTCAGCCGCGCTGTGGAGCCCGCTGTACTGGTCGTTGCGGAACTGCTGGACAACGCCGCACGGCATTCCCAACCCAACACCATGGTCCAGGTGAGCCTCCAACCGGCGCACAACGGCGTCTCGATGGTGATCGACGACGCCGGAGTGGGATTGCGCCGACGGGAGATCGAGAGGGCGCAGGCCCTTCTTTCCGGGCAGCAGGAGGTGGACGTCAGCAGACTTGGCGACCCGCCACAGTTCGGTTTCGCGGTGATCGGTCTGCTCGCGGCCCGCTACGGATTCAGTGTCTCCGTGGATACCCAGTCCCCCTACGGAGGAGTACGCGCGGTCGTGTTCCTGCCGAGTGCACTACTAACCCCCCTGGGCGCCCAGACCGAGACCCGAACGGACGCATCAGCAGACGTATCGCGGACGGCGGAGCAGGACTTCGCTGAGACGCAACCGGTTCTCCACACGGAATCGGCCCTCCACCTGCCGAAGCGCCGCCGTCGCCAGCCGGTTGCCGCGCCCTCCTCCACAGCCGCCCAGCCGGAGCAGGGCTCGGCGGAAGTCCGTTCCGCAAATGACGCCGCTGCCCTCCTGGGGGCCTTCTCCCGTGGCACCCGATCCGGCCGCGGATTCACCCCGGACGCCGAAGGAACACGTGACGCATGAACAAGATCATGAACGACAAGCTGGGCTGGATGCTCGACGACGCTCTGGAGGTACCCGAAGCGCGTCATGCCATTCTGCTCTCTGCGGACGGGATGTTGCGCGCGCATTCCAAGGGCATCAGCCGGGACGAGGCGGACAGGCAGGCCGCGGCGCTGTCAGGTCTGCAGTCGATCAGCCGCAGCACCGCCGAGTTCTGTGGGCAATCCGAGACACCGTGGCGGCAGACCCTGATCGAGTTCGTCGACGGTTTCGTCTTCCTCGTTGCGGCCGGCCCCGGGGCGTATCTGGCGGTTTCCACCTCCGACAAGGTAGACATGGAGGCGGTCACCTTCCGCATGCACAAACTTGTCGACCGCCTCGGCAAGGAGTTGACCACGCCCCCCCGGCGCATGGACAGCCTTGCATGACCCCGCTGAGGCGTGAGAGACAAGGCCTGGTACGGCCGTACGTGGTCACCGAGGGCCGAGCCCATCCGACGCGCAACACCCTCGATCTGGTGACGCTGGTCATTGCCACCGACAAGAACGTGAGTGCGCTGAGTCCGGAGAAGCGCCGCCTCGTGCAGTTGTGCCGTGCAGGTGCGCTCTCGGTCGCAGAGATCGCCGCGTTCCTGAGTCTGCCGGTCAGCGTCACCAAGGTGCTCATCGGAGACCTGGTGGATAGCAGCCATATCCTGACTCGTTCCCCCATTCCCTCGGCTTGGCTCCCCGAGGCCGAGATACTGCAGGAGGTGCTCAATGGTCTCCGCGCTCGTCTCTGACCATGGTCATCTGCCGGACACGGTGCGGATCTCGGTGAAGCTTCTGGTGGTCGGGCACTTCGCGGTCGGCAAGACTACTTTCGTCCACACCCTTTCCGAGATCAGACCGTTGAGAACTGAGGAGGTCATGACCCAGGCCGGCGCCCTGATCGACGACCTCACGGGAGTTCAGGGGAAGACCACCACCACGGTGGCCATGGACTTCGGCCGCCTGACGCTCAGCGACCGCCTGGTGATGTACCTGTTCGGGGCACCCGGACAGCAGCGTTTTATCCACCTGTGGAACGACATGTCACGTGGAGCATTGGGGGCGCTGGTGCTCGCCGACACGCGCCGCCTCGAGCAGTCCTTCGACGTCATGGGAAGGCTGGAGGAGCAGGGACTGCCCTACGCCGTGGCGGTGAACACCTTCGACAACGCCCCGAGGTATCCCGAACCCGAGCTTCGCGATGCTCTTGACCTGCTCCCTGAGACACCGCTCGTCAGTTGTGACGCCCGTGATCCGAAGTCCTCCACCCAAGCTCTGATCACACTCGTCGAATACCTCCAGACCCGTATCCCCCAGGAGCGCGCATGACTTCCGACCCTGCCGTCGGCGCGGTACCCCCACCGGGTTGTCCAGCACACTCGGGCGCCGGCGTCAGTTCCCGGACCCCGCTGTACAAACCGGAGTTCGCCGCCGACCCCGTCGGCACCTATGCCGCACTGCGCCGGTTCGGACCGGTGGTACCGGTCGAGCTCGCCCCCGGTGTGGAGGCCTCGATGGTGATCGGTTACGAAACCGCACTCAGAGTGCTGCGCGACCCCGGGACCTTCAGCAAGGACCCCCGCCGGTGGCGTGCACTGGCCGAGGGGACCATCGGGCCGGACAGCCCGGTCATGCCGATGATGGAGTACCGGCCCAGTTGCATGTTCACCGAGGGGGAGGAACACCGCAGACGGCGTGCCGTGGTGGACGACAGCCTGAAGCGGGTCGATCCCCTCGCACTGCGTACGTACGTCGAGACCACAGCCGACACGCTCATCGACAGCTTCCAGGAGGCTGGTGAAGCGGACCTGCTCAGCAACTACGCGGCGGTGCTGCCGCTACTTGTACTGACCCGGATGATCGGCTGCCCCGCCGCCTACGGTGAGCGGCTGTTCGTGGCGATGCGCGCGATCTTCGAGGCAGGGGCCGATGCCAAGTGCGCGCACGGAGAGGCGTTGCAGTGCCTCAATGAACTGATCGCTTTCAAGCGGGCGACCCCTGGGCCCGACGTGATCTCCTGGATGATGGCCCATCCGGTGGCACTCACCGACGAGGAGATGGTCCATGAGCTGTCCGTACTCTTCGGGGCGGGCACCGAGCCCGAGCAGAACCTGATAGCAAACGTGCTTCGGCTGCTGCTCTCCGACGACCGGTTCGCCGGCAGCCTGTCCGGTGGCAGTCTGCCGATCGAGGACGCTCTCGACGAGGTTCTGTGGAAGGACCCGCCGATGGCCAACTACTGCGTGCACTACCCGGTACACGATGTCGTCTTGGAGGGGACCCGGCTGCGCCAGGGTGATCCCGTGATCATCAGTCTGGCCGCCGCCAACAACGATCCCGCGCAGGCGTCCAACCATCGTGTCGGGAATCGCGCACACCTTGCCTGGAGTGCGGGTCCACACGCGTGTCCGGCGCAAGGTTCGGCCCGGCTCATCGCCACGGTCGCCATCGAGAAGCTCCTGGACAGGCTGCCCGATGTGGAACTCGTCGTACCCGTCGCAGAGCTGAAATGGCGGCCGGGCCCCTTCCACCGCGCGCTGACCGCGCTCCCGGTGCGCTTCGAACCGGTGAAGGACTCGGCTTGGGCGGACAGGCTCCCCGATGAGGCCCCGCGGAGCGCGCCCAGTCCTGCTTCCACGCCGGTCATGCAGCCGTCGGCGACCCACGTTGCCCCAGACGTTGCCGCGCCTCATCCGATCGTGCCCGACCACGGTGGCTGGAGCGCGAGGCGCATCTGGGAGCGTCTGATAGGCCGTCAGCAGGGGCGGTGATTCGACCGTCGGGGCTTCAGCGGCCAGTGGAAGTGCCGCCCTGAGGGGCAGATTTCGGTCCTCGTGTGCACTGGGTAACGACGCATGCCAGTCGGCCGACAGACAGCGTGTCCACAGCGGGGGTAACGCCGCGCGAACAGGCCGGCGTGGACTGTACGCGCGACGGTGAGGAGCGGTTGCCTTGGCCGACCGACGATGGCGTCCCGCCGGGTGCAACACCGTTGCCTTTGGCGGGAGATGCTGATGTCAAGGGACCCATCCATCTGGGATCACTTCGGTGTGGAGGGTGTACTTCTGGGCCTTCCGGGGGTGCCGTGTCCGGTTGAACGGGTACTTGCTGTACCTCTTCAGCATCCGTGACTTCACCCGCCACCGCCGTTGCTCTGGGACCAGGTTCGCCAAGACAACATGGCCGATAGCGCCGACCAGCGTCACCGGCTCGGTGATGGTGATGCCGTTCCCGGCGACGATCTGGTCGGCGGCAGCCTGCAGCAGGATCGTGAAGCTCACCTGCCGAGGAGACAGTTCGGGGTGTGCGGTGGTGAGGTCGCCGGCCATCCGGACCAAGGCCTGGTAGACGGTCAGCAGGGCATAGATCTCCTGCTCGAGGCCGGGGACCGTCCGGGACCGCAGGATGCGCCCGTCGAGGATGGTGGTCTTCAGCGAGAAGTAGCAGGTCTCCGCCTGCCACCGCCGGTGATAAAGCTCGATCAGCTCCATGGCGGGATGGCGCTCGGCGTCCAGGAGCGTGGTGAGCAGACGCCACAGCTCGGTGCGCCGGGTCCCGTCGGCGAGCGTGACGGTCACCCATGCCTCGATCACCCTCACCTCCAGGCGCTGCCCGTAGCCACGGCCTGCCCGGTAGTTGTTGGACTGGATGAAGGTCCGGTAGGAGCCGTCCGGCAGAGGATGCCGGATGGTCGGGCGGCGCTTGCGGGTGGACCGGAGCAGGAAGGCCGCGCCGGTGTCGGAGACAGCGGTCAGGAAGCCGACGGCGTCGTAGTAGGCGTCGGCGAGCAGGAGCATCGAACCGTCCAGGCTGCCCAGCAGGCGGTGGGCGTATGAGATCTCCCCGGTGCGGTCCGGGCCGAAAACCGCGTCGATCAGGGCACGGGTGCCGCATTCGACCAGGGCCACCAGGCGCACGATCGGGTAGCCGAACTCGCGCACAGGACCGATGTGCTTGGGATAGCGCCAGGTCACAGCGGGCTCGTCGGGGGCGTTCAGCGTGGTGCCGTCGATGGCGACCACGCGCCGCCCGCGGTAGAAGGCGCAGGTCTGGGCAGGGGTGGCCACCGGCCCGGCCAGAACGGTGAACAGGGCACGCAAGGGTGCGACGCCCAGTCGGCGGCGGGCCCGCGACAGAGACGACGCGCACGGATGAGCCACGACGGTATCGCCCAGGCCCACGGTGAGCTTGCCCCAGACGCCCTGATAGGAGGACCGTTCGAAGAAGGCCAGGGCAAGGACGAAGTACCCACGACCCGCGCCGGGAGCAGACGCAGCCGTTGTTCCCTCGCGGCGGTTTCCTCGATGACCGCATCCACGAGGACGGGATCGATGATCTGGGTCAGCTCACCGACATGGCCGGGTGCGTATACGTCCGGGCCTGTCGGTATCGACGAGACGCTGGCAGACTTCGGTAACAACGGGACCTCCGGGTTGCTCGCCCTGGCTCGACACCAAGGGACTTACCCGAGGTCCCGTCCTGATGTTCGCCCCCTTGACGACCCGCCCGCCGGTCTAACGCAGCGGTGTTGCCGCCACGTGTTGTACGGGATCAAGACACCGGAATTTGCAGGCCAGGGGCGCCGACCATGCCCGATCGGATGTCCAACTTGCCTTGCCGGGACACTTCGTGGGCTGCAGTCTCCGCAGAGATCGCCACGGATCTCGAACCGGAACGCGTAGCGCTTGATCCCCTACACCACGTCGCGGGACACGACCATTCGTGATGGTGTCCCGCCGAGTGATGTAGTCACTGGCCGAGCTGATTCGGTTCCTGCTGTGGAGGAAGCTGGTGGTCGTCCTCGGCCGGTTTGGCGGTGAGGAGTTCGGCCATGGAGGCTTCGGAGAGGTAGCGGTGGTCGAAGAGGAGCCGGGGATCTGGGCGATAGCGTCGGTGAGCACGCGGATGTGGTCGGTCACCGTGTTTGCTCCGGCGTTGCCGGGACGCAGCATCATGGCCAGGGACTCGCTTGTGTTCGCGCACCACGCGGCCAGCGGATGAAACCCGAAGGTCTTTTTGAACGTGACTGCTGCCCCGGCCTTCTTGGACGCCGCCGTGATGATGGTGGCGTCGATGTCGATGACGATCCAGCCGGTCAGCCGCTTGCCCGCCACCGCCAGCCACGGGAAGCCGCCGGGCCGCAAATGCAGCAGACTCCACACCTGCCGACGCACCCGCGCCCGCACCTTCGCGATCTTCACCAGGGTGGCCGCGTCGAGCGCGGCCAGCGTGCGGCGGGCGGTGGAGTCCGAGGCCGTCGGCCCGAACGGCGGCCCGTCATGCAACTGGAGCTGCTCGGT
Source organism: Streptomyces sp. NBC_00271 (assembly GCF_036178845.1). Lineage (NCBI taxonomy): Bacteria > Bacillati > Actinomycetota > Actinomycetes > Kitasatosporales > Streptomycetaceae > Streptomyces > Streptomyces sp. NBC_00271. Next base: position 147,191 of record NZ_CP108071.1, on the reverse strand, counting down.
CTCCGATAAGTTCGCCGCCCCCCAGCACGATCGCGATGGCCAGGTGCACCAGCACCCCGGCGCGGTCCCGCCAGCCGGCCACTGTGCTGGACGGCAAAACCCTTGCCAGCGCCCCCGTCAGCCCCGTGCGGTCCGCGCACCGGCGCAGCAGCACCGTTCCGGCATGCCCGACCAGCCTCTTCCCATCGGCCACCACGGACAGCCGACCGTCCCACCCTGTACGCTCACTCGCCGGAAAGGTGCCTTGCTCTCTGCAGCGGATACGACCTAGACACTCGCATCCTTGCAGGTCAACGGCACCTTTCTGCTATCGGGGCATAAGGCCGCCCAGTTCGCTGAATACCCAGGGTTAATGCTCTGCGAGCCCTAACTGCCCGGCGTGACTCTGTTGGTGATGTTGGCGGGGTCAGGTGGCTGCGGTGCACAGTGCACGGAAGTGGCTTGATCGGCGGTGGGCTGTGGATGGGGTGTTGATCCAGTCGGCGATGCGGGCGACGTTGCAGGCCAGCGCGGTGAGTACGTGCTGGACGTGGGTTTTCGCCAGCCCGCGGTAGCGGGAGCGGCGCAGGCCGTGGGCGCGGACGTTCTGCGAGAGGGTGGCTTCGATGCCGGCTCGGATCGCGTAGCGGCGCTGCCACTCTTCGGTGGTCTGGTCGAGCCGGTTGCGCTTTTGGATCTCGTGGAGGGTGGGTAGCAGGGCGAGGGCTCTTGGCCGGGTGGCGGAGGTGGTGCACTGTGGGCGGACCGGGCAGGCCTGGCAGTCGGCTTTGGCGAACTTGACCTGGATGTAGTCGTGTCCGCTGATCCGCAGGGGTCTCCACTCCCGGCTGACCGCGCCCTGGGGGCAGGTGGCCTGCCGGCGGTCCCAGTCGACGGGGAAGGCCGACTTGCTGAAACCCGAACCGGCCGTGGCCTGGCGGCTGTTGTCGGGGACAACCGGGCCGAGCAGGGTGATGCCGTGCACCCGTGCCGCCCGCTCGATGTGCGCCGGCGTGACGTAACCGCTGTCCACGATGTGCTCGCGCGGCAGTAACTCGCGCTTGGCGAGGTCGTCATGGATGATCGCGGTCATCTCGACGTCCTGCACGGTCGAGTGTGTCGTGGCCACGTGGACCACCAGCTCGGGGCGCTCTTCGTCGCAGCACTCAGTCAGATGGACGCGGTAGCCGCTCCAGGCGGTGTGAATCGCCCTGCCCCAGCATGGCTCAACGCTCCCTCGCCGACCGCCCGACACTGCCGGGGGAACACCCCGTTGGCCTCGTCTCGGCCGGATCAGGGGCGGGCAGCAGGCCGGCTACGGGTGGTGAAGGGCCGATGACGGACCGCCTCCAAGTCGGCCATTCCCGCTGGAAGGTCCGCACCTGGTGCGCGGAATCCGACATCCCTGAAGCCCTACCCTCGCTGCCACCGTCGACCGCTGGTGGACCGAGATGGCCGCGTTCATCGACACAGGCCACATTGAGGCCAATAGCGAGAGGAACAACCGCGTGATCAAAGTCGCCACCCGCAACGCGTTCGGCTTCCGCAACGCCGACAATCAGCGGCTACGGACACGCTGCGTCACCACCCGCCGAGCCCGTGGACACCTTGGCACCGCTCAACTCTGAAGACCCGCATACGGCCCTGCGAGGCTCATACCATTCACTCGCCGGCAAGGCTTCGGCTGAGCCGCCCCCGGCTACCTCGACCGGGTGTGGTCGGAGAACTCGGTGTCACCTTTTTCGGGGGAGCCTTGGCCCCTCGCTCCTCGATTGCGAGGTGAAGCGCGCGCAGGCCGTAGTACAGGCGCGACTTAACGGTACCGAGGGGGACGTCGAGGGCCCGCGCGACCTCTTCGAGCGTCAGGCCGACGAAGTACGTCTGGTACAAGACCTCACGGTGCGCCGGTGAAAGCGCTTTGAGCGCGTCATCGACGACGACCGCGGAGAGCATCCGCTCGATCTCGTCGATCTCCGCGGCTTCCTGCTCGAGCCAGGGGGCGCCGTCGACCTCGGGCGGCCGCGAGTTGATCTTGCGGTGACCATCGATCACAAGGTTACGGGCGACCCTGAACAGCCAGGGCCGCAACACCTCCCTGTGCTCGTGGTCAAACTTGTTCCAGCATCGCAAAAGCGTCTCCTGGACGATGTCCTCGGCCTTGTGCCGATCGCCTCCTACCAGTCGGCAGACATACGTGAACAGGGCAGGTACGTGTTCGTTGTAGCTGATGTACACACTTTGCTCACGCTCATCGGCCTTTTCTGCTCCCAAAGCTGTCCAGCCCACGGCTGACTCCTTGTCTACGCGGTCGTGCCGACCGGGAAGCGGGACCGGAGGGTCTGACCGGTCCCAAGAGACACGCTGCAAGCCGCAGTGCCACGTTCGATTGACGAATGATTGACGTGAGATAGGCGTTGCCCCGCGAATGATCTACGGCGTGGTGGTTGGCCGGCGTTGTTTGCCGCTCATCCGGCGAGGGTGAGGGGGGCCTCCCCCAAGGCCGGGTAGTTAACGTTTTCGCAGGTCACGCAAGGGGAGTTGGTGACCACACTGTGGCGGCGTAGAGGCCGGGGCCGAGCTTGTGGATGAGTCCGCTGGCGGCCCAGCGGTTCAGTTGTCTATACATGGTTTCCAGGGTGACGTCGCCGAAGTGAGTCGCGATGTCGCGGGGTTGCCAGAGGCGGGTGGGGTCTTCCTGGAGCAGGGCCAGGATTCGGTGTCGGCGGCGCTTGCCGGGGGCGGTGTGCCGATCATCCCTGGAGGCGGTCGGCAGCGCGGGCAGCGGATCGGAGGGTTCGAGGATGGTGACGTCGAGGTCGGTGACGGTGCGGCTGGCATCGGGCCGGCCGTCGCTGTCGCATCGCCCGTTGTAGCGGGAGGTCGGTGTTTTGACCTTGCGGGTACTCACCCGCTGTCGCCGGGGCGGGAGCAGGCCGGACAGGATCCGGCGTCCGATGAGACCGACCGGTTTGACGGTCGTGGTGACGACGTCGGCGGCGTGGATGACCTGGTCAGGGGCGGCTTGGAAGGCGATAGTGAAGCCGCAGCGGTCGGGGTCTGTGCCAGGGAGGGACTCGGCGGCGTCGACGATGACGGTCCGCAGTGCCTGGTAGAGCGTAAGGAGCGACCACATCTCCTGCTCGATGCCGATGGGGTCGCCCGAGCGCAACAGGCGCCCGTTCATGATCGTGTGGCGGAGCGCGTAATACGCTGATTCGTGCTCCCACCGCTGATGGTAGAGATCCACCAACACGGCCGCCGGGAAGCGGCGGGCGTCCGTCAGGGTGGTGGCCAGCCGGTAGGAGCCGGTGAAGACAGTGCCGTCGGTGCAGGTCACGGTGATCTGCGCATCGATGACCCGCACCCGCACGGTGCCGATGACTGACAGATAGGAGCCGTTGATGGCGCTCTTTGAACTTCCCCAGGTAGCGCTCTCGGTGGGGCCAAACCTGCTCAGTTGATCTCCCCATCCTTTGCGTGATCTTCCTCGGCGTGTCGGGCTGTACGCGTGTTGGCCCGGACAGTCTCGGTGCGCGATGAATTCGGCCTGTTGAGAGGCCCGGATGCTCACCTGGGAGGAAGACGTGGATGCTCATGCGCTGCGTCGTCAAGGCTGGTCGATCTCGGCGATCGCCCGGCATCTTGGCCACGACCGCAAAACCATCCGCGCCTATCTCAACGGCGAGCGCGTGTCGGGGTATCGACGTCAGTCGCCGGACGCATTCACGCCGTTCCTGGAGTACTGCCGCCAGCGGCTGAGCGATGACCCACATCTGTGGGCGACGACGCTCTTCGACGAGATCGTTGAACTCGGTTACGCTGGCGGCTACTCCACATTCACCCGGGCTCTGCGCCGCTACCAGGCCCGTCCGCACTGCGAACCCTGCCGGGCCTCGAGCGGGCGCGATGTCGCGATCATCGCCCACCCGCCGGGCGAGGAGATCCAGTTCGACTGGGTCGAACTCCCTGACCCGCCCGAGGAGTGGGGCGTCGGTTCCCATGCTCACCTCCTGGTCGGTGCCCTCGCGCACTCGGGCCGATGGCGGGCCGTGCTGGCCGAGGCCGAGACCTTTCCGCACCTGGTTCAGGCTCTCGATGCCGTGCTGAGGCGCCTGGGCGGGACATCGCGGCGGTGGCGCTTCGACCGGATGGCGACCGTCTGTCATCCGCCGACCGGACGGCTCTTGCCGACCTTCGCGGCCGTCGCGAAGTACTACGGGGCCGGAGTTGATATCTGCCCGCCCCGTCGCGGCAACCGCAAGGGCGTCGTGGAGAAGGCCAACCACTCCGCGGCCCAACGCTGGTGGCGCACCGTCCCCGACGGCATCAGCATCGAGGCCGGACAGAACGGTATCGACAAGCTGGCGATTCAGATGGACGGCCGCCGACGCAAGATCGACGGACTGTCGACCACCGCCGGCGCGCTCGCCGAGACAGAGCCGCTGCTGGAACTGCCGACCCGGCCGTTCCCCGCTGAGCTGGAGCAGACCCGCACCGTCAGCCCGCAGGCACTGGTCTCCTTCGCCGGGAACTTCTACTCCGTCCCGCCCGGACTGACCGGGTCCCAGGTCATCGTCCGCACCCGGCTCGGCGAGGACACCCTGCACGTGATCACGGCCGGTCGAGCGATTGTCGCCGAGCACCGCCGGGCACGGGACGGGGCCGGACAGACCATCCGCGATGCTGGACATGTCATTGCCCTCGAACGCGCGGTGCTGGCCTCCTTCTCCGACAAGGCGCCCTGCCGCACCAAGGTCCGTCGGCCACCATCTCCTGCGGCCCTGGCAGAAGCCGAACGCCTCCGCGGCCAGAGTAAATCGGACGTCGCGAACCGGGTCGTGATCGACCTGGCCCACTATGCCGCCGTCGCCGACCAGCTACGGCAGAACCCCACCCACGACAACCAGGAGCGTGAGAGTGAGTGACACCCGGCCGATGAGCGAGGCCCGCCGCTACCAGCAGCTGCGAGGCCACCTGTCCTATCTCAAACTCAACGACGCCGCCGAGGCCCTGCCCCGGGTGCTCGACCAGGCGCGAGCCGAGCGGATGACGCTGACCACGGCCCTGGAGAAGCTCCTGGAGATCGAAGTCGAGGCGACCGAAGCGCGCAAACTCGCCTCCCGGCTCCGGTTCGCCTGCCTGCCCGAGCCCTGGACCTTGAATGACTTCGACTTCGCCGCTCAGCCCGGAGTCGACGAGAAACTCATCCGCGACCTGGCCACCCTGCGGTTCCTCGACAACGCCTCCAACGTCCTGCTGGTCGGCCCGCCAGGCGTCGGCAAAACGATGCTGGCCGTCGCGCTCGCCCGCTCCGCGGTCGACGCCGGCCACCGCGTCTACTTCACCACCGCCGCCGAACTCGCGGCGAAATGCCACAAGGCCGCTCTCGAAGGACGCTGGTCGACCATCATGCGTTTCTTCGCCGGCCCCCGGCTTCTGGTGATCGACGAACTGGGCTATCTCCCGCTGCCTGGTGACGGTGCGTCAGCTCTCTTCCAGGTGATCAACCAGAGGTATCTGAAGTCGAGCACGATTTTGACGACCAACGTCGGTATCGCAGTTTGGGCTGGCGCCTTTGGCGACGCCACGGTCGCGGCCGCGATGCTCGACCGGCTCCTGCACCGGGCCGCGGTGGTCGGCATCGACGGACCGTCCTATCGTCTGCGTTCGCACCAGGCCCACTCCGACAACCTCCGCAAGGGAGTGACCGGACGTGCTGGCTGAACTCCGAGATTGCCCCATCTGCTGGACACAGTTCCAGGTCAACCCCCAGGCAGCCGCCCGTCATACCTACTGCACACCCCGCTGCAAAGCAGAAGCCGCCCGCCGCCGACGCCGCGAACGCGAGGACACCCCTGACCAAGCCGAGGGCACGCCAGCTGAGGCGCCTCTGCCGGTGACCCCACTGGCACCGACGGCAATCCGCAACTGCCCCCACTGCGACAAACCGGTCACCATCGTCGCGTTGCTCGCGACCCCCGAAGCCGCTCGACCCAGCATTCCCGCGGCCAGCCCTGATGTCATCCCCATGCGCCGCTGCTGAGTTCAGCAAGACCGCTGACCTTGTCGCACCAGGCGGTAGGGTCAGTCGGCGTTCTCGAACCAGTCGCCGATGTTGTTCCACATGAAGGCGTCCTTCCAGGTCCGGCGGTTCTCGGCCCACCCACCCAGAGCCTCGATCACTTTCTCCTGGGAGATCGTCCGAGTCTGATAGTGCTCAGCGGCCGTCCCGTCCCGGAACTCCAACTGGTAGGTGTTGTCGTCTCTCAACCACACCTGCACATACCAGTCACCCTCGGACTCATCGTCGACTCGCTCGACAATCACGAAGGCATTGCCCCGCCCAAGGTTGGCCACCATCTCACTCAGTGCCGACGCCTGGGGCTTCTTCACCAGGCGGCCGCGTTCGTCTCTCGCTTGCAGCATGAGCCGATCATTCCCGATGGGTCTGACACTGGGAGCATCCCCGACGCTCACCGAACATCCCCAGTTGATTCGCTTCGCGAATCAACTGGGGAGCAAGAGCACCTCTGAGGAAAATTCGAGATCGGCATCACTCGCGGAGAACCTATGGATGATCACCAAGACGGAGTGCATCCGCGGCCGCGTCTTCGGCACGCGGGCCGAGGCGAACCTGGCGCTGTTCGAGTACATCGATGGGTTCTATAACTCCCGGCGCATCCAGAAACGCCTCGGCTACCTCAGCCCCATCGAGTTCGAGGAGAAGCACTACGCCGAACAGGCAGCACCCAACCGAGCGAACCTGAAACCCCGTCAACCCGTCCTGACCAGCTGATCAGCACCTCTCGCGCAGCGGGGGAACCTCAGAGGGTATAGGCCCTGGGTGCGAAGGCAGTGTGCGGCCGTGCCGTCGGCTTCCATCCTGGGTCAGCTGCTGCAGTCCTGCTTGGCCAGCCACTCAAGACAAGCAGCGGCAACGTCCCGCCAGCCGCTGTCAATCGTCAGCGAATGGCCCCGGCCGGGGAGTTCAAGATAATCAGTCACGGCCGATGACCTGTAATACTCCTCGAAAGCATGCTTCACAACAGATGCGGGGACGGTGTTGTCCTCTCCCCCCGAGATTAGAAGCAGTGGCCCACGCCCGTTGTTTGCGGTCTCGCTTTTGACCGGGGGAAGGGGAGATGAATTGGCTGCCGCGACTTCGTAGAGAGGTCTGCTTGGTGCGGGAACCGTGCAACGTTCGTACAGTCTCTCTGACTCCTCCAGACTCACAGCGTTGCCGAACGCATATCTGAACTGCCGCGCGGACAACGTGACAGTGGGGAGCCTGCTGGACAAGGAGGCAAGTCTCGACCACGGAGAGCGCAAGGCGGAAAAGGGAACTTCACGCGCACTACGGACAGCGGCGATAGAGACCGCCGCAGCACATAGTCTCTGCTGTAGCAGCGTTTCAGCGATCAGACCCCCGAAAGAATGACCAATCAGAATCGGTCGTTGCGAACATGCAGCCGCGATACCCGCGTAGTATTGCACAGCATCGTCGATTCCCTTGTCCGCGATACTCTCTCGGCAGGCATAATTCGCATCAGCGTTTTCTGCCGATCCTGGCCAACCTGGCGCGAGCGGGGAGGATCCTGCTTCCTTGAACATATGCACCCACGGCTCCCAGGACGATGCGTGCAGCCAGAGACTTTGGATGAAAATCACGGGTTTCGCCGTGCCCTGCGGCATCGATTCGTCCTTCCGTCATGAGCGAACCTGTACTTGCAGGACCATGCTTGGCGCGTGGCTTTCCATCCGCTTCAGTCACATGACTGTCGTCTGCGCGAGTGGGGCGCCTGTTACTGAGCGCCTGACGCTGGTCGCGAGCTTGCACGCAGACGGCGTCCGCCATCGACAGGGTGATCTGTCGAAGACGCTGTGTGGTGATCACTGCGGCAGACGTTCGCTCCTGCCCCGTGACCTGCGTGTTTCACGTTCGGCTGTGTCCGGATCACGAGCGGCAGGACAGGGAACCAACGCGGCTCCTGTGCTGGTGAGTTGAGACACCGAACATCTCTCTCAACAGCGCAGGAGCCTCGTGCGTTGCGGGAACCTGCCTCGTCACCCGCCCGGCGGCCACTCTGAAAAGCTCATTCGCCGACAGCCCCGAGCCAGGAAGAAGGGGCGCACCGTGCCGAACAGCACGGCCCAGCGGACAACAGGCCGGACATGTGCGTCCCCGCAAGCAAGTGACGAGGATGTCAGATGTCACCGAAGAAGATCGAAGCGATCTTGTCGTTGAAGCCGACCTTGCTCAGGTCAGTGGTGTCGCCACTGATCACCAACGAGTCACCGGTGCAACCCGGCCCAGACCAGACATTGATCGGCTGCTCAGTCTGGACGGCCGACGCGACCCCGGGCCGCGACACATCAACGCACCCCGTGCCTGCCACACCCTGCGAGGGGCTTTTCCCGGAGAACGGGCCAGGATCGTCGAGCAGGGTTGCGCGACCGGATCGGGGGGCGGCCTTACCATTCGTGCTGGAAGCCGACCCGCCGCTGTTCCCGGGAGTTGTCTCCTTGGGCTCGCTGGAAGTACTCGTGCCATAGCCGAGGTCGTTTCCGAAGAGCTGGCCCCGAACGGCTCCGTCAGGAAATTCAGGCGTGTGGAGGTTGGAATAAAAATCCCCGGGATTGTTCTGCACCTGGCGGATCGCTGACGGGTCCTGGTTGACCAGAGAGCCGGACACCGCGAAGACCCCGGCGGGAACAGGCGTCGTGAAGAGCGGGAACTTCACATCACCGTTCTGCCCGAAACGTCCTTGGTGGACATGGCCCAGGGTGGGAGGTGCAATGTTCACCCAGGCCATGGAGAAATCAACGGTATTGTTGCGCGCGTGCAGGAAGGTAATGGCCTCACCGTCTGGATCCCCCACCTTACTCTGGTCGTTCTTCGGAACTTCCTGTCCGCCATCGGAAATTGCATGCAGAGCGCCGCCCTCGATGATGTTGAGAGGGTTCACGTGTGCCCTTGCACGCTTGAGCTGTCCACGCACCGCACCGCCGGGAAACTGCTTGCTGTGCAGGTTGACGTAGAAATGAGCGGGTTCGTTTTCGAGCTGCCGGGCCAGCGCTGCGTCCGTGACGCTTACCTGGCCGGCCGCTGAGTTCAAGGTGCTGGGCATTGCCGAAGTGAACAGCGGGACCTTGACGTCACCATTGGTGCCGGCGTTCCCCTGGTGGATATGACCCAGGGTCGGTGCACCGATACCCTGCCACGCCAGGGCAAAGGTGACCCGGTCACCCCTGACCTGTACAAGCGCTTGAGCGGAACCGTCCTTGTCGCCGACGGCGGGGCCGCCGGCTACGGGAACTTCCTGGTCACCGGTGAGGTTCGCCACGAGGGAGAAAGACGGTCCCCTGGCAGGGCCCCTGGGCTTTGAGTAGTCCATGCCGTGGTTCGTAGACCCTCCGAGCATGTGGTGGTCGTGCTGGCTCATGGCCAGGGCGGGCGTTGCGGTAGCCAGTGCGGCAACCATGGCCACCGCAGTGGAAGCGAGAGTACGAGGGCGCACTTGTTGACCTCCGTGTCATTGACGCTGTCGGGTGCACCCCGCACTACGCAAGGAGTCCCGGGACCGCATCAACACGAGCGGAGAAAAAATTTCGCACACCACTGCTTGAACCCGATCCGGTGTACGGCCGTAGCGACTCGTGCCAGGGACGGCTTGCGCAGTCCCTTCCCCAACAGTCACCGACCGCCCACCTTATTTCTCACAGGAGTCCCCGAATGCGTACTCGCCTTGCTCTCCTAGTACTTCCTGCTGTTGCACTCGCACTAGTCACCACATCCGCTTGCAGTAAGGGGACTGAAGCGGGAGGTGGCGGAGCCACCCGGCCCGCAGGGCAGCACGCCGGACACTCAGTATCGATCAAGGTCGCCGATTCCGAGTTCGGGCGCATTCTCGTGGACCAGTCGGGCCGTACCCTGTACGGATTCACCCGGGACAAGAGCAGTGTGAGTAATTGCGGCACGGACTGCATAGCGGTCTGGCCCGCCCTTACCTCATCGACGGCAGCACGGGCCGGAGCAGGCACGGAGAAGTCGCTGCTGAGCAAGGCCAAACTCACGGGCGACGTCAGTCAGGTCACCTATGGTGATTGGCCACTCTACTACTACGTCGGCGACGCCGTACCCGGGGACATCAATGGACAGGGACTGGACGGTGAGTGGTTCGTTGTAACCGCTCAGGGCAAGTTGATGAAGACGCCCGCCGCCTAATCACGCTTCGTCCTGGCGTGGCGGGAGTTGACCGCCCCGTCAGTTCCCTTTGCCGGCACCAAGGCACGTTCGGTTGTCGAGACGATGCGCTCCATCGAAGGAACGCTCATACGGCCCTTTCCCCCCTTCCTTGCACCGTGTCGTTCTCGTTGAACTGGTTTGCTCTGGCACTCGTTGGGCTCTCTGAGTCCGTCGTGGCCCGTCAGACCGCCACAACGAGGGTCGGCCAACCAGTGTCCATGACATCGGCGACTCAATGTGGAGGAGTTCGTTCAAGCGGTATGGGAGAGCACGTGATGTCTTCGTGACGCAGTCGCCAGAAGACCCTGGCAAGCAGAATTCTTCAGCGAGCGGCAGCGCGTCCCAGATGGCGCTCGGCGCAGCGGGTGGTTTCGGCTGCCTGATGTCGCCCGTCGCCTTGGCGGGCGTTGCTGTCGTCATCGTCATCTTTGGTGGGCTCGGGGTACTGTTCGCACCGCTCATATCCCTCATTCTTTTCTTCACGGGTGGCGGCGGGAGCTCGGACCCGGGTGGCGAAGCAGACCGGGTCATCGAAATCATGCAGGGAGACGGAAAAGGCGAAATAGACCCGGCTCAAGTGCCAGCGGACCTGCTGGAACCCATTCACAACGCGGGCGGTATCTGCGACACGGTCGGGCCCGTCGTAATCGCCGCCCAGATCGAGCGGGAGTCTGCATACAACCCGACGCTGGTTGGTCCGGACGGCTCCCAAGGCATTTCCCAACTACCTGAAGCCGTATTCAACCAGTTCGGCCAGGACGACGACGGGAACGGCAGGGTTTCGGCCTTCGACGCACCCGACTCGATCATGGCTCAAGGCCGCTACCTGTGCTCCTTGGCTGCAGACGTAAAAAATCTTATCGAAAACAACGAGGCCGTCGGCAGTCAACTCGATCTGACATTGGCGGCGTATGACGCCGGCCTGGACGCGGTACGCCAGGCCAGGGGCGTCCCGGCCACAAACCAATCCCAGGGGTATGTGACAGTGATTAGGTCCTTGTTCGCGAAGTATGAGGGCGTGGGTGCCCCGTCTCCGTCATTCAGCGCCACCACTTCGGCAAGCCCCTCATCGCAACAGGATTAGAGAATTCAACGACAGAGGCAGTGTGAGCCGCCACCGGCCGAGGCCGGTGGTCCGCCGTTGCGAAGGAGCGCCGATGGACGTGGCCACGATAGTGGAACAACTGATGACCCCGGAGGGGCGGGCGGACCCCTATCCGCTGTACGCGCATGCGCGTGCGCTGCCACCCATCGCGCCGGTCGCGGACGGGTTTCTGCTCGCCTCCGGATACCGGGTGATCAACGCCATCCTGCGTGATCCCGGGTACGGCGTGCCGGACAGGGAGGTCCGGATGTCCTGGTCGAACGAATACCAGAAGCATGCCTCGTTCGCCGTGCTGAACGATTCGATGCTGTGGACCAATCCGCCGGTTCACGGCCAGGTGCGGTCGCTGGTCTCCGCTGTCTTCACCGCCCGCCGCGTCGCCGCGCTGGAGCCCGCGATCACGCGGACCGTCGACGTCCTGATGGACGGTCTCGACAAGGCGGGCGGGGACGGCTCGCCGGTGGACTTCATGGACGCCTTCGCCTTCCGGCTGCCGGTCAGTGTCATCTGTGAGCTGCTTGGCCTCCCGGAGTCGGACCGCTACCGGTTCCGGGGACCCATCTCCGATCTGATGGTCTCGTTGGAATTGCTGTCCGACTTGTCCGTACTCGACTCCGCCGATGCTGCGGCCGTCGAACTGCAGGCGTACTTCCGCGAGTTGGTCGCGCAGCGGCGGGCCAATCCGAGTGACGACCTGGTCAGCGCGCTGGTCCAGGTGCGGGACGCCGAGGACGCCCGGCTGACCGATGAGCAACTGATCTCCAATCTCGTCCTGCTGCTCGTCGCAGGGTTCGAGACCACCACCAACCTGCTCGGCAACGGACTGCAAGTGCTCTTCGACCACCCCGACATCGCTGCGGGGCTGCGGGCCGGCGCCGTGGCACCGGCCGACTTTGTCGAGGAGGTGCTGCGCTACGACTCACCGGTTCAGCTCACTTCGCGGCTGGCGTTCGCCGAGGGCCTCACGGTCGACGGCGTCAGCATCCGGGCCGGTGACGAGGTGCTGCTGCTGCTCGGTGCCGCCAATCGCGACCCGCGCCGGTACGACGACCCGGACCGCTTCGATCCGGACCGTCCGGACATCCGGCCGCTGAGTTTCGGCGCGGGCGCGCATTTCTGCCTCGGCTCCAGGCTCGCCCGACTGGAGGCGACCGTGGCCGTCCGTCGGTTGCTGGCGCGTTATCCGCGGCTGGCTCCGGACCGGCAGGCGCGGCCGACCCGCCGGGACCGGCTGGTGCTGCGCGGGTACGAAACCCTTCCGGTGACGCTGACGTGACGAGTTGGTCAGCACTCCGGCGGCTTTGCGCGGTCCGCCTCCCCGTCAGAGCCTCGCGATCCGCGGACCACTTTGCCGTCGACCGTGATCACCCGTCGCACTGGCGCCTCCTGCGCCTCAGGCTTGATCGGGGGCAGCGTTCTGGCCTGCAGATATGCGCTGATCGCCGCGTCCAGCGCGTCACCGTCCACGCGCTGCAGCAGGCGGCGCACGGTTGCGGCGTGCGGCACCGGCCGCAGACCGGTAAGCGGGTCGACGGCGAAGCCGAGGACACCCAGCACGTGCTGTGGGGCATCCGTGATCCACTCGCCGATCGCGATGAGCGAGCGAGCCACGGTCAGCACCGCCGAGACGGCTGCGCACAGCAACGCGAGGGCCGGATAGCGCAGTCCTCGCGCATCGCGGGGATCAGCGACCAGGATCAGGAAACATCGCAGGTCAACGACATCACTTGAGGTGAGCGGATCGGTCAGGGAGCCCAGTTGCTCCAGCGCGGAAGGGATGGGCGATGATGTTCGGGCAGGCACGGTCTCGCTCGGTTCTCATGGGTCTCGACAACCACATGATCACCAGCACCGTGCCTGCTCTACTCTGCGGGGTTCCTTGCCACACAGCGGACATGACGGCACGTCACCCGCGAGACCGGCGAACCCGGACCAATCCTCATCACGCAATGCCCCTGCCCCAGAGCCGGTCACGATGCGGGTTCGACCGGCCTCCTGGACCGGGCACGCACTTCTGCCCGGAACTGGCACGGCACTGCAGACTCATACGCTTGCAGGCCGTCTCCCGGACTGAAGCAGGTTCGATCTGCGGTGCGCGAGGTGCGCGGCGAGCTCTAAAGCGCGGCCTGTGAGCGCCGGCAGTGGTCACGTCCCCTGTGTTGGTGTAGGCGATCAATCTTGCGTAGCGTTTGAGGTTCCCCCGTCATGCGGGAGCCGCTGATCAGCTGGTCGGCAGGGGGTGACGGGTGTTCAGATTCGTTGGTTCGGCCGTCGCCTGCTCGGCGTAGTACTTCTCCTCGAACTCGATCGGGCTGAGGAAGCCGAGGCGTTCCTGGATGCGGCGGGAGTTATAGAAGCCGTCGATGTACTCGAAGAGCGCGAGGTTCGCCTCGGCCCTTGTGGTGAAGGTGCGGCCACGGAGGCCCTCGGTTTTGATGAGCATCCAGAGGTTCTCCGCGAGGGCGTTGTCGTACGAGTCCCCGACGGAGCCCATGGACGCCTCAACTCCAGCTCGCAACAGCCGGGTTGTGAGCTTGATGGATGTGTACTGACAGCCGTGGTCGGCGTGGTGGATGAGCTTGCCGGGCTCGACCTCGCGGGACGCGAGCGCGTACTCCAGCGTGGTCAGGACCAGGTCGGCGTCCGCGCGGGCGGAGGTCTCCCACGCGACCACCCGGCGGGAGAAGGCGTCCCTGATCGCCGAGAGCCACAACGGTCCCTCGCCGGTGGAGATCATCGTGAGGTCGGTGACCCACAACCGGTTCGGTGCCGGTGCGGTGAAGTCCCGGTTGACCAGGTCCGGGGCGAGGGTGGCCTTGGGGTCGCGGCGCGTGAAGCCCTTCCGCCGCGGGCTGATTCCCGCGATGTCGGCCTCGCGCATCAGGCGCTCGACCCGCTTGCGGCCCACGTGGACGCCCTCGCGTTTGAGGACGGCGTGCACACGCGGCGAGCCGTAGTTCCCGCCGGAATCCGCGTGGATCTCCTTGATCCGCTCGGTCAGCTCGACGTCGCGGCGCCGCCGTTCGCACGGCTCCTTCTCCGCACGGCGCCAGCGATAGTAGGTGGTGGAGGCGATGTGCAGTTCCCGCAGGACGTACTCGACTCCCAGACGGGGATGCTCGTCAACGAGCGCCGTCACCTGGGCCGGGTCGGGTCGAGTTGTGCCGCGAAAAAAGCTGAGGCCGTCCGCAAGACGTCATTGGCCCGCTTGAGCTGGGCGTTCTCCTTGCGCAGGGTCGCGAGTTCGGCGCGTTCATCAGTGGTGAGACGGTCGTCGCGTTCGCCGGCGTCCGCCTCGGCCTGCCGGATCCAGCCGCGCAGGGCCTCGGGATGCACGCCGAGGTCGACGGCCAGCTTCTTGATCTGGGGCTTCGGCTCGGTGGTGCGGTACATCCGTACCGCACGCTCACGCAACTCGAGCGAGTATTTCCGGGGTGCAGCCATGGTCACAGGTCCTCTCATGAGCCCCATCTGACCAGCTGTCAACTTCCTCCGCATCTCGGGGGAACTTCAGTTCGGGGTGTTGGGGAGTGCATGGGTGGTGTGGTCGGCGTGTTCGGCGGCGTAGATGGCAGTCATGCTGCCTTCGGACAGGTAGCGGCGGGGGAAGGCGATCCATTCGTCGTGCTCTACCTTCCTTCCTGGGTTAGCCCCAGCCATTCGTAGGGTTGTGGCGCCCAGGGGAGCCGGGTGTGGCTGTCGTCGTGCTGCCGGTTGTGGCTCGAGATGCTTGGCCGCCCGGTTCCCCACGACGACTCGGCCGCCGATTGGGAAGTGCGAATGTGTCGCTGTGTAGAGCAATGCCGGCGAGGTCGTCCGTGGTACGCAAGACAAGAACGACCTGATGGAGTGCAATGAGCCGGATATGGGCGGGGACCGACTGCGGCAAGACCCACCACCACTGCCTGGTCCTGGATGCCGAGGGTGACACGTTGCTGTCGCGCCGGGTGGCCAACGACGAGCCCGAGTTGCTGGAGCTGATCGGCGACGTTCTCGACATCGCCGACGGTGGCCGTGTGACCTGGGCGATGGACATGACGGGTGGTGAGCCCGCCCTGTTGATCGAGCTGCTGATCGCCCACGGTCAGGAACTCGTCTACATCCCTGGTGTCGTAGTGAACCGGGCCACCGACAGCTACCGCGGCGAGGGCAAGACCGACGCCCGGGACGCGAAGGTGATCGCCGACCAGGCCCGGATGCGCCGGGACCTGCTGCCGATCCGCCCCGGTGACGAGGCCGCCATCGAACTGCGGCTTCTGACCGAGCATCGCTCCGACTTGGTCGAGGACCGAACCCGCACGCTCAACCGACTCAAGTCCCTGTTGAACAGCATGTTCCCGGCCCTGGAACGGGCCCTAGACATGGGAACCGTCGGCGCCTTGGTCCTGCTGACGGGATACCAGAGCCCGGCAGCGATTCGCCGCACGGGCAAACGGCGCCTGACGACCTGGCTGCGCAACCGCAAGGTCTACCGCGCTGAAGCCCTCGCAGCCAAGGCCGTCGAGGCCGCGGAGCGCCAGCACACGGCCGTTGCGGGTGAGAGGGCCATCGCGAAGATGGTGCACACCCTGGCGAGGGAGGTGATGGCCCTCAACGAGAAGATCACCGAGACGGACAAGCTCATCGAGGGCCGGTTTCGCGAACACGAACTCGCCAATGTGATCACCTCCATGCCCGGCATCGGCACCACCCTGGGCGCCGAACTCCTCGCCGCCACTGGCGGCAGCATGGACGCGTTCCCCACCCCGGACCGGCTCGCCGCTTTCGCCGGCGTGGCGCCCGCGCCACGAGACTCCGGGCAGGTTAGCGGCAACCTCCACCGCCCCAAGCGATACCACCGACGCCTGCAACGCGTCTTCTACACCTCCGCCTTGGTCAGCATCCGCTGCGACCCCAACTCGCGCCGCTTCTACGACAGGAAGAGAGCCGAGGGTAAACGACACGTCCAGGCCGTCCTCGCCCTGGCCCGTCGTCGCGTCAACGTCCTGTGGGCCCTGATACGTGACCGACGGTGCTACACCGTGACACCACCAGTCACTCACGCCGCTTGACTTCCAGATTGGGAAGCATCTCGCTGAGCACGGCGGTGACCAGCCGTTCGAGGGCGGCCGGGTTTGGAAGACCTGCACGACGTCGGTGCGGCGCTTGATCTCGCGGTTGATCCGTTCCAGGGGATTTGAGGACTGGATCTTCTTCCAATGCGAGATGGGAAAGGCGGCGAAGGCGGTCAGGTCCTCCTTGGCGTCCAGGAGCATCTTCCTGACCTTGGGAAACTGCTGCCCGAGCATGTCGGCCACCGCATCGAGTTGGTGATGGACGGCTTCGGCGGTGGGCTGGATGAAGATGGTGCGGATGGTCGCCGCGACCATTTCCCCGGATCCCTTGGGGATCACGGAAAACACATTCCTCAGGAAATGGACACGACAACGCTGCCAGGCGGCGCCGAGCATGACCTTGCGGATCGCTGCCACCAGGCCGCTGTGACTGTCGGAGATGACCAGACGGACCCCGCCCAGGCCGCGTTCGCGCAAGGAGCGCAGGAACTCGCTCCAGAACGCTTCGGTCTCGCTGTCGCCGACCATCACACCCAGCACCTCACGGCCGCCGTCCTCACTGATGCCGGTGGCGATGACCACGGCCTGGGAGACGATCCGGTGGTTCACGCGCACCTTGCAGTAGGTGGCGTCCAGGTAGAGGTAGGGAAAGCGGCTGTGATCCAGGGGCCGGCCGCGGAAGACCGTGAGCTGTTCGTCCAAGTCACCGCAGATCCGTGAGACCTCGCTCTTGGAGATGCCGCTGTCCGCGCCGAGCGCCTTGACCAGGTCGTCGACCGAGCGGGTGGACACCCCGTGCACGTACGCCTCCATGATGACCGCGTAGAGCGCCTGGTCGATGCGGCGGCGCCGTTCCAGCAGGCTGGGGAAGAAGCTGCCGCTGCGCAGCTTCGGTATCGCCAGGTCCAGATCGCCGGCCTGGGTGGCCAGGGTTTTCTCCCGGTGGCCGTTGCGGAAGGCGGTGCGGGCTTCGGTGTGCTCGTTCCACTGGGCGCTGATCCGGCCGCTGAGCTCGGCCTCGATCAGCTCTTGCAGCATGCGCTCGGCGACGTTGCGGACGAGCTCGATCCCGTCCGCCGTGCGTAGTGACTCCAGCAGGCGTTGTAGGTCAGACTGGGACAAGGCCATCGGGCACCTCTCGGGTTGAACTGGCCGTTCACCAGGGAGATTTGCACGGTGGCCTGCCCTATGCGCAGGGAGCGGAGACCGTCACCGGATGCACGCCCCGGGCACCCGCCCGCGCACACCCGCACGGTGATCGCCTACACCATCACGCGGGACGCCATCCCGGCAGTCGCACGCCCGCAAAGACTCGGAGACCGAATAATGGGGCAGCGGCGTCCGGGTGGTCCGGCGTCACAAGGCAAATACGGCTCCCGGCGCCCCGATATCATCGGTGAGCCCGGCCGGATTGCTCACGGACATGGGCATCTCCGAGTCATCGCGACCGCCATGTGGCGCAATGTCCGAAGGCTGCTGGCCGGAATCATGCCGCACCCTCCACACCGTGCAGATGCGCCGCCTCCACGGAGGTGTTCAGCATCCACCTGAGCAGGGCCCTATCCCCCGACGCTGGGGCCAAGGCTTCCAGCAGGGCGCACAGATGCCGGTGGATCCTGTCTATGCGCCGGTTGTAGGTGGTCGCTATGCCCGGAGCGCTGAGCCGCTCCCCGAAGGCCACGCGTGCGGTCACGTCGCTTTGAGCCGCAACGCGGAGCGACGTGAGCTCCTCCAACTCTGTGGCTCCCCCGGCCGTCTCGAATGCGTGGGCGAGCAGCAATGTCTGGGTGCCGTTGACGAGGTCCTCGTCCACCTCGGCCGAATCCGCTCCCCGGTCATTGGCCAACTGGCGCATCACTCCGAAGAGCTGCCCGAAGGCGCGCCATCCACGGACCATCTCATCGGATGCGCCGGCCAAGTGTGCAGCCATGGCTGCGTCTCTGGCGTACGGCGCTCCGCACTTGCCCGCATATCCCCTCATCACCGTGGCCCAGGAGAGGGCTGCGGAGGCTGAGGAGACGTCCGACAGTTGGCCCTCGGCGGCATGGAGTGAACTCTTTACGAGCTCCCGCGACCAGTGAGTCCTGAGACTGGGCGACAGTTCCCAGTGGTCGAGCACTGCCAAGGGAATCACGCCCACACACGCAGCACTGCCGACAGCTGCTTGGGCGGCGGACACTCCAGTAGCAGCGTCGTCATACTGGCCGTCAGCCAAGTCATCGAAGACTTCTGCCCCGGTCCACCAGATCCGCGAGGCAACCGCCACCGGCAGGGCACGGATGGTGTCCCCGCCCAGACCGGACAGGACAGGAAAGGGCAGGAGGCGAAACACGCTGGCCTTTGTGAAATCGGTGTCGATGAGTCTCACGACCACGTCTGCGACGGACGGGCATGAGTCACCGAGTCGGCTAATGAAAGATCGAACGGCCGCCGCGATTTCGTCCTCCCAGACCAGTAGGCTGCTGTACGCCGGAGTTATGTCGACGACCGTCATGGTGTGAATTAAACTTTCTGACTAGGAATTCTGCTGTGCACGTGTGACCGGGGCCCCGAATTCCAGAGACAGCGGATTTCTTGCTACCGCCCGAACAATGGCATTCAGGGCCCCGGCCCGGCGAAGGCGTACCGCTCGGGGATTCGGCACGCCTTCAGTAACCGGCGGTACCTATTCAGCAGATCTTTGAGGTGTAGGAATTGGGCGTCGTGTGGTCCATGGTCACCGCGTAGTCGATACCCTCGTCGGTAAGCTCAGGCAGTTCAGCATCGTGCTGACCTGCCAGGACCTGCTCTGCGGCACTGATTACGGACATTTCATTCATGGCGACTCCAGGCTACTCTGGAACGCACCTCAGCAGTCCTCTGCCGGGTGCTCGGTATCGGACACAACAACGGTAGAGGCGATTCCATCGGACTGTCAATTAACTCCGGTGATTGATTGGCGGATCCGAGAGAACGCGATAGTAAATTTTGCATCGCGCCTTGAACTATTCGCTCCTGAAATGCGTTATCGGAATCTGCAGTTGCGAGGTCATTGAACTCTTCTCGGTAACGTCTCGTGACGTTTTGTGATCTTCGTTCAGGCGGTGCGGCCGTGCTCGAGCTGGAGCAGGACGAGGGCGGCTCGGGCGATGCGGGTGATGGCCGAGGGGTCGAGGCTGACCCTGCGCAGGGCCTTGAAAGTGACCTTCAGCAGGGCGTTGGCACGTTCGGCGACAGCGTGGACGCCTCGGATCACGGCGTTGAACGCCAGGTCGGGGTCGGCGAGTTCACCGCCCTTGGGCTTCTTGACCGGGTGGCGGAAGCCGGGCCCGGCGTTCTCGTAGCCGAGGTCGGTCAGGGTAGGGACGCCCAGGATGGCGGCGAGCCGGTTCAGGGCGTCGACCAGCCCGTGGGCCCGTGCGCAGGTGGTGTCGTGCTCGCGGCCCGGGCGGACCGGGGAGACCCAGAGGGGCCAGCCGTCCGGGGTGGCGATGACCTGCACGTTTCCTCCGTGGTGCTTGTGCTTCCCCGACCACCACAGGTCCGCGCCGTTGGGGCCGGCGGCGGCCACACGGTCGGTGCGGATGACCGTGCCGTCCAGGTTGAGGTGGGTGTACCCGGCCGCCGCCGCCCTCTCCAGCGCGGTGGACAGATCGGGAGCGTGGTTGGCGAGCACCGTCAGCCCTTCGTGCAGGTAGCGGTAGGCGGTCGGTACCGAGATGCCGTTGTCCCGGGCGAGTTGGGCCAGCCGGGTACCGTCGACGAACCAGCGCAGCACGAACACCGCCTGTTTGAAGACGCCCAGCGCGCGAGTGCCCTTGCGGGTCCCGAGCTGCTCGCGGTGCCCGCGCAGCAGCTTCGCGAGATGCTCGGCGGTCGCCCTGCGGACATCGAGCACGGCGGTGTAGGTGATACTGGACGCCACGTGGAGCCTCTGGTTGTACGGAACGTGATCTTCGCAGACTCGTTCCTACCAGGGGCTTCACTCATGTCTGACGCCGAGTCACCATCCCGCCGTCCGGCATCATCACACACCGCAACCGTCACGTTGCCGAGAAGACTTCATTGTGCGTTGCAACCCCTACGGCATCATGCAGGGAACCGATACTCCAGCTGTAGATCGTGATCCGCGCTGGTGGGGCGGCTACGGTCACCGGTGGTCATCTTGTTCGTGATGAGGGACGACGAGTCGTTGACGCAGATCGCAACAGGGATCCGGCCGTTGGCGGGAGGCGCTTGAAGTGATCATGGGCCGGATCGCGGATCGGTTCCGCGCGCGCGGCGGCCGAGAGTGCGCTGCTCCCGCAAGGCGCATCCATCGGCCGCTGTGCCGCACGGCTTCTCAGGGGGAGCCCTCCGCCCGTTCCCCGCTGCGTCGCCTCAGTGGGCCCCAGGAACGCCGGGCCGCAGCCGGCCGGCCAGGCTGCGAACCAGGCCGGGCCATCATGATTCTTGCTTGTTCATCCAGAACAATTACGGTGCTGATATGGCACGCCCCCGGCAGTTCGACGCAGACCAGGCGATCGACCGTGGGATGGACCTGTTCTGGAGCCGCGGCTGCGCCGCGACCTCCCTGCAGGACCTCACCGCTGTACTCGGCATCGTCAGCGGGAGCCTGTATGCCGCATTCGGTTCCAAGGAGCAGCTCCATGCTCGCGCCCTTGAGCGGTATCGCTCACGCAACGCCGGAGCGCTGATCTCTGACCGGGATTCGGCCACCGACGTGTGGTCCGCGCTGCGAGCAACGCTCACGGCATGACCGAAGCGGACCTGTGCGATCCCGCGCGGGGCTGCTTCCTGGTGAATGCCGCCACCGAGCGCTCCGCCGATCCGGCAACCGAGCGACGCTGCGCCTGGTGGAGGGCACTCTCGTCGGCGCCCTGGGGCGAGCGCGGGCGCGTGGCGAGCTGTCCGCTGACAAGGGCCCGGCAGGGCCGGCCCGATTCCTGGCCGCCTTCGTTCAAGGGCTGCGCGTCATGGGCAACGTCCACGCCGGCCGGGCGTTCCTGGAGAGTGCTGTCTCCAGCGCTCTGGTTGTCTTGAACTGAGCGGCCGGCTGGCTGCATTCCGCTCCCGACCGACTCCTCCCACCTCACTCTGTGGATTATTCAATCCAGAAAGAAGTCATCATGGACCTGCACCTCAAGGACAAGACAGTAGTTGTCACCGGCGCGAGCCGGGGCATCGGCCTGGCAATCGCCCGTGCTTTCGCGGAGGAAGGCGCTTACGTCGTGGCCGGGGCCCGCACGCCTGGGCCGGGACTTGCGGGACTCGCCGAATCTCACGGCCTGGTGCCCGTGGCGGGTGACCTCGCGGCTGCCGATGGGGTCGACCGACTGGTCGAAACCGCTGTGGAACGCTTCGGTGGTATTGACGTCCTGGTGAACAACGTGGGCATCCTCCACCCTCGGTTGAACGGGTTCCTGTCGGTCACCGACGAGGACTGGCTGACCACATTCAACGCGAACTTCATGAGCGCCGTCCGGGCATGCCGCTCGGCTCTGCCTTCGCTGGTGGCCAGCCATGGCGCAATCGTGACGATCAGCTCGGTCAACGCCTTCCTGCCCGACCCCGGCATCATCGACTACACCGCGTCCAAGGCAGCCCTGACCAACTTCTCCAAGGCACTGTCCAAGGAAGTCGGCCCCCAGGGCGTACGCGTCAACACTGTCGCTCCCGGCCCGGTGTCCACGGACATGTGGGTAGGCGAGGGCGGGCTGGCGGACCAGGTTGCGTCCGCCTTGGGGGTGGACCACGACACGGCCGTCGACGAGATCATCGCCGGCGCTGGCGGCTTCGCAACCGGCCGCTTCACCCGCCCCGAGGAAGTCGCCGACCTCGTCCTCATGCTGGCCAGCGACCGAGCCGGCAACATCACGGGCGCCGACTTCACCATCGACGGCGGCCTCATCAAGACCCTCTGAACCTCCCCGGCGGACAACAGCCGCACCTCGCCCTGCGGGCCGGACCACGGCACTGGGAGAAACGACGACGCACCGGCGTTCGATCAGCGGGGTGCAACATCCAGGGGAACAGGCAGAGCAGCCGGCAGGAAGGGGCCACACCCCGATCGGAACGGTCCACACCGAGCCACAGTCCTTCCCCTTTGTCACCGGGCAGGCTTTGCGGGCCGATGGCGGCGCGAACATCGGCGCCCCACAACAACGAGCGATCGACTATCTGGACGGCGTCCGCTCCGTCCGGACCCGCAAGGCCGTCAGCCGCGTGAGGGCGACCTCGCCCGCTTCCGGGCCCGCGGCCTGCGGTACGCGGCCGGACCGAACTCGACGAACCTGCCCGCGGCTTCTTCTCAGGGTCATTGCGTGATCGAGATCTGTCCGGGTTCGTCACGTGAGACCGAGGGCTCGTAGGGGCCGGTGGTAGGTGCGGCCGGTGTGGCGGAGGGCGGCGGCGATGTTGGTCGACCGTCTTGGCGGAAGACGCTGATGGCGAGGTTGCGCAGGGAGGCCATGGTGCGGGGCAGGTTGCCGGTGCGGACCTTGGAGTCGTCCTCGCGGAACGTGCGGTCTCGCACGTGGTGCAGGAGGTTCTCGATACCCCAGTGGCCTCTGACCCAGGTGGCGAGCTCGGTGCAGGTGGCGTCGAAGACGCTCAGGCTGGTGATCAGGTTGACGCGCTCGATGGTCAGCTTCCCGGTGCTCAAGTCGCGTCGCCACCGCACGACTTGGATCGCCTGGCGGGCGCCGGGGTAGTCGATGTGGCGGAACGCGGCGACCTTGAGCCGGCGGATCTCGTCGCGGTGGTGTGCGTGGTCGCGCGTGCGGTGCCCGAGCGGGATGTCCCGCCAGGGCAGCTTCCCGACCTGGGCGTACAGGCCCGGATGGTTCTTCTTCACGACGGCCACGTAGTGCGCGCCGCGACTGGTCAGATAGGCCCCGTGGTCGTGCTGGGTGTGCAGGGCGTCGACGGTCACCACCGTGTTCTCCAGCCCGAGACCGTCCAGCAACGGTGCGAAGGCGGGGATCTCGTTGCTCTTGGAGGCGACCTGTCGCTGGGCCAGGACCACGCCGTGGTGATCCATCGCCGCCAGCAGCTGGATCGCCGCGGCTGTTGCGGTTCGCGATCCGCGGACCACTTTGCCGTCGACCGCGATCACCCGTCGCACTGGCGCCTTCTGCGCCTCAGGCTTGATCGGGGGCAGCGTTCTGGCCTGCAGATATGCGCTGATCGCCGCGTCCAGCGCGTCACCGTCCACGCGCTGCAGCAGGCGGCGCACGGTTGCGGCGTGCGGCACCGGCCGCAGACCGGTAAGCGGGTCGACGGCGAAGCCGAGGACACCCAGCACGTGCTGTGGGGCATCCGTGATCCACTCGCCGATCGCGATGAGCGAGCGAGCCACGGTCAGCACCGCCGAGACGGCTGCGCACAGCAACGCGAGGGCCGGATAGCGCAGTCCTCGCGCATCGCGGGGATCAGCGACCAGGATCAGGAAACATCGCAGGTCAACGACATCACTTGAGGTGAGCGGATCGGTCAGGGAGCCCAGTTGCTCCAGTGCGGAAGGGATGGGCGATGATGTTCGGGCAGGCACGGTCTCGCTCGGTTCTCATGGGTCTCGACAACCACATGATCACCAGCACCGTGCCTGCTCTACTCTGCGGGGTTCCTTGCCACACAGCGGACATGACGGCACGTCACCCGCGAGACCGGCGAACCCGGACCAATCCTCATCACGCAATGCCCCTGGGCTTCTTCTCCAGCGGGGGAGTCGGTCGTCCGCCCGCGGCACGTACGGCCTGCTGGGCACGCGGCGGGACGGCCGAGGGGCGAGGACGTGGGGCGCAGGGAGGTGGCGCGTGCGCCCCGATCCCGGTGGCAGCTGACCTGGTATCTGAACCTCCTGTCCCTCACACACGTCGTCAAAGCAAGTCGATGATCGCGATGAAGGGGACCTTCATGCCTGCTTCGAACGCCACTGATGTCAGGAGCGCACCCGATTCAGAGCAGATGGGAGAGCGTTCTGCGTGACCCATCAGGTCCCTCTGCCGACTGCAAGCCTGGTGGTCATCGCGCGGTCGTCGAGGCCCTGGATCCGTTTCGTCCCGACTGACTGGACTGCTGGACTGGACCGGTGAGGGCGGCGAGGTCACCGAAAGTGCCGGGTGAGTACCCATCGCCCGGCGACGACTCGGAATCTGGTGAACTACTTACCGGATGTGCGCGTAGTACGAGGCGGCCCGCAATTTTGGAAAGCGTGAAGGGGCGGCTGCTGGTCTGTGCAGGAAAGCCCAAGGGCCATTTTTTTCTGCCCTTGGAGGCTCTGCCTGATGACTGTACATAGGGGCCAGCTGATGCGGGCAGAATGAATTGCGTAAGCTCGATCACGCCGCTATCGTGTCGGCCAGGTGACCGAGAGCCAGGTGACCGAGAGCGAGTTGCCGACAGTCCGGTGTCGGCCCCTTCCGTGTCCCTGATTCTATCTTCTTCCTCCTCCTGGCATAATTGGCCGTCAGAAGTGCCGACGGGATGCCGAGACCCATTCTTTTGGGGAGTAGCGCGTGACACAAGCGCAGGACCAGAACATTCTTGAGCTGCGGGCGATGACCGCCAGCCTTACTCAGTACGCACCTGTTACTTCTTTTCTGCTCTCGCGCGTGACCGATGATATTGAAGAACACGGTCGCATCAGCCGTGCGATAGCCGATCACCCGAACGCCACCGCCTCGCTCTCAGGTATCCGGATTCTTGCCGGCGTCCGTTGGCTCATCCTGGCGGGCCGCGCGCCCGAGCTAGGAGACCTGCTCCACCGGATGCAAGACAGCAGGGACTGGTGCGTGCATGCACATCGGGCATGGGAGCTTGTGACTCGCGCAGTCCTCGAGCACCCCGAGGAGATCCGTAACGCACTGGACCGTCCCGTTCAACAGCACCATCCAAGCCGAGCAGCCCAGCTCCTTGAGGCGCTTGGCATACTGTCGGCATCCCGGGTCAGGCTTCTCGAGCTGGGATCCTGTGCCGGCCTGAACCTGCTTGTGGACCGCTATCGATGGTTCGGACCCGGCTGGGAATGGGGAGACCGCCACTCGGCCGTTCGACTGGCTACGCCGGGCCGTATGCCGGGTGAGTTGCAGATCGTGGAGCGTGCCGGTTGTGACCTGGCACCGCGCGACCCGAGCAGCCCTGCAGACACCATGATTCTCCACTCATTCCTCCCCCCTGAGCGTGAGATCGATCAGATGGAGCTGGACGATGCCCTGGCTCTGGCTGCCGAAGAACGTCCTCGGGTCGACAGGGCCGACGCTGCGGCCTGGCTCGCCAATGAACTTGCGCAGGCACCAAGTGATCCCTCGGTGTACACAGTCGTGTGGCACAGCTTCTTCTGGTGCTATCTCAGCGCGCAGCAACAGCACGAAATCGAGGGGATCCTCAGCAGTGCCGCTCAGAGGATGAGCCTGGCCAGGGCGGCATGCGAGCCTCATGCATGGACCCTTCCCCCGCGACTCCAACTGACGGTTTACTCCTGAACCACGACGCGCAGCCCAGGCGCCTGTGAGCCTTGGCGGCATATCGCCGCTAGGGGTCACAGGAGCTTCGAGCTCACTTATGCGGGATTCATGCATCGAAAACTCGGTTGCTTATTCAGTTCTAGGAGACGAATTCTGACCATGGCGCCGCAACTCGAGACACGCGAAGCCACGGGAACCGAAGGTGTTGTCGCTCGCGGCTTAATAAAGAGGTTTGGCAAGTTCACCGCGTTGAACGGCTTGGACCTGACTATCGCACCTGGGACAGTCCATGGCGTCCTCGGCCCTAACGGAGCTGGCAAGACAACGCTTGTCCGGGCCCTCTCCACGTTGCTCAGGTTGGACGCCGGTAGTGCGTTCGTGGCAGGGCACGACATAACCTCCGAGGCAGGAAAGGTGCGTCGCGCCATCGGCCTCACGGGTCAGTATGCCTCTGTGGACGACCACCTCTCCGGATTCCAAAATCTTTACCTGATCGGCAGGTTGCTCGACATGTCTCGTAAGCGAGCTCGTGCTCGCGCATACGAGTTGCTGGAGTGGCTCGATCTTATGCAATCGGCTCACCGCGTGGCCAGGACGTACTCCGGCGGTATGCGTCGTCGCCTGGATCTCGCTGCAGGCATGGTGGGCCGCCCTCAGGTTCTCTTTCTCGACGAACCGTCGACGGGACTGGATCCTCGGACGCGCAATGAGCTCTGGGACGAGATACGCGATATCGCGGCCTCCGGGACCGCCGTACTTCTCACGACACAGTACATGGAGGAAGCCGAGAAACTTGCCCAGGCTTTGACTGTCATGAAGCACGGCAGCGTGGTGGTCGTTGGCACTCTGGACATGCTGAAGGCACAACTGGGTGGCCAATCAATGGTGATCCAGCCGGTTTCCTACTCCGAACTCATCACCCTGCACCGGTATTTGATCGCATCAAAAGTGGTCGAGGTCCGGGTCGACCTGGACCAATGCTTGCTTTCGGTGCCGGTGAAGGGCGACGAACAAATGTCGGCTGTAATCCGGGTAATCGCGTCGGCAGGGTTCTCCGTCCACAGTATAGAAAGCCGTGCTCCCACGTTGGACGAAGTGTTCCTCACTCTGACCAGCGAGTACGGTGAACCCTTGGGGAAGGTTGCCGGCAGTAACGGGCATCGACCGAAAGAGAAAGGGGGGCTGGCTTCGTGAGCGCACCGAGCATCACAGCACTGTGGCAAGGGTCCTGGGGCCATGTACGCGCCCACCTGCGGCACACGCAAGTCCTCACTTTTCGAAATCTGCTGCGAGTGAAAGACGACCCTCTGTCGCTTCTCGATTCCGTGCTGATGCCGGTCGTCTTCACGGTGCTCTTTGTGTACGTGTTCGGCGGCGCCATGTCCTCCTCCCGGGAGGCGTACATGCAATATTTGGTGCCGGGCCTGCTCGGTGTCCTGGCCACTAATATCTCCTTGTCCGCCGGCAGCGGAATGAGTACTGACTTCCGCGACGGTATCGTGGACCGCCTTCGATCACTGCCAATATCGCCCTCCTCGGTACTGTTCGCCAAACTGATTGCAGAACTCCTCAGAGCCCTGTTCTCGCTTTCGATCCTGCTCTGTCTCGCCATGGTCATCGGCCTGGACGTACCCGCAGGACCGCTCGGCTTGTTGGGGGCCATTTCGCTGAACTTGGTATTCGCTGCCGCGGTTCTCTGGATATCCTTGTTCCTCGGCATGGTCGCGCGGACTCCTCAATCAGTTCAAGGCCTGATTGTGATCGTCGCAGTGCCTCTTCAGTTCGGCAGTTCGATCTTTGCTCCCCCCCGGACCATGCCGGACTGGCTGCAGACCTTTACACAGTTCAATCCGTTGTCGGCGCTGGCCGATACCAGCCGGAACCTGATCAACGGCGGGCCTGTCGGCCACCCTGCGCTGATCGTGCTGATGTGGTCCGCGGGGATTACGGCCGTCTTCGCACCGTTGGCCGGCGCGCGCTTCCGTCAGCGAGAGTGACCGTCACCTCAGGACGCCGCGATGACCGGGCGGGAAGGTGCCGCCGACGGCCGCGGCCCGTTCGCCGGGCCCAGCACCACCCCGTCTCTCTCTTGCCGGATCTGCTGCACCTCCGACGACGCCGGCCCAGCCGGCGTGCGCGGCGATGCCGTAGATGCTGTACGTGATTGCCTTGCTCGGTCCCTGCCGGCGCCAGGTCTCACAGCGCCAAGTGGTCTGCCAGGTGCCCGTATTGCCAGCGTGACCGGCTACCTCGGTCGCCGAGAGCGCATGAGTCACAGCGTCCAGGCCATCGCCGGACTGAGCTGACTCGAGTTTCGTAGCGGCCGGTTTGAGTGTCTTCAGGTGGCGTTCGAGGTGGCCAGGGAACGGTAGTACGCGGCTTCGAATTCCTCGGGTGGGACGTAGTCGAGGCGGAGTGCAGGCGCTCGGTGTTGTACCAGCCGACCCACTGGACGACCGCGTGTTCGACCAGGTCAGCGTCTCGCCATGGGCCCTGGTGCTCGATCAGCTCGGTCTTGAAAGAGCCGTTGAGGTCCTCAGCCGTGGCGTTGTCGTAGCTGTCGGCGACGGAGCCGACTGACGCGCTCGCGCCCGCTTCCAACAGCCGTTCGCTGTAGCGGATGGATACGCCTTGGGAACCGCGATCACTGTGATGAATCAGGCCCGAGCCCTTCTTGATGCCACGCCGCCACAGTGCCATCTCCAGGGCGTCCAGCGGGAGATCGGTGCGCATGTGGGTGGCGAGCTGCCACCCGACGATCACGCGCGAGTACACGTCCAGGACGAAGGCGACGTAGACCCAGCCTGACCAGGTGCGGATATAGGTGAGGTCGGCGACCCAGAGCTGGTTCGGACGATGGGCTTCGAACTGGCGGTTGACCAGGTCCGGTGGCCTGGGTGCGGACGGCTCGGGGACAGTGGTGCGGCGCCGCTGTCCGCGGATGACGCCTTCCAGGCCGCCTTCGCGCATCAGCCGTTCGACGGTGCACCGGGCGGCGTGCACGCCTTCGCGTCGCAGCTGGCGGTGGACGCGCCGGACTCCGTAGGTCTCCCCAGAGGCCGCGTGGATACGGCGGATGTGCTCGATGAGCCGTTCGTCACGCAGGTGCCGGGCGGATGCGGGCCGCCTGCGGCGGGCGTTGTATGCCGAGACCGGCAGGTCCAGTTCCCGGCACACCGGCTCGACCCCGAAGTCGTCGCGGAGGTGGTTGATCACTGTGTCTGCCTCGTGCGGGGCTGGCCGAGCTCCTTCGCGAAAAACACCGAGGCGGCTTTGAGGATCTCGTTGGCTCGCCGCAACTCGGCTA
This sequence comes from Streptomyces sp. NBC_00271, assembly GCF_036178845.1. NCBI lineage: Bacteria > Bacillati > Actinomycetota > Actinomycetes > Kitasatosporales > Streptomycetaceae > Streptomyces > Streptomyces sp. NBC_00271. The sequence goes on along the minus strand of NZ_CP108071.1, from coordinate 118,054 downwards.
TTTCCTTGCGGAGTTGTGCGAGTTCGGTCCGCTCGGCGGTGGTCAGCAGGTCGGGCCGGCTGCCCTGGTCGGCTTCGGCCTGGCGGACCCAGCCCCGCAATGCTTCCTTGTGGATGCCGAGGTCCCGGGCCACGTGGGCGACCGGTCGACCGGAGGTCTGGACTTCGCGGACAGCCCGCTCACGCAGCTCGTCCGGGTACTTCCTTGGTGCAGGCATCGGATCTGTGTTCTCCCATCTGCCGAGGCGATCATGCCTGGCTTCAGGGCCGCTACAAAATCCGGTTCAGCTCAGACTGCTGTCCGATCGGATCGCGGACCTGGCGTCGGCACAGCAGCCCATGAACACCGCAACCCGCTGCCGTCTTCGACGCCTCACTGCCTACCGTGCACGAGCTCGTCAGCCCTGGCCACGCCGTGGCACGTCTCCCCGTCAGCCGTGGCGATGACCGAATCGAACACCCTTGTGCCCGCCTTCAGCCGAAGACGGGCACAAAGCTGATCAGGTGGCGGCCTGCTCACCGGGGTATGGCAATGCTGACCTCATCACACGCAGGATGGTGTGGAACCCATAGCTCAGTGGCCACCACGCTTCGAGACTGACGTAGACGTGGCATAAGTTGGCGGCTGCGAACCGGGCACCAGCGACCCCCAATTCTGTGAACGGCGCACGCGGGCTCGGTCACCCTCTGGTCGTAGGCCCTGCTGACTCCTATGTACCGCTGCAGGTGGAGCATGCCCAGCCGCCCAGCTCACTGAAGCGGGCACTGGTCGCTGCTGGGTGCTACTTGCCGCTGCAGGTGCAGTATGCCCAGCTGCCCGACTGCCGGAAGCGGGCGTCTGCGGATGGCGGGGAGGAGGTCCAGGGAAACTGGCAGTGACCCCACCAGCGGCGACCGCGAGGTTGCCACCAGCCTGAAGACTGTAACCTGTATGTGCTGGGAATCCACCGTATGCGCCGGCCGCCCGGACGCCGGCACCAGCTAGCTGCGCGACATTCCCCGCAAAGCCCAACGCATTGAAATCCCGGTCCCCCCGGTATGCCTTATAGGCTTGAGACGCCGCGTTGATGGCAGGTTCAATTCCTTGCGCTGCTTGCCCCGCGACATACATGGCATTTCCAACCTTTCCTGCAACGGCGCGGCCTGCGCCCTGCAGAATGTACGGAATCGCCTTGAGTAGAATACCCTTGACGAAGGCATCACGGTCGCTCACCCACTGCTTCCGGCTTGCACTCCACCTCTCTACCGCGTTCAATTCCGTGTCGGACGAAGACGCAGAGTAGAACTGCTGGTTGGTGTGCAGGTAGAATCGGAGATCATGAGGCGCTTCCGGTCCCACTACAAGGGAGTCGCTGATGTCCACACTGGATCGATCGGAACTTCGCCCCGAGCCCGTGGTCCTGACCGAGTAGTAAGAGCTTGAAGAACTTCCGGAATGCCAGGATTCGTCGTCACTCGAGCTTTCGTGTCCCCTGGACCTTGATCCTGTGACCTTATTCTGAGGCACTAGAGTCCTTCCACTTGTTGGTGTGCTGTCCTCGATTACTACGGTGGCTCACCACTAGAGGTTCACCGAGAGACCTCCGATAACCAAAACGGCCGCGATCCCAACCGCGAGGACGACGGGGGCAACAGACATCCCGTGCCGCCCGCAGCAGGCCGGAGGAGTCCGGGGCTGTGAGGCGCCCTGATGTCTTTCGGATCAAGTACGTGGCCGGACCAGTTGGGGTTCAACTTGTTTTCAGGCGGTCGAACCGTGAACTGGACGGCGGGGTCTTCGCGTAGTGGAGGCTGAAAGGTGCAGGGCGGTCTGCATACTCAACGGTGCCCGAGGAGAAAACGCCTCCAAGGACCGTTGCACTTAGGTGTCAATTGCCACGTGATGGTAGCCCGTCACGATTCGTTGATCCCCATTCTGTGACCTGGTTGCGTCCGACGCTGCCCCATCCGCTTCGCGTAAAGGAGTTGAAAAATCCATGCGTGCCTTAACCAACGGGCCTCGCGAAGGTGCCTGGGTACGCGGACTGGCGGCGCCACAGATGTCGCCGTCGTGGCAAGACGACTTCGGACCGGCACCGCCCACGCGGTCGGCGGGTGTCCGGCCGATGTCGCAGCAGCCCCGGACTCCTGGCGGCTCCAGGGAGCGGGAAGCCGCCGCGGGAGCTGAGCCCGCCACCGGTCCGCTGAGCGACTGGGTGGACGGCTCGTCCACCCATGACGGCGGGTTTGGATGAGGCAGTGAACGTCTGCCGGATCTCCGACCTGCCGGATCTCTACGGCCAGCCGGGTTCTAGGGGGACCAACGTGGTGACACTGTCGCGGAGTTACCGGCAGGGCGGCCGCGTGTGGGGTGAGGGGCCGGGCATGGACGCCATGTGGAGCCCCGCGACCGTTGCACTTCTCCGCACAGGCCTGGACGACGCGGACTTCGTCGACGAGGTGTGCAAGCTCGTCGGCCGGCATGACGTGGGGACCGTGAGCGTCCTTCGGAGCAAGGAGGGCACCTCACGGTCCGTCTCCTACCGCCTCGGCCCGATCCTGCCGCCCGACCGCGTCCGGGCCCTGCCCAAGGGCACGGCTCCGCTGTTGGCCACCGGAACAAGGCCGGCACTGATCCGCCTGCCTCCCCGGTACAAGAAACCGGGCACTGCCGTTGTCTCTGCGGCGGCCGCCGAGGAAGCCGAAGCAATCACGATTCGTGCCGCACAGAAGTGGGTGGGTCATGGCGTCGAGCACTGATGACGGGGCGGCTGGCGCGCCGGCCACGGAATCCGATCCCCGACTGTTGCTGACAGCGGGCCAAGAGGGCACCTTCCCGCACGGCGGGGTCCTGGTCTCGTCGGACCCTGAGGTCCGGCAACCCGGGACCGCAGACGCTGTGGCGCCGCCGGCAACCGACGCTCCCGACGGCACGCAGCCGTCGCAGGGGGAACCGCCTTTCATTCTTTACAAAGCTGATCCGGAGTTTAGGGCCGCCATCGAAGACCTGACGATGTGGGTCCACGGATTGCTGCTTCCGGTTTACGGCCGTGAGGTCACGTCCATGGCGCCCTGGTGCTCGCGCTGGTGGGAGCATTTGGAAGCTGTCGCACAGCTTTACGGACTGTGGATGGCCTGGCAGGAGCTGACAGGAGACGGATCTGCGCTGAGCGGGCCGGCTTCCTGGCACCGAGACTTCCTCATGCCCGTCATGTCCTCCCTGCGCGACCCCTCGGGGCCGTTCGCAGGCTGTAAACCCGGATTGCACCGGGACAAAGAATCCCCTCCGATCGAAGCGCCTTGAAGCGGTGTCCCTGTCCGAAGCCCTCGACGCGAATCCCCCTCGATGCGTCCCCGAGCCTGCGGCGGCGTTCCCAGGTGCAGCGCTATTCACCACCGGCTTGTGGATCCGAAAGACAGGATAGACCTGGCTATGGCCGCACGCCGCCACATACAGCGCAGAGGGGAAATTCGCACGGATTACTTCGGAACGAACGCATTTGGAGTTCGGCGCGACGGGGCTGTTCGGGCGCACGTGCGCGCTATTGGGAGCGCCCACGTTCGGGAGGCACGCGGCGTCGGGACGCCGCGTTCAATCACCTCGAACGTGTACCGGCGGGTGAGGCTGAACCGGGCTCGCCGGTGGAGCGTTCGTACAGGGGGAGCCGCGAAGTCAACGGTCGCGCTCCGCCGCCTCGGCCCACTGCGGAGCCGTATTGGTCTAGAACGCATGGAAAGGATTCAAAATGCCCACTCATGCACAGATGCATAGCCAGCATGCGCATGGTTCCCGCAACTCCACCACTCCACCTCGGCGTACTGTCTCCCCGGCTTCCTCGGAGTCGTCAAATTCCAGCAGCTCGTCCACGAGCTCTTATTACAGTGCGCGGACGAACCACGACGGGCACATTGTAATTGACATGGAGCATCCGATCCCTGGTCCTCCTTCACCGGTGGGGCACGGCATCTACAATCATCCAAACGACCAATTCTGCATCGTCAAAGACGGCGAAGAGTTCCACTGGAGTGACCGCGACAAGAATTGGCACAGAGCGATGCAGCGGAGCTTCGCCTTCGACGCATTTCCTCTTATTGTGCAAGGTGTGGGAAAACTCGTTCCGCAGGCGCCGGGGCCACAGATCTACGCTGCCGGTGTGATTGCCTCCGGGGTCAACGGATTTTACACGGCCGCGCAGGAAGTGGCGCATGCGGTGCGGGGGGAGCGTGTGAATGTGAGCCGTGGCCTAGGAGGTCTGGCAATAGGGGTGGGGGCAGCGGCCTATGGTGCCGGCAACCTGCCCACGATGCCGGCGGTTGTCGGGAACAACCTGCAGGGAGCGGGCGCGACGATGCAGGGTCTCGGAGTGGGGTTGAAGGCCATGGGGGAAGTACCGCCGCCGGAGAGACCGCAGCGGAGCGGAGCGCCTGTCGACCAGCGACCCGGGTACCTGACGGCGCCCCGGTTCAACTCGAGGACAGCACAGTCAGCACAGTTGGCACACGCCCGCGGTCACGCGTCCGAGCCCCGGAGGGACGTTTACGGGCGTTCGGCGCCTGTGCCGGATGCCGTCCGGCACCAGCGCTCGAACGCCCCGGGGCCGACTATGACCAACAGCAGCGGGTACCACCGCTGATGAACGGGCTTTCCTGCCTTCGACGCACAGCCAGGTCTCACAATTTCTGTGCATCGACCGACGTGTCACATCGGTGAGCCGATCCGGGCCCCTTTGACGCGACCCATCCGCCCGGCCGAGGCATGTATGGGCTAGCCTCAATCGTTCACGAGTCCCCGTCAGTTTGCGACCCTGTTGGCGAATCCCGTTGGATGAGCCCTTCTACTTCGCTCCGCCGATCAAACGATCGGCAGGGCGAAGTGCTGCGAAGTGACTGGTTCGGGTAGCTGCCCTGGGCGTGTGGGTGAGGTGGGCGTCGATGCGGGCGAGATTCATCGCGGCACCGGTGAGCTGGTGCTGGAGACCGGTCTTCGCGAGCCCGCGATAGCGGGATCTGCGCAGGCCGCAGCGCCCGACGCCCTGGGAAATGGTGCCTTCGACCCCGGCTCGGATCTTGTAGCGGTCCTTCCAGGCATCGGTCTGCTGCTCGGTACGGACTTTGCGGACCACCTCGTGCTCGTCCCGTAGGCGAAGATTCATATCCCGGTATTCGCCCTTCGGGGATCTGACGCATTTGCGCAGGTCGGGGCAGAGTTGGCAGTCCACGCGGGCGAAACGGACCCGGATCACCGGCAGGCCCTGCTGCGACTTTCGCTGGTGCCATTGAGCGCTGGTGGCACCATTCGGGCAGGTCACCTGTTGCTGGTCCCAGTCGATTGTGAACGCGTCCTGGCCGAAGGGGCCGCCGGCCCGGGCGTCGGTGCTGGCCACCATCGGTCCCAGCAGCTCGACCCCGTGATCGAGACGGGCGGCCACGACCTGGGACGCGGTGGGATACCCCGCATCCACCCAGTGCTCGGCGGGCAGGCAGTCCCGTGCGGCCAGTTCGGCGTGGATACCGCGGATCATCACCTGGTCCTGGGTGGTGGAGACGGTGGTTGTCACGTTCGTGATCAGGTTCGGAGCATCCGCCTCGCAGGTCTCGGTGAGATGGACCTTGTATCCCTGCCAGACGGTCTCCCGTTTGATACTGCCGCACGCCTCAGGGTCATAGGGGCTGACCAGGCGCGTTGCGCCCGGTGGACGGTCTTTTGGGGACCGGCAGGCCACCTCCCCATCAACCAGGTGGAACTGCTGCACCCAGACCCGCCGCAGGACTTCGACGCTCTCCAGCGCCCGCAGTGCTTCGGGAGCAGTGGGCGACCAGAGCGCCGTCAGCAGCCGGGTTCCGTCCCGGCCGATCCGCAGCCGGACCTCGTCCCTCTGCGCTTCCGACTTGGGGAAACGGGAATTCTCGGCCCGGGTGGCGTAATGGTCGAACCAGTGCGGCTCAGCGATCTCCCTCAGCCAGTCCGGTGCCTCCCGGGCCAGCGTGTTCAGCGCCGCGCGCAGTGTCTCGGCCACCATCTCCAGGGCGCTCAGATTCCGCACGGCCGCCAGCACATGGGTGGAGTCGGTGCGGGCTCGTCCCGCAGTCTTGAGCAGCCCCTTGCTCCGGGCCATGACCAGGATGCCGTCCAGCACCCGGCGTCCGCCGTCAGCTTCGACCAGACGGTCCCGGAACTCCGACAGCACCGTGAAGTCGAAACCGGGATCGCCGAGCTGAAGACCGAGGGCGTATTTGAAGTCAATCCTGGCCCGGACGGCCTCCGCGGCCTGCCGGTCGGTCAGACCCTCGACGAACTGCAACACCAGCACGAGTGCCAGCCGCCCCGGTGACCAGGCAGGCTTCCCTCGCGCCGGGAACAGATCCACGAACTGCTCGTCGCTGAACAGCGTCCCCAGCTCGTCCCGGAGCCTGATCGCCAGGCTCCCGCGCGGGAACGCAGCCCGCGCCACCCGCGCTGTCTCCGCCGGAATCCTGTCCGACCCCTTCGGCCGCATCGACATCGCAGACCCCCAACACGACGTCGGCCCCCGAGACACAAGTCTCGGGGGTCAACACAAGATCCCGCAGCCGGATTCGCCAACAGCGTCGTTTGCTGACGGGGACTCTGTGTCCGTGCGGTGGGGTCCTTTCGGGGCGGGGCAGGTTGAGGGCCCGGCTTTCGCGTCGGGTGGGCGCCGTTCCACTTCGCCGGTGCGGTGGTGCGGGTCGTAGGGATGGCCGAGTTGCTGGTCAGCGGTCGGCAGCGGTGCTGGAGGCCGTGTTGCCGGGCCTCAGCAGGGCGGCGACCGGCCCCCCGGACCCGGCCTGGCCGTGGTCGACGAACGCGGCGAGCGGGTGATGGCCGAAGGTGTTCTTCCAGGTGGTGATGGCGTCCCGCTTCTCGGAGTGTGCGAGCACCAGCACGCCGTCGATGCCCACCATCACCCGGCCGTCGGCGGCCGGACCGCTTTCATCGCCCGAGCCCCGGACTCGCTCGCGTACTTCGGAACGTGCGCCCCGGATCGCCGCGAGCGAACGACTGGGCCGCCGGCAGTGGGCCATCGAGTGCACGATCTCCGGGCATCGGCTACCGACGCCTGTCACCCCGCTACGAGCTCCACCCCCCCCCGCAGCTACCTAATCCGGGATTAGTAGTGGTGGCTCCGTGGACGCCGAGCTGATGCCTGTGCCCGACCAAGCCTTGATGCTCTCTGATAGATCGAGCACGGTTCGGCGTCCTCGTGGCCACCACCACAGCGCGGATGTTGGTGCTCGTCGGTGCTGGGCGAACGCCTGTACCTGGCCGGGCCTTGATGCCTGGAGAAAGATCGGCGCCGTCCAGCGCCGTCGAGTGTCAACACCCGCACCTGGCTCACTCGTTGGTGTTGGTGGAGCGAGCCCACTCCGCGGTGATCTCTCCCTGGGCCCGAGCTGACCGAGCTCCCGAAGAGACCGAGGCCCGCGGGGCGAGCTGGTGCCGCGAACAGCTACTGAGGTGGCGGGCCGGCCAAAAGGGTTGAGTCCTGGGATTAGGTCGCTGCGTGGCCCGCATGAGCTCGTGACCAGCAGGAACGGCACAGCGGAGGGGAAAGACCTTGATCTACTGCGGTATTGACTGGGCCGAACGCACGCATGACGTCGCCCTGGTCGACGACAGTGGCCGGTTACTGGCCAAACGGCACATCACCGACGACGCGGTCGGATACAAGATCCTGCTGGACCTGCTCGCCGAGTACGGCGACACCGCGGAGAACCCGATCCCGGTCGCGATCGAGACCTCCCGTGGCCTGCTCGTCGCAGTGCTGCGCACCGGGAAGCGGCAGGTCTTCGCCATCAACCCGATGGCTGCCGCCCGCTACCGCGACCGGCACAGCGTCTCCCGCAAGAAGTCCGATCCCGGAGACGCCCTGGTCCTGGCCAATATCCTGCGCACCGACATGCACGCACACCGGCCGCTGCCGCAGGACAGCGACCTGGCCCGCGCCCTGGCCGTGCTCGCCAGGGCTCAGCAGGACGCCACGTGGAACCGGCAGCAGATCTCCAACCAGCTCCGCTCCCTGTTACGCGAGTACTATCCATCCGCGCTGGCCGCCTTCGAGCCCTGGAAGAACGGCCTGTGCCGTCGAGAAGCGCAAGAGCTCCTCAGGGCGGCTCCGACACCAGCACGAGCATCGCGGCTGACGCGCAAGCAGCTGCAGGCCGCGCTCAAGCGCGCCGGCCGCCAACGCGGCATCGAAGCCGAGGCCGAACGACTCCGGGACGTCTTCCGCGCCGACTGGGCCCACCAGCCCCCGCTGGTCGAGGACGCGCTCGGCAAGCAGATGCTCGCGCTCCTCATCCAGCTGGAGGCCGCCTGCACCGCGGCCGACAATCTGTCCGAGGCGGTGGAGGAAGCTTTCCCTCAGCACTCGGACGCTGGTGAAGTAGGCCGCCGACGAGGTACCCATGGCTCGGGTCCTTTTCCGACGGCCCCTTCCCGAACCGTGCGGACTAGTTTCCCAGTACACGGCTCTCCGGTGATCGATTCCGAGTGGAGACTGTGGCCCGTCCCGCGTGGATGCGCTGGTGGCATTTTTGGCAAACCACGAGGGTTTTGCGCCTGCGTTCTGCCATCTGGCGAATCCACGGACCCGGGTCCGGTCGGCCTGGTCGCTTGAGGTCTGCGAGCTTCCTGACGTGGTGGACTTGCAGCCCTGTCGTTGCCTCGCACATCTCACAGCGTCCGGCAAGGAGCCGACGAATCAGCTCGTTTTTCCGATTCCCCATGACCGGCTGGACGTCGGACATAACGGTGGTGTGTTGCCGCCGCAGAGTGACTCCGCCGAAGCGGGCGACCAGTGGCTTCCTGCCGTCCTCGCGCTGCACCACGACTGCGAAGCACCTTCTCGGTCCGTCAGGAGTATCGACGGTCGCCTTGTACTTGCGCACCATCTTGTTGACGGTGGAGTCGTGTTTCGCAGCCAGGGTCCTGAGTAAGGAAACTGTCATGACCCAGCGCAGGCGGCTCAGGCGGCACACGTTCTGTGCCATCAGGTAGTACTGGACGATGCCCCGATACTCCGCTCCGTACTTGTCGACGATGGTGAAGTCGGCATCGTGCAGGAGCATGTTGCGGTGCCAGGGCTTGCCCCGCTGCATATAGCGAGCACACCGATCCCGGATGACGGCCATCGGCACGTAGAGCCCAATTTCGCCGTTCACCGCTCGGCGTCCGGCGGTGATCTTCGTGTCGGCATGCTGGGATTTGACCTCATAGCCGAGGAAGTGTGCCGCCTGGCTGGAGGCATGCGTGATCAGCGTCTTCGACTCAGAAAGTTCCAGCCTGAGTTCGTCACGCAGGAACGTACGGATCTGGGACTTGATCTCCTCGGCCTCGTGCTTGGGACCGGCAAACCCCAGGAGAAAGTCATCGCAGTACCGCACGTACCGAAGGCGCCGGTAGCCGGGATCGTCCGGGTCCTGGCTGGGCAGGAGACGGCGCTCACGCCGAAGCGCGTGCAACGTTCCCAGGTCCCCACGCCGTTTCGCCGTGTCGATCCGGTTCTCGATGTCTCGGTAGGGCGGATAGGGACGACGACGCCTCCCGCGGGTGTAGTCCGGGATCAGATGCTGTTCCACGAACTGGTCAAGTCGGTCCAGGTAGATGTTGCACAGGACAGGCGAGGCCACCCCGCCCTGTGGGGCGCCACTCAAGGTGGCGTTCCACTTCCAGTCCTCCAGATACCCGGCCTTCAGCATGTGACCGACCAGCCGCAGGAACCGGCCATCGTGGATCTTCTCCGCCAGGATCGCGAGCATGACCTCGTGGTCCAGGCTGCCGAAGCAGTCGGAGATGTCCCCTTCGATGAACCAGTGCGTCCCCTTCCAGGTATTGACCACCTCGCGTAACGCGGTGTGGCATCCCCGGCCGGAGCGGAATCCGTGGGAATGATCGGAGAACTGGACGTCGTAGTAGGCGTCCAGCAGGAGCCGCACAACCTCGGCGACCAGCTTGTCCGACCATGGAGGTAGGCCCAGAGGCCGCCTCCCGACTTTCTTCGGTATATAAACCCGCTTCACCGCCGACCAGCGATACGACTCCGAGCGTAGGCGCCCGATGATCGCGTCTATTTTGGCCAGCGACATGCCGTCCACGGTTTCTCCGGTGACTCCCGGCGTCATCGCCCCTCTGTTCGAGTAGATGCGCCCGTAAGCCATCAGGAATAGCTGCGGGTTGAACAGCTTCCTATACAGCCTTTCCAGTGGCAGTCCCTTCCTGCCACGCTCTCGAATGACGTCCAGTACCGTTTCGGCATTCTGCATTACGCATACCTCCCTTCACTGGACATCCCTTTCACCTGTGCCCCTTCGCCTTGTGCTCCGGCTTTCCCGGGCTCCTTGGCGGATCGAAACTTCCGCGACTACTACGGGCACTCCGTCACCATGGGGCGCGCGCCCTGTAGGTGATCCCGTGGTACGTCTTCGCTGTACGTGTCGAGCACGACGTAGGCCGCCCACTCATCTCCTTGACCACCCTCGTTGGGCGGCGCCCCGCGCCACAGAGGCTGCCTCAGCCTGATCTCTATGCCGGGGCATGGCGCGGCGTCGGTAACAGGCGTTGTTCCGGCGGGCGTGACAGCTTTACACCTCTTTGGAGATTGGACTTCAAGCAATCCAGCCTTGGCCATATCGCGCGGGTCTCGCGGCACCTCACCCTGAACGCCTCCAGGTGACCACCGCTTTCCTGGCATGCGATTGTCCCCTCGCGCTTTCGCGTCCAGGTAAGCCAGGTGACCCAAGAACATTCCTCTGAGTTCCTCCCAACTGCGTCGGGGATACAACGAAGCGCCTCACGGCGCACAGATCATCCTCAGCTTCCCTGGACTCGGCATCCAGCTCGGCGCCCGGGTGCTCGCCGAGATCGGAGACGACCGCAACCGCTTCGCCGACGCTCGCGGCTTGAAGGCATACGCCGGGGCTTCCCCCATCACCAGAGCCTCCGGCAAGAAGTCGAGCATCACGCGCCGGTGGGTGAAGAACGACCGGCTCAACCATGTCGGCTACCTCTGGGCCTTCTCCGCGATCACCGCCTCACCAGGCGCCAAGACCCACTACCGCAGGCGCCGCGACGAGCACGGAGACTGGCACGCAGCCGCCCAGAGGAACCTCTTCAACCGCATGCTCGGCCAGCTCTACCACTGCCTCCAGCACCGCAAACCGTTCGACGAACACACTGCTTTCCCCGTCGACCTCGCCGCTGCAGCTTGACACGCTAAGTGCCTGAGGTGTCCTACCTTCTAGGCGGGTTGATCGGGCCATTCGTAGGGTCCTGTCGCCTGGGGGTTCTGGGAGGGGCTACTGAGGTGTCGCCGCTCGTGGCTGAACAGACTTGGCCGCCTGGGACCCCACCGACGACCGGGCCGCTCATTGAGAGTTGCGAGTAGATCGCTGAGTAGGACAACGCCGGTGAGGTCGTCTGCAGAGAATCAGTACGACTGACTCGGGATGAAGATGAATCGCATCTGGGCCGGCATAGATGCCGGCAAGGGCCACCACCACTGCTTCGTCATCGACGGGGAGGGAACCAAGCTGTTATCGAGGCGGGTGGCCAATGACGAGCCTGACCTCTTGCAGCTGATCACCGACGTTCTCGCCTTGGGCGACGAGGTGATCTGGGCCATCGACCTTGCCGACGGCGGGGCCGCTCTCGTCATCGCTCTCCTGCTCAACCACGACCAGGAGGTGCTTTACATCCCCGGCCGGACCGTGAACCGGGCCACGGCCGGCTACCGCGGCGAAGGCAAGACCGATGCCCGTGACGCACACGTCATCGCGGACCAAGCCCGCATGCGCCGCGATCTGCAGCCGATCAGGCCAGGCGACGAAGCCATCATCGAGCTCCGTCTACTCACCGGCCGCCGCGCCGATCTGGTCTGCGACCGCACCCGAGCCGTGAACCGCCTTCGTGGCCTCCTGACGGGCATCTTTCCCGCTTTCGAGCGTGCCCTCGACCTGGGCAACCACGGCCCCTTGGTGCTTCTCACCGGCTATCAGACGCCAGCGGCCATCCGTCGGCTCGGCGCGAGCCGGCTCGAACAGTGGCTCCGGAACCGGAAGCTCCGCTGGTGCGGAGCCTTGGCCCGCACCGCCATGGAGGCCGCCGAGCGACAGCACACCAGCGTTGCCGGAGAGAAGACGGTCGCAGTGATGGTCGCCACGCTCGCCCGCGAAGTGATCGTGCTCAACGAGAAGATCAGCGAGATCGACCGGCAGATCGAGGTTTCCTTCCGCGCCCACAGTCAGGCCGCCATCGTTGCCAGCATGCCCGGGGTCGGCAACCTGCTCGGAGCTGAGATCCTGGCCGCCATCGGTGGCGACATGGATCTCTTCGGCAGTCCTGATCGCCTGGCGACGTACGCCGGCCTGGCACCGGCTCCCAGGGACTCGGGCAAGGTCAGCGGTAACCGACACCGGCCGAAGCGATATCACCGACGTCTGCAACGGGCCCTGTTCCTTGCGGCCATGAGCAGCATCACCTGCTGCTCGGAATCACGCCGGTACTACGACCGCAAACGAGCCGAGGGCAAGAGGCACTCGCAAGCGGTCCTGGCGCTGGCCCGGCGACGAGTTAACGTCCTGTGGGCCCTTCTCCGAGACCAGCGGCACTACGAACTCACGCCACCAGCAGCAACCGCCCAATAGGGCCTCTCGCCAATCGCAAATCTGATCGACCAGGGCCGAGTTCTCAGGGAGGATCCCATCAGCATTGGCCCATGACGCTGAGGAGGTCCCTGTGATCACACAAGGAGTACAGGTCACAGGCCGGTGCAGTGCTTGCGGGGGTACGACGACCTGCGATGTCGGTCAGTTCTTCGACCGCGGCATGCTCTCTTGGGGCACCGAGGGGCGATGCGTGGACTGCCCGAATGGGTGGTGCGAGGAAGACAGCGGCCCCGTCACGCCCGAAAACATTCGACAGGCTCTGCTGCAAGCGCACGGGCCGGCGCGGCTTCGCCTGTCTGGAGACGTGCCGAGCCTTGTTCCCGTGCTGCAGGCCCTCCGCAGCGCACGGGAACTGTCCTTGGGCGAAGCACGAGCGCAGGCAACGGAACTCGCCGGGGTCGGTCTCATCGGCACGCTCGTCGAGATGGAGGCCCTGGCGGTTCACCTTCGGAGACGAGCCATTGCGGTGAGCGTTGAACCAGCGGCGTAACCGCGTCTGGACAGCACCTGCTGCGGCTTGACACCGGCATTGAGAAGTCTTTCTCGGCCTCGCTGCAGTACCTCTGTTGCTGGCGCTCCCTCAAACCGACCATGTAGGACGCGCTATCAGGCGCCGCCCTCCGGACCGAGGAATAACCGCGGGTCGCATTTGAACCTTCCTGATCGAGACCACGTTGTGGAAAGTGAAGAGGCTTGCCGATGAAGGGTGCAAAACGTATAGCCTCCATGCTCCGCCATCTACGAGCGTATCCCAGTCTTCCCTTCACACAGCAGGAGATCGATTCACATGCCTGGACCATACAACTACCCCGGTGCTCCGAAACAACCCGACAACCGCCCCCCAGCAGGTCGTGCTCCTGCGGCTCCTCCCTACAACGGCAGGGGTAACACCCCTGTAGGCGCTGGCTATGGCTATGGCTATGGCTATGGCTATGGCAATGCTCGCCCTGAGCCGGGTCGCCCCAGCGAACCGCGGGATGGGTCGCGACGAGCCGCGGATCAGGCTGCGGCTGACCGCGAGCCGCAGCCAGGGTCCTTGGGCGCCATGGTGCGCTCGGGCGCGGATGTACTGGCCCGTGTTGCGTGGGATCAGCGGCCGCCCGGCGCACCTCGGAAGGCGGCAATGGATTACATAGACGGCGCCCTGGCCGGAATGCGGGATCAGCATACGGTGGGCCGCAGCGTGCGGGAATCTATCGCAAGCATCCGAGCCGCGGCGGGGGAAAATGGCGCGCGTGATGTTGATAAGGTATTCACGAACCCGGAATTGGATCGGTACTACCGTACTCCCGAGAGTAGCCCTCAAGCGCTGGCGGCTCACGACCACATCGCTCGAGCGGAATACCGGTACTGGCAGGAGCAGCACGCTAGCAACCCGTCACGGGGCACCGAAGCCGCCGTAAGGGCTGTTCCGGAGACGCGAGTCCGTCTGCAGAGGATGGTAGGGGGGGTCGTGGATGCGGCGAAAACTTTTGCGGGGAACGCATTCCGCGAGGGCGACCAGTTCTCTGGCGGCATCGACGGCCCGGACTCTCCGCCCAGGTACTCGACGATGGTTGGTCCCCCGGCCGCGACAGGGCAACCTTCGGTTTCGAACCACCGCTCTCGCCACCACGGGGGTGAGGAGGACCAGGGCAGGGTGAGTAGTCACTCCTCCGGCCATGGGGTCGCGGACTCTGCGCGCAGTTACCCGGCGGCGGGTCGTCCCCCGGCCGCGACAGGGCAAAATCCGGTTTCGAACCACCAGTCTCGCCACCACGGGGGTGAGGAGGACCAGGGCAGGGTGAGTAGTCACTCCTCCGGCCATGGGGTCGCGGACTCTGCGCGCAGTCACCCGGCGGCGGGTCGTCCCCCGGCCGCGACAGTGCAAAATCCGGTTTCGAACCACCACTCTCGCCACTACGCGGGTGAGCTGACGCAGCCGACGCAGCCGAAGAGGACAGCTGGCAAGTAGGTGAGCACATTCAGGCGTGGTCGGGCGTAGGGGTTGAAGGGTTGCTCTTCGGCCGGCTTCTGCCTGAGTGACCTACCGGTCTGGTGTGTATGCCCGCCGGGGTGGGCTGATCACCCACCCCGGCGGGCTGCTGGAGAGGGACACGGGCAGCGAGCAGGCGCACTGGCGCGAGAACGCCTGGGCCGTTTCTGATGGCTCTTGGTTGGTTGGGTGGATCTCGTGGTTGGCCGGGCAGGACGCCGTATGGTGCGGCGACGGGAGTTCACGGACGCGCAGTGGGGGAAGATCGAACCCCTCATGCCCGGCGGCGGCAAGCCGGGCGGGCAGCGGGCGGATCACCGAAGGGTGATCAACGGGGTGTTGTTCCGGGCCCGGAGCGGGTGCCCCGGCCTGATCTGCCGGAGCGGTACGGTCTCTGGGAGACCGTCTGCGAGGGCCGTCGCCGCTGGTCGGCGGACGCCGCCGGGAAGGACGTCCTTCAGGAGTTGCAGATCGAGGCGGTGCCGGCGACCCGGGCGGGGCGCTGCCCGCCAGGCGGACCGGCAGGAGTGGGCCGTGGACATCGACTCCGCCTCCTGCCGGGCGCATCAGCATCCGGCCGGAGCGCCCCGCAGGCCTCCGGCCGACTACCCGCAAAAAAGGGGCGGGGCGTGAGGAGGCCGATGGACGAGAGGTGTTGGGGCGCTCAGGGGGTGGGCTGACCGGCAGTGTCCATTTGCTCTCGGACGGCCGGGCCCGCCGGCTGTACTGGCTGACCTCGCCCGGTCAGCGGGGTGACAGCCCGATGTTCGCCCCGGTGGTGGACGGCTTTCGCAACCGGCGCCGCGGCACGGGCGGCCGGCGCAGCCGACCGGACCGGGTGCGCGGCGGCAAGGCGCACTCCAGTCGTGGCAACCGCGCCTATCTGAGGCGGCGTGGGATCAAGGCCACCATCGCGCAGCCTGATGACCAGCGGGCCCACCGCAAGCGCCGGGGACGAGCCGGTGGCTGGCCCCTGGCCTTCGACAAGGTCCAGTACCGCCGTCGCAACGCAGTCGAGCGGTGCGTGGAACTGGGGGGCGTCGCGCGACTGGTGCCAGGCGCGACGCCCCGGGAGGAACGCCCTCGGGGGTAGGACGGTCCTGCCCTCAGACTCTGCTCCCGGCGGAGGCAACTGGCTTCAGTCGATCGACTGCTTTTATCCCGCTGACACAACGACTCCAGTTTCCGTTGGGATCGGTAGTGCAGGCGAGTCTGAGGAAACCTCATGGATGTCCAGTCGTCGTTCCCGACGCGCGCGGCCGACGCAAGCCGTGCGGCCGGGCAAAGGATCGCTCGACTACCCACCGGCAGACGACCAGCCGTTGTACTGCGCGGTGCCGCGCCGGGCGATGAGGGGCACGATGCCGCGGGCGCGGACCGTCTCGCGGCCGCAGTCGTCGTCGTAGCCGCGCTCCGCGTAGAGGGAAGACCGCTTTGCGGCGTGGCCGGCCGTCCCGCCCGCGGACGGGTGGGACGGCGTGCGGCAGAGGCAGGAGATGGGTGACGTCGTCGCGGTCGTCACCGGCCGGGATGACGGCGAGCGGGCCCCCTGCGCATTCGTGATCGGGTGGTGCTCGGAGCCGACCGGCCTCGGTCGACCGTCGACGGGCCCGTCGCGATCCTCCTGTAACGCCCTGAGGGGCCGACGACGCACGGGACCATGCCTCGTAATCTTGAGAACTCGCACCAAGGAGATCGCGGAGCGTTCGGCGATCGACGGGGCACGAGGTATAGATCGGGCCGCCGGGCCAGCACACCCGGCACAGACACCGTGACGTCTGCGGCAGCGGCACCGCGGATGAGTTGCTCGCCGAGCTCGGGTTCGCGCGCACTACCGTGCGGGACACCGGCGAACGCGCGGGCGTGGACCAAGGCTTGATCGCCCGTTGCTTCAGGGCCAAGACTCAGCTCTTCACCGCCGTGCTCCGCGACGGGAAGGGCGACAACGTGCCGTTGGACCTGCTCGGACACCGAGCGGGTGCGGGACCTGTTCGAGCGCATCGAGCAACGCGGTCCCGGCCCCGTCTTCCAGGCCGCAGTCCAGCGCCCTTGCGATCCGGCGATCGAGAGCGCCACACGAGAGGAACCCCAGGTCCGTATGGCCGCTCCTTGAAAGAGATCTTCGCGGGGCGGGGACTGGACCGGGCCCAGTTGCGGGCCGAGGTGGCGACGGCCGCGTTCGTCGAAGCCGTGCCGGTTGCGGCATCTGCGCGATCGCGGACGGCTCATGCTCTCTGGGAACCGGCGTTTGATCAGGGTCTTGCTCCGCGCCGGCGTTCAGGTCCGGTTCGGCCGGCCATGCATTACCGGCCTCTTGGCCAGCCGCCGCTCGAGCACTTCGAGCAGTGCCTCGTTCAGCCTGGCCCTGGAGGCCGGCCCATTCGACTGCGGGGCTGTGGCGTTCCGCCGTCCTCCCATGCCCGGTGCGGGCGTCGTTCGATCGCACGCTGATCCGTAACTGCCTGGCGACCGCGGCATTGTCCTGTCCCGGGGCGGACAACTCGGCCGCCTCCATCGGGACGCGCTCGCGAAACGCCGTCACTTCGCGCGGTCGGTGACAGTCAAGCGTTCCGGACGGCGTTGACGCGGCCTCGCGGCCGTCACGGCGGGCTGGGACGGCCCGGCACCGATGCGTGAGCGGGGGGAGTCGGAAAGTGAACCAGCTGCTCAGGGTCCGGTTGCCGGACTCGCGTCTTGCGACGCCATCACCGTACGGTCCGCCTGTGTCGACTCGCCCGTCACCGAAGGCCGACGGGAGATCCTGGGCGGGTGGAGGTTGGGCCGACGAAGGTACGACAGTCCTCCCGAAGTCGGTGAGCTGAGGATGTCTGGCATCTTCGTCGCCGTCCCTGGCTCACAGACTTGCGTTGAACCTTCTACCCGATGCGCTACGTAGTTCGGGCGAGAGGAAAGATGCCAAGGGAAGGCAGACATGCCAGATTTTCAGTCCGATCGACGCAGTAGTTATTCTGACGACGGAGACGATGACCGGCGTAGCGACTTCGTACAGGAGCCGGCGGGCCCTGATGAGATGGATCACGACGCACCGCGTAGTCGCTTCTCCTGGGATAGTAATCATAATGACGCGCAGAGGACACGTAATTCGTCTCCTGATTCGGAAGAGAGTCGGAGGAATTCTCAAACAGACTCTCAGGATGAGCTACAACAATACCGCGCCGAGCCTCCGGGCAGGGTTAGAAATGGATATCTCGAGCCGACGGCCTTCGGGCAGGAACCGTTGTCGCGCTACGGTGTCCAGCAGGAACCGCTGTCGCGCTACGGTGTCCAGCGGGAACCGCTGTCGTCCGGTGCCTCGCAGGAAAAGCCACAGCGTTCACCAAAAGCATCGGGCGCCGGTGGTCTCTTGAAGTTCCTGGGGAGGAAGCGCTGGGTGTCAGTAGTGGCCGGCGCCTTGGTAGGTTTTGCGGTGGGAGGGCCACTGGGGGCGGTGCTGGGTGCTGGAGTAGGACTACTGGCGGGGGAGGTAGCCCGTCAGGTTCTGCACTCCCGGGAAAAGAAGCAGCAGGCACAATCCAGTGCTGATGCGGTGGTGAGCCGGATGCCCGAGCGTTCGCAGAGCTGGACTCCTGGCGCAACTTCGCAGCGCTGGGAACGAAGTAATGCGCCAACCGTAAATGTGGGAAACCGGAGTTCAAGCGTAGAGCAACGTGAGACGCGGGACTTCGACAGAGGAAGCATGACGGTAGCGGCATCCGCGAGGCTGAAGGGCCCAGCCCCGCGCGGGGTAACTCCGGTCGCACCGACGACCAGCCAGCGGTCATATAGCCCGCCCCAGAGTCCTGGTCGGCGTGCATCTCGATGAAGGTGGAACGCATTCCCCTCATGCTCTGTGAGCCGGTTTTTCGGCATATCGGCTGTGCCCTGTGATCGGTGCAGACGCACTGCCTGAAGACTTGCGCCTGGTCACCCAGTGAGCTGTTTGCAACCTGGTCGGTGCTGCGATGACTTCAGACCGTGTCCCACGTGGTGAGGCGGACGTATCGCCTGTAGCGGCAGAGTGCGGCTGCGAGTGCCGGAAAAGCCCAGCCGGTCGCGGGGGTTTCGTTCGTAGCCGGGGGCTGAGTCGGCGGTAGCCCGCCCCGATCGGGGTCGCGTGAAGCCGGCCTCGAACCCCGGCACGTGACCAGATCAGGAACCGGCGGTGGCCAGTCGACTGCGAGATAGCGAAGCACGGCGGCAGCGCACGCCAGGCACAACCGCTGACCAGTGAGGCCGCTGTCGATGCAGACGCCGTCACCGAGGACCGCCGCACCCCCGCAGTGCTCGGCCGGGCCGGAGTCCCGCCAGGCCTTCGCGTCCGCGGTCGTGCCGGGCACCGTGCGGGCCGCGGCCATCACCAGCCGGGTCTCCGTGTCCACGATGATCAGCACGGTCACACCGAACAACGGTGCGAGCTGCCGCACGGTGAGGTTTGTGCGGTGGTAAACGGCCACCGACAGCACGCGCTCAGCCGGGTGGTGAGCCGTCACGGGCGGGGCCCCAGCCACAGTCCTCGCCGCGTTCCCGGACCGCTCTCAGCAGCCGACCGAACTGATCCACCCACTCCCGATCGGCCCTCAACACCCCGGCCACACGGGTGAGATGCCCTGATCGATACCCCTTCCGCGACACCCTTCAGGTCTTCCGAATTGAGTCGCCGAAGTCATGAACCCTGGTTGGGCGACCCTCGTTGTGGCTGTCTGACAGGGCACGACGGACTCAGAGAACGCAACGAGTACCACAGCCAACAGTTCAACGAGAACGACTGGATCCAAGGAAGGTGGTGAGGAGCCGTATGAGCGTCCCCTCGATGGAGCGTTCCGGTCCGCAGGCGTGGGTGCGCGGTCCGACCACCCGGCTCCTGCCCGGAGCACAGGCGGCAGCCGCACACATGTCACGGCCGGCTCAACGGACTCAGGGGCACCAACCGGCGACCGGGGATCACGAGACCCTGGTGATACGGCCCTCCACCCAGATGCGGAGGCCGCAGCGGTCCTGGACACCACCCCCGCCCGTCGGCGCAGGTACGGGCTGGGTCGCGGCTCACGGCGGCGCGGGCGCGAGCACCCTGGCGGCAGCTCTCGGGGGAGCCGACCTGGGCTGTCGCTGGCCCGACATCACACGAGGGGAGCCCGCCCGGGTGATGGTCGTGGCACGAACCAATGCCAGCGGTCTACGGGCGGCCTCTCAGATGCTCGGCGCTTTGCGTGATGGCAGGCACCCACCCGGTATGGAGTTGGTGGCTCTCGTGCTTGTCGCCGATGCGCCCGGTCGACTGCCGTTGCCGCTCGCTCGCCGCGTTCGGGTACTCCGCTCCGCCGCCCCTGTCAGGCGGGTGCCGTGGGTTCCTGCCTGGCGATTGGACGGTAAAGCGAAGGCCCTTCCCAAGGAGGTCTTCCAGCTGGGCGCGCTCGCCGGGCTCCGGCCGGCGGAGATGGGTGGTGCCCGGTGAGGGAATCGGTCGAGGTGGCTGCTCGCGCGGCGACGTTCACGCCGGGTGCAGAAGCCGACCAACTGCTCGGAATCCTCGCATGGTGCGCCTCGGCCGCGGCTGTCGGCGGTGTCATAACGGTCGGCACTCTGATGGCCCTTCAGATGCGCCGTGGCTACCCGGGCGAAGGAGCAGAGCACTTCCGCGGACTCCTGTTCGTCATGCTCGCCTGCATCCTCGGCAGTACTGCCGGACCAATTGTGAATTTTCTTGGCCCCTTCTCACTCTGAGGTGGCGCCCGCACCCCTTGCTTCTTCGAGGTACGGCCAAGAACTTCTACTCACCCTGCACGCGGCACCGCTGCGCCCGGCCACCGTCGAACTGCCCGCAGGGCACAGATCCGCATTCATGAAATATATTTCCTTGTCGCTCACCCTCACTCGCTCCGATAATCTCAGGAGAAACGATGAAGGAATTCCTTCCCACCATTTTCCAGGCCGCCGCCGTGCCTAACCCAGGGCGCGACGCTCCCGACGCGCTTACCCAGAAGGTCAACACCGTCCTCGGTATAGCTGCCTGGGGAGGTACTGCGGCCGGTGTCGCAGGAGTTCTGATCACCGGAGCAATGATGGCTTTGTCCATGAAGCGCGGTGAGGCGTCCGAGCACATGAGCCGACTCGGCATGGTGCTGGGCGGCTGTGTGCTGGTCGCGACAGCCGGACCGCTGATCAGCTTCGTCTTTGCCTAAGTGGAGGTATGGGGCATTGTGTTTAAGCGCAATAAAGCAAGTGCGGGTGCGGACTCGCCGTATTGGAGTCAGCAGGGAAGGGTTTTCTCTGCGATATTCCTCGCCGCTGTCCTGGTGGTCTCTGGAATCACATGGCTGACAACAGGGCAAGACTCGGCGGATGCGCGAGGGAACACAGGAGAAGGGAAAGGCCCGCTCTCGCTCCCCTCTGGAACGAGCCCCACCGGACAGGGCAGGGATGTTCGTCCGCCGGGGTGCCTCTCCGATGATTCCGACAGGGCGAAGCCAGCGGCAGCACCCGCTGATGTGCAGTGGCGGTCGATCGGCTTGTCGAAGGTCCCGACGTCTCCGTCGGCAGGTCCGCTCCGGTTCAGTGGGCCGGTGATGTGGTGCTTCGCCCACACACCGACGGGGGCGGTGATGGCCGCGAACGTCATCCCTACACAGATGAGCGGGCGGGCCTGGCGGACCATCGCCGAACAGCAGTTGGTCAAGGGACCGGGCCGGGACATTTTTGTGGCACAGCGGTCGACCGTCCCCGCGTCGGCGCAGAACGGAACCGCTGTCGGCTCGTATGCCGGCTTCGCGGTCATGTCTTACTCACCTGGTGGCGCCGAGGTACAGCTTCTCATCAAAAGCGGTTCCGGCGGTTACCGTTCAACGGCTGTTTCTCTGAAATGGGACGGTGGCGACTGGAAGGTGCAACCCAAGCCCGACGGGGCCCTTTACGCGCCGATGCAAACTGTTTCGGGAAGCGACGGATTCATGCTTTGGAGGACATGACGTGGCTTGTTCCACGGGGAACCCGCTCGTCGATGCAGTCAAGGGATTCTTCCAGTTTCTGGGTGATCCCATCGGCAGCATTGTGGAGGGCATAGCAAATTCTGTACTAGGGGCCGCCATATCGGTATTCGGCACACTGACAACAGGCATCCCGACGCTCTCCACCTCCGACACGGCCCAAGACGTCGACAATCAGACGCAGTGGATTGTTGTATACACGGCCGTCGCATCGCTGATCTTCGCGGCGATCCGGATGGCACTTGAACGGCGGGGAGAAGCCGGAGCAACCGCACTGAAGGGTCTGCTCCGCGTCATTGTCGTAGCAGGTGGCGCCACGGCAGTAGTCACCGCTCTTGCGGGTCTCTCCGATCGGTATGCTGACTTCCTTTTCAAGCAAGGTGCCTCCCAGCAACTCACCAGCAACATCGGCTGCCAGAGCGGCGGAGGTGTAGACGCGTTCCTGCTGCTCGTCCTGGCCTTTCTCCTGCTGATTGCCGGCATCGTGCACACGATCCTGCTCTACATCCGCCTCGGCGTGATGATCCTGCTCCTTGGAACTCTGCCGCTTGCCGCCGCGGCTTCCATGACGAACTGGGGCTCCGGTTGGTGGCGCAAGCACATTGGCTGGATGGTCGCCTGGCTGCTCTACAAGCCGGCCGCCGGTCTCGTCCTGTTCGCCGGCTCAGCGATGATCTCGAGCGGCCCGGATGACGACATCCATGAACGGATTGCCGGAATCGGTGTGATGTTCCTGTCCGCTGTCGCCCTGCCCGCACTGCTCAAGCTGGTTGTCCCCGCGACTGCCGCACTCGGTGGTGCCAACGTCGTAGGAAAGGGAGTGTCGACGGTGGGGAGTGCGGTGGCTACCGGTGCGCGGTCACTTGGTGCCGGTTCTGCCGGTGCCGGTCAGAACGGGACCGCGGGAGGCCGCGGCCCATCGGGTGCGACTGGAGCGGCGGGAGCGGCCACGAACGGATCCGGCGCCGGCGGCCGGCAAAGGGCCGGTGGCGGACGTGGCACGTCGGGTGCCGGGGCATTGGCGGCAGGCCCCGCCGGTGCCGTGGTTCGTGTCGCGCAGAACGTCGGCAACCTCGCGGCCGGCGCCCTGGACGGAGCCGACGGAAATGCGGGACACAACAGGTAGCGCGCGAAAAGCCGACGTTACAGCTCAAGCGCACAACGGCGCGGGAATCAGGGCCGGCGCGCGTCGACCCTTCGCCGGACCGCACTCCTGAGCTTGTCAGTGATCATGAACGAACGAAAGCAGGAAGGAAGCAGATGAATGTCCGCTGAAGCCGTTTCGCACCCCACGTACGGCAATTGGCGCCGTCCCCGCAGGCCAGGCCTCGGGCCGCTCGGCCTGATCGGCACCATCGGGGTGTTCGGAGGACTGATCGTCGTACTCCTCGCGTCTTTGGTGTCGCTGCTGGTCGCAGCCGTGCTGCTCGTCCCGCTCGTCATGGTCCTCACTCCGCTGGCCGTGCGCACCCAGGACGGAAGGAACGTCTACCAGTTGATGACCTTGCGCTTCGCCTGGATGCGGCGCAAGGCCAAAGGCGCGCACCTCTACGTGTCCGGTCCTCTGTCACAGCGTCCTGGTGGACGCTTCCGGCCCCCGGGCCTGCTCAACCGAGTCACCGTCAGCGAGGGGCGGGACGCCTATGACCGCCCTTTCGGCGTGCTGGTTCACCCGAACCGCAACTTGTACACCGTTGTCCTCGGCTGCGAACCGGACGGCGGCTCCCTGGTCGACCCTGACCAGGTGGACGTATGGGTGGCCATGTGGGGTGAGTGGCTTGCCCGGCTGTCCCACGAACCGGGGCTCCGTGGGGCATCCGTCGTCATCGAGACCGCCCCCGACCCAGGGACGAGGCTGGCCAACGAGGTACTGTCGCGCATTTCTCCGTCTGCTCCCGCAGCAGCGCGCGCGGTCATGGAGGAGGTTGTCCAGAGTTACCCTTCAGCCTCCTCCGAAATGCACACGTACATCACCCTCACCTATGGCGTGCCACCGAACCAGAAGCGTGATCATCAGGACGTGATCACTGACCTGGCGATTCGTATCCCCGGGCTCCTGAGCGGGCTCGTCGGAGCCGGCGGGGGCTCGGCGTACCCCCTGTCGAAAGAACGGATCGCCGAAGTCGTACGCGTGGCCTACGACCCGGCCGTCGCGGCCGACGTGCTCACTGTGCGGGCCGAGCACGGCGGTACGGGCCTTGAGTGGGAAGATGCGGGACCCGCCGCCTGCGTCGAGACGGTCGGGGCCTACCACCACGATTCCGGGGTCTCGCGCAGCTGGATGCTTACCCTCGCGCCACGGGGAACAGTCCGCTCGAGCGTGCTGCGCGGGCTGCTCGAGGCCGCCAACGGAACGCGCCGTAAGAGGGTCGCTCTTCTCTATCGGCCGATCGACCCGGCTACCTCGGCGCGCATCGTGGAGGCGGACCGCCGAAGCGCGCAGTTCATGGCCAGCTCCGGGCGTGGAATGGTGCAGGCCCGAGCTGCCTCGGAGGTGCGGGCGGTCGAGCAGACTGCAGCAGAGGAGGCCTCAGGCGCCGGACTTGTGGAGTTCTCGCTCATGCTGACCGTCACTGTGGATTCCGCGGCTGAACTCGACGACGCGAGTGTGACCGTGCGCAATCTCCTGGCGGCCTCGCGCATCTCCATGCGCCCTGCCGACCGTATGCAGGCCGCAGCCTTCAGCTGCACCCTGCCCGTCGGGATTCTTCCCTGGGAGCAGACGCTCATTCCGCACGAACTGCAGGAGGCGCTGTGAGCGGCATGAAGGAACGCGCGTCGGGCCCCGTGGCCAACTGGCCGCCCGGTGCGTCCGGCCCCACGACGGCCCTGAGCCACGTGGCCGGGACGGTGGAAGAGACGCAGGAGGAGGAACGGCGAAGCAAGGCGAAGAGGACGGCGAAAGGGAACCGCGCCGCGGCAGGCAAGATCGGGGCCGAGCGGGAAGGCGGTTCTGCGTCCTCGCTCCGTGAGACGCGCGGCCCTGCCCGTGGCTGGCACGGCGCCGGCGGCGGGCGAGTGGGCTACATGGACTCGCCGACGATGTGGCGTGCCACCACGGTGCAGGCATGCGGCCTGTGGCCCTTCGCCGCCGGGTCGGGGGCGCCCATGACCGGTGTGCCGCTCGGGCAGCATCTCTTCACGGGGGCGACCGTGTGCGGTGACCCCTTGTCCTGGTTCACCCGCGCCCGTTACATATCGAACCCGTCGCTCTTCATGCTGGGCATGCCGGGACTGGGCAAGTCCACCCTGGTCAATCGCATGCTCATCGGACTGTCCGCCACAGGAGTGGTGCCACTCGTACTCGGTGACCTCAAGCCCGACTACGCGGACACCGTCCGGGCCCTCGGCGGCCAGGTCATCTCGATCGGGCGCGGAGTCGGCGGCATCAACGTCCTGGACCCGGGAGCGATGGGGGCCGCGGCCGTGCGGATCGGCGGTGAGGCGGGACAGGCACTGGCAGCAGAGGCTCATGGGCGCGTGCTCAACATGGTCGCCGCGCTGGTCACCATCGTGCGGGGGCGGCCGATGGACGACCACGAACTGTCAGTGCTCTCCGCCTGTCTGCACCATCTGCGGGAGCGGACACCGGGCGATCGGACCCTTCTTCTGCCCGACCTTCTCAGAGTGCTCAACGAGGGTCCCGACCGAGTGCGCGCCGTGACCCTGGACCGCGGCGACGACACCCGGTACCGGGATGCGGTGGACCCGTTGCACCGTTCTCTGCTGGGCATCCTGGACGGACCACTCGGCGGCACCTTCGCCTCGAAGACCTCGACACGCATCGACCCCAACGCGCCGGCCGTCTGCATCGACATTTCACGGATCGGTGAGGCCGACACCCAGCTCACCGCTGCCGCGATGCTCGCCGCCTGGTCGGACGGACTGGGCACCGTCGCGGCCTCGCATGCCCTCGCTGACGCCGGACTTGCCCCACGGCGCTGGTTCTTCACCGTGCTCGACGAGCTCTGGCGTCCCCTGCGGGCTGCTTCCGGCATCGTCGATCGCATCGATGCACTCACCCGCCTCAATCGTTCCCTTGGCCTGGGAGACGCCAAGATCACGCACACCCTGAAGGACGCCGAGGCGCTCGGTACGGATTCGGATCGAGCCAAGGCGCGGGGCTTCGTCGAGAGAGCCGGGATGGTGGTGTGCGCGGGTCTTCCGCGGGCTGAGATGGAGGAACTCGGCAAGGTGGTGGGGCTGTCCCGCCGAGAGATCGAGCTCGTCTCCTCCTGGTCGTCACCCCCCGGCTGGGCGAGTGCGGGTGTCAACGAGGAACCCCCGGGACGCGGGCGATTCCTCATCAAGGTCGGTGGACGCCCCGGTATCCCGATCAAGGTCGCCATCACCGACACCGAACGGATGCTGCACGACACCAACACTCGGTGGACGCCCAACGAGTACGTCGGCGAGGCGGAGGCCGAACACGGCGCAACACCACGGATCGGCTGGCCGGACGATCGCGGTCCCACGGAACGCGACCGGACCGCCGACCCGGCCGGTGCCTCGGGGCGGTGGGCCGGGTGAGGGGCAGGCCGGGCAGTGACCTCGCCGCGTGGGCGATCGTGGCTGTCGCCGCCTTCAATCTGGTGCTGTGTGCAGTGGTATGGCTCGGCGGTACGTTGGGCGCCGCGGCGACGGGCGCCGGCTGGAATCCGCCGCCCTTCGCCATGTCGACCTTCGTTTCCCTGGTCACGGACGGGGCCGGCGGGCTCTGGACCGGCGCCAGCCCCTACGCCGTATACGCGGGCGCGGCTGCGCTGTTCATCTTCTTGGCTGTCTCGCTCGTTCTGGTGAGCACCCGGGTGCCGGGCGCGATCAACCGGACCAACGGCTTGGCCGGACGGCGGGAGCTCGCGGCCCTGGGGCCGGCGGGAATCACAGCCCGAGCGCGCGAGTTGCGCCCCTCGCTCAAGGGCATCGCCGAGCCGGAACCGGACGAGACAGGCAACCTGCTCGGTGACCTGGAGCCCTCCGGGCCCGAACTGCGTTCCTCCTTCGAAGACGTCGAACTCGATCTGATGGCGCCGCGGGCCGGAAAATCGACAGGAATCGCCATCCCGAGAGTGTTGCGTGCACGCGGCTGCGTGCTCCTGACCTCCAACAAGTCCGATGTGTATGCCGTCACCCGGGCCCAGCGAGCCGAGATCGGCACCGTGTGGACTTTCGACCCGCAAGGAATAGCCCACGCGCCTCGCGCGATGTGGTGGGACATGCTCGCCGAGTGCCACACGATCGAGGGCGCTCGCAGATTGGCCGGGCACTTCGTCGCGTCTGTGAACGATGACGCTTCGAAGAAGGATTTCTGGATTTCAGCTGCACAAAACACTCTGACCGCGCTCTTTCTCGCCGCCGCTCGCGGTGGTTCCTCGGTGGTCGACCTGCTCGCATGGCTTGCTGATCCGTCCGACCGCACCCCGGTGGACCTGCTGCGGGACGTAGGAATGACCGCGCTGGCCGAACAGCTGCAGGGAACCGTACGCGGAGCGGTGGAGACTCGCGACGGCATCTATGAGACGGCCCGGCAGTGCGTTGCCTGCCTCCTGGACCCGGAGATCCTTGCGTGGGTGACCCGCGACCCCGATCTTCCGCAGTTCCGTCCCGAACAGCATGTGCTCGGCCGGGACACCCTGTACTTGCTTTCCAAAGACGGCGGTGGGTCTGCGGCCGGTGTGATCGCCGGCCTCGCGGATGCCGCGATGCGTGCCGGAGTGGTCGCGGCGGAGCGACTCGGAGGGCGGCTGGATCCCCCGATGACGGCTGTCCTCGACGAGGCGGCAAACGTTTGTCGCATCTCTGATCTGCCCGACCTGTACAGCCACTTCGGATCCCGCGGGATCAATGTGGTCACGCTGCTCCAGAGCTACCGTCAGGGAGCCCGCGTCTGGGGAGACGCCGGTATGGACGCCCTCTGGAGCGCCGCCACGATCAAGCTGCTCGGCGCAGGGCTCGACGACGCGGACTTTGTTGAGAAGATCTCAAAATTGGTCGGCCAGCACGACGTCAGTACGGTCAGTTATTCAAGAAGTAGAGATGGCTCCTCGCGCTCAATTTCTTATCGGCAGGAAAACGTGCTTCCGCCGGACAAAATACGGGCCCTGCCGAAGGGCACTGCCCTGCTCCTCGCCACGGGTGTGAGGCCGGCCCTGATCCGTCTTCGTCCTTGGTACAAGGAGCCGAACGCGGGTCAGATTTCAGCGGCTGCGAAGGCCGAGACGGAAGCGATCAGCAGGCGGGCAGCGCAGGCATGGTCCAGGACGAACTCACCGGTGACAGAGGAGGATATTCCATGGGAATCGGTCGTACAGAGCCCATAGGAAACAAAAGTGATGAGTGCACAGCGTTTCTACGGTGGCGGTTGGCGCACATCATGGAAAGCAGGCCGGACTCGTGTGTCTGGTACACGGCGGCTGTAGGGTCAGCTCCGGGCAGGACCGCTCGGCCCGAGCCGGCCAGTGCACATCGGTAAGACGGTGTCCTACGCGGTTCAGGGTGAACTTTCCTGTCCGGGGCGCGTTGGTAAGCGTGGAGCCCTTTCCGCACGGATCGGCGGAGGCTACGGGCAATCGGTGAAGTCCGGGGCATAGCGCCAGGACGGATCACGATCACGCAGCTGGACAAGCGTCCCAGCCACCTCTGCCGACTCCTTGAAGCAGCACCCACGTCCGCAGGAGTCGACCATGGTTCACACACTGATTGTCGGAGCAGGTCCAACCGGCTTGGTCACAGCGATGCTGCTGGCCACGGAAGGACACCGTGTCACCGTGGTCGACCAGGACGCCGGAGCGCCCGCCGACGGCCCGCACGGCGTCTGGGAGAAGTGGAAGCGGCCTGGGGTCCGCCAGTTCGCCGCCGCGCATATCCTCGCCCCAGCCGGCTACCGCATCCTGCAGCGGGAACTACCCGAAACCCTGTCGGAGTTCCGTTCATGGGGGGGACGCTGCCACAACATGATCGCCGACGCGCTCAGCCTCATACCCGGTGGCACGGACGTACCTGATGACGAACGGTTCGACACCGTTGCGGCACGCCGACCGGTGCTGGAGGCCGCTCTGCTGGCCGTGACGGAACGCACCACGGGCATCACACTGCGGCGAGGCGTCCGCGCAGTGGAGCTACTGGCCGCAGACGCACCCGGAGGGCGCGGCGTGCGGGTGACCGGAATCGTGCTGGACCACGGCGAACGTCTCACGGCCGACCTGGTTGTGGAGGCATCCGGCCGGAGCGGGTTCGCGGCCTCGTTGTTCTCCGACGCCATGAGTGCCTGGCCGGGCGGGGCAGACCGGGGATTCCGCTACTACACACGGCACTTCCGTTCCACCGACGGCAACCTCCCCGGCCCGGCGCCCTGGCCCCTCCACCACCACGACAGCGTTTCAGTCATCGTCGTCCCGGGCGACAATGGCACCTGGTCGATGACCCTGGTCACGTCCGGTACGGACCAGGAACTCAGAGGTCTCGGCCGAAGCGATGCCTGGCAGCGGGTCGCCGCCTTGTACCCCGCCCTCGCGCCATGGGCCGAGGGCATGCCGATCGGCGGCGTCGTCGCAATGGGAGGCATCCACAGCGTGCGCCGCCAACTCGTTGACGCCGCACGGCCGCTGGTGACGGGGTTGGTCGCGCTCGGGGACGCATGGGCCACCACCAATCCGCAGTTCGGTCTCGGCATAACCCTCGGCATCACACACGCAACCCACCTGCGTGACGTGTTACGCGAGGAAGGTGTCGGCAGCCCCGCCGAACTGGCGTTGCGTTTCCACGCTGTCACTGAACGGAATCTGGGCCCCGTCTGGGCGGCGCTGGCCGACTGGGAGGTGCATCGGCAGGCGGAAATCGACGCCGACATGCGGGGCAAGGTCTACCGCAGTGGCAACACCGCTTGGAACCAGCATGTCGCCGGCCGGTCCGCCTGCCTCCGGGATGCCGACGTCATGCGCGCGATGGCCGAGATCGGCTTCCTGCTGTCCGACTCGCAGGAGTCCATGGGGAAGCCGGGTCTCGCAACCCGTTTCGCAGAACTGAGGGCAGACGCTCCTCGCTACGTCGGAGGCCCCAACCGCCGCGAACTGCTCGATGCCGTCAACGGCCTGTCGCCGAGGACGTCATAGCCGCCTTGCGCCGTTGCGCCGTCCAGTAACAATGCCTCGAGCAGGACGAAGTCACTGTCACCGACCTTCGGCCGCTTGGCCGGCCCCGAAGGGGCGCAGGGCCTGCCGCCCTCCCTCGCGCCAGGACCGGCGTCACCGTTCCACCGACCGGACGCTGACCCGCAGTTCTTTCGCGATCACCGTGTTCTTCTCAGCCCGCGCAAAGCCATCGACGGCCGGCATGCGCACCCGCTACCGCGCGGACTGGCGGTATGGTCGGCCAGGCGCCGGCACCGGCTCCGGTGCAGGCACGGTCGGCGAGGAGGGGGACGCCCTGGCGTTCGCAGAACGCCACCGGAGAGAAGGTGCTTTCGAGGAAGGTCGTCAACGGTGAAGACGAGATCCTGGCCCTGATCGTCGCAGCGTGCGAGATGGCCGACGAAGTGCGATGGGCGGTGGACATCTGCGGCCGGGCCTCAACGTTGCTGCTTGCATTGTTGATCGCCAACGGCCAAAGCGTGGTGTACGTGCCTGGACGCACGGTCAACCGAATGTCCGGCGCCTACCGCGGCGAAGGGAAGACCGACGCCAAGGACGCCCTGGTCATCGCCGACACCGCGCGCATGCGCCGGGACTTCACACTCCTGAGCCTGCCGAACGAGACCGTGGCTGATCTCCAGTTGCTCACCGCGCATCGAGCCGATCTGATCGCCGACCGGGTGCGACTGATCAACCGCCTGCGCGATGCCCTGGTAGGCATTTGCCCCGCTCTGGAGCGGGCCTTCGACTACTCAGCGGCCAGGGGCCGGTCGTCATGCTGACCGAGTACCAGACCCCGGCCGCCCTGCAGCGAGCCGGTGCCGAACGACTCGCGGACTGGCTGGCACGACGTGCGGTCCGCAGTGCAGCCGATGTCGCCGCCCGCGCGCTCGAAGCAGCCCGATCCCAGGTAACCGCTCTGCCGGGCGAAAAGCGAGCCGCCAAACTCGTGTGCGACCTCGCCCACCAGCTCCTCATGCTCGACGAATGGATCAAAGACACCGACCGGGAGATCCGCGAAGCCTTCCGCCTCGACGAGCGCGCCGAAGTCATCGAATCACTCCCTGGCATGGGCCCCATCCTCGGGGCCGAGTTCCTCGCCATCGTCGGAGACCTGTCCAGCTACGCAGACGCCGGCCGCCTGGCCGCCCACGCGGGACTGGCCCCGGTGTCACGCGACTCCGGCCGCCGGACCGGCAACCACCACCGACCCAAGCGCTACCACCGCCGCCTGCGACACGTCTTCTACATGGCCGCCCAAACCGCCATGATGCGCCCAGACCCCTCCCGGGACTACTACCTCAAGAAACGCGCCGAAGGACTGATCCACACCCAGGCACTGCTCGCCCTCGCACGCCGCCGAATCGACGTCCTATGGGCCATGCTCCGTGACAAGAGGCACTTCACGACCACCCCACCAGCCACCCAATCGGCTTGACACCATCATTGAGACTCACTCGACGAGTGCATGGGGCAGGTCGAGTGCGGCAGGCCAGGGAATCAACGTGGCTCCTGTGCCGTCGAGTTGAGACATCGAACACCTCTCTCGACAGCGCAGGAGCCTCGTGCGTCGCGGGAACCTGCCTCGTCACCCGCCGGCGGCCACTGTGAAAAAGCTCAGTGAGACCTTGTCACCGGCTCACGCACCTTTCGTAGCTGGAGTCGCCGGTGATGTCATCGCAGGTGAACGAATTGTGCGGGCCGGAGACGGTTCCGGTCTTGTTCTCATTGCCCCACTGGTCGGCCGTTCCGCCGCAACCGACGTGGAGGGAGTATTCCTCGTGCTGTGGTAGTTCGGTCCACCAGTCGGCCGACGCCCCGTCTCCGATGCCCCTCCACGCGGCGAAGCGCGAGTCCGCGCCATGTGCTGCCTGGACCCAGACGCCCACGACAGGGCCGCCCGATTGGCACGTCACCTGGCCGGTGATGCCGAGGCGGCTGATGGGTTGCCGCGCGGGTGGCGGTGCCTGCGTGGCCGGTGTGGCGGGCGGAGGCACAGGGCCGAACGTCTCGTGCGGATTCGGGTCCGGCTTCGGCGTGGCCGTGCTCTGCGTCGGAACGAGGAAGCCGTTGTCCTCGATGCCAGTGATCAAGCGCGTGAACTCCCAGCTGCTCTGCTCGGTACCGCTGCAGTTCTCATTCGTGTCAATTCTGTCCTGCCCGCACTTCCAGTCCCGGTTGAGGGACCAAAAGGCCAGCTGCTGAACCTTCTTGGACGTGGCGAAGCTCACCAGCTTCTCGGCATCCTCTACGGTGAAGACTTCGGAGCGAGTGTCATTGACCCCGACCATGGGGGTGATGCCTTCGATGGCCCACAACTGACTGTCCGTCTTGGACGACCAGATCTCGTGGAGGTCGCTGTGGAGGGCATTTGCCGCGTCGATCGCGGCTCCGCCCATGTCGTCCACCTTGCGGCCGTAATCCATCGCCATGATATTGACAAGGTTGACGTCGAGGCCGTTGCTCTCGGCATTCCTCAGGAGCAATTTACCAGCATCGGTCAGACCGTCCGGCGCCACCGGCAGGGTGTAGTTGACGCCCAGCTCTTTGCCTGCCGCCCTGTACTCCTGCTGCAACTGGGCGAGGGCCTTGTTACGGCGATCGTTGGCGGCCTGGTCGTTGAGTTCCTTGCCCTCTACGTCCAGATCGATTCGGCTGAGTTTCAGCGTGTCAATTGCCGTCCTGTATTGAGCCTTCGCCGAATCGACCGACGGACAGGAAACTGCCAGATCGTGTCCCCCCTCGCCGCCGAAAGATGCCATGACGTCACCACCCGCGGCGCGGGTGGCATTGATGGCCGAAATCCAGCCGGAATCGTTCAACTCGGTCTCGCCGTTCAGCTTTGCGCGACAACCACCAGCGTCGACGATGAAGGCCAGGTTGAAATACTTCAGTCGGGCATCATGGCGTGCCTGCTCGAGAATGGACGGAGAATCCCACGATTGGACAAACGGAGCTGCGTAATGATCGGGAAACCCTGATCCGGACTTTGCGCTTGTCGAGAATCCACTGAACACCGATGAACTACTGCCATCGACTCCTATGCTGTTGCCGGTGTGCCGCTCATCCTTCGTATGAGCGCCACGGGGACTCTTGTCCTCCGCGCGGCTGCCGCAGCCCGATAGCACCGCAACGCAGAGTGCTGAGACGACTGCGATGGGAACAGTGATCTTAAATCTCATACGACTCACTTCCAGCGAGGGCTTCTGCTGATCCGGTCTCACCACACGTACGACGGCCGGTATGCAGCCACGGATCAATGGCGAACCCAAAACGCTGGCAGGTCCCCGTCCAGTGCCAGCCATCTCGAACTGAACCGACATGGGTGTCCAGCACGTTGGGAAATACGGGCCACCGGGTCCGCGGTCGAGGTGGCGGCAGAGCAGATATGGAGTGCGGGAGTGACAGCGTGGTGGATCTGATGAAACGCGGCGTACCGGTCGTACCGGTCGCGCCGCATGGCGGTCCGTGCGATCACGGCCCTTGCACCACTGCGGACCTGCTGGCCGTGGAACGCCTGGCCGACCCGCGCTGCTGTGCCGGCCACCACCCGGAGGCAGCGCATACGCCGGGGCGCCCCGCACATCGCCCGCCTGACGTATGCGAGCCTGTTGTGCTCCGAGCCGCTCCGACTGAACCAGGGTGATGGTGTCGCGCAGGCCGATGGGCAGCGACATGCCATGACCGTTGTGCCACCGGGTGTCGCTGCTCCCGCATCAGTCCAGGGTGCGCATGACAGCGGTGATGGCCGATTCGAGGAACTTCCGCCCGGCTTGCGCTGCACCCATGACGCGCAGCCCTTGTATGAAGGTGGTGAAAAGGCGCGCCAGTTCGACTGGGTCCTTGTCCGCTGTGAGTTCGCCACTTGCCTTGGCGCGTTCCAGTGCTTCGGCGATGGTCGATTCGACAAGCCCGAGCATGGTCGGGACCGGTCCACCCGTCCCCAAGGTCTGCTGACCGGCAAGAAGGCCATCGTGATCCCCACCTCCGGCAGCGACTTCAACAACCTCGCCTTCGCCGCGATGGACTTCCACGCCCCCTACCTGCGCAGCGCGCTCGCATTCGTCGGCATCACCGACGTGGAGATCATCTCGGTCAACGGGATGGCCTCTCCCCGGCTCGAGGAAGCGATCGAGAAGGGCACGCAGGCAATCGAGGCATCTCTCGCGGTCTGACCAGCGGTGAGTCCGTCCGGCCAGCGCTGTGACGCATAGGTTCGTCGGGTTCGGGCTGCGGCTTCGAGGGGGCGTCCGCCCCAGCGGATGCCCTTCCCGCTTCGGATGCGGGCGCGTTCCTTGCGCTCGGCGGCGGCCAGGACGTCGCGGCTCTTGTGGCTGGCCGGGCAGGACGCCCCGTCTGATGCGGTGAGCGAGTTCACGGACGCGTAGTGGGAAAGACCGAACCCCTCATGCCCGGCAACGGCAACCCGGGCGGGCAGTGGGTGGATCACCGCAGGGTGACCGGCGGGATGCTGTTCCGGCCCCGACTCCAGTCGTGGCAACCACGCCTACCTGCGGCGGCGCGGGATCGAGGCCACCATTGCGCGGCGCGATGGCCCGTGGGCCCACCGCAGGCGTCGGGGACGAGCCGGTGGTCGGCCCCCGGCCTTCGACTACCGGGCACGCCACTGGGGGTGATGGCGGGCCCGTCGTTGCCGGCACCCGCCCTCTGACCGTCGGGGGTGACGCCGAACCGGGTGCGATACCCCTGTGACGACGCGCACCCCGCCATCGCCGGACCGCGTCGTCGCCGGGCCGCCCGTATGCGTGGATCAGACGAGCCTCGTATGCTGTTTTCTCTGCTGGTCGGGAATTCTAGGTGCCGCGTACTCGTAATTATAAGGGTTGGATTGCGGGACGATACCGCTGCTGCCCGAAGGCCGTATACGTGCCGCGACACTCGTCCTGACCGTGGCGGGAATCTGTATGGAAGGCGTGAAGGCGCTTTTGATCATGGGGTTCGCGTGAATGCCGATTTCGTATACCTTATCTGGCAGGTCCGGCAGAGGTGATCGAGTTCGACCAGCCCAGTCTCCGATACGCTCTTGCCTGTCGAGGAAGTCTTTTGCTTGTCCGGGAGTCCACTTCCGTTCCCGTACATCATTTATGACAGTGGCGATTCCACGGGGTGTATAACTCCAATTTCCATCGCTTTTGATGTGCTGGCGGTGCACAATTTCTCCTCCCCTGACGACTACGTAAGCGGCATCGGCGCACTTTTTTTGGTTCACCAGCCCGGCAAGACGAGGTACTGCAGGATAAAGATTGTCGTGGACTTCTAGATCGACCCATCGGCCGTAACCTTTTTCGGAGCGCGCAGCAAAATAACGATCAACGATTCCCTGGCGGCTGATATTGTCATTCACGGCAACGAATGCCACCTCGACCCGATAGCCTTGCCGCTTCAAAGCCTCCATCCG
Organism: Streptomyces sp. NBC_00271; assembly: GCF_036178845.1. Taxonomy (NCBI): domain Bacteria; kingdom Bacillati; phylum Actinomycetota; class Actinomycetes; order Kitasatosporales; family Streptomycetaceae; genus Streptomyces; species Streptomyces sp. NBC_00271. Next base: position 82,889 of record NZ_CP108071.1, on the reverse strand, counting down.
CTCGTCAACCCCTGGGCACGGAGAAAAATGCAAAACAAAGCTCGCTCGGCTATAAACCGCATGGTTGAAGAGCATGCCCGACCACTGATCTACGTCGGGGTCGCACGCCTGCGTCGCGTGAATGTCGTCTTTCCCGGCAAACGATTCGTAGCTAGGGTGGTAGACGTAAAGGTCGTCTCCGTCAAGTGACGAGAGCTTGGGATAGCCGAGGTTCGTCAGCAAGGGGCCCTCGACGCTGCTCTTCCCTGACCCGGGCTGCCCTATGATAAATAATGCCATAGGCTGCCGGTTAGAGGTGCTGCGTGCCAGGCCGTCCCGATAAGCAGGAAAAATTCGGTGTTTGAAAATTCCTTCTATCTGGTCGGACGGCAGACGCGTCCGTGGCGGTTCGACCGGGAACCTGGGAACCGCTCGATGCCCCCGGAAAGCGTCCTGATTCCCCGTTGAGGCTTCTCGCCTGTGCGAAAACATCGCGCTTAACCCTTCCTCGATTGCGATAGATGCATCACTGATCACTACGGGCGCCACACCCGCATGGTTCTCCCTCGCCAGGACTTGCATGGCTGGGGCGAGATGCGGTAACCCGGGCCGGCAGATCGCCCTGCTCGGCCTTGAGGTTGTCGGGCCTGGTGCGGCGGCCTCGTTGAGGAAGTGCCCGCGGGCGCGGACGGCCTTGCGGATGCGGGCGTGGTCGCTCTCGATCGAGTTCGTGCTGCAGATGACCTTGCGTATGCCGACGTCGAAGGAGAGGAAGGGCACCAACTCGGACCAGGCGTACGACCAGAGGACATCTCGGGCTGGTTCCGTGCGGTCTGCCAGCGTGGTCTTGGGGACGATGATTCGGTAGATCTCTCGTGCAACGTACCGTTTGAGTCCTCTGAGTCAAGTCAGCTGGCTTTGAGGCGTTGGGTGGCGGGGTGGTTGCAGAAGGCGGCCATGCGGGCTTCGCCGAGTCGGGCAGCCGCCTGCGGGGTGGGGTAGTCGGTCAGGAAGTTCAGGGCGATGTCGGAGACAAGCGAGCAGAACAGGTTCCTGGGCCCAGGCCAGTGCTGTTCGAGCAGGGCGCCGAGCTGGTTGCCGGCGGCCGTGCGTGCGCGAACGTGGTCGTCGCGCAGGCGCACGAGGGCTTGGAGTTCTCGCAGGCCGCTGTCGACAGGCACGAGGCGGCGCAGGCGGTGGCCGTCGGTTCGCAGGTAGTCGGCGAGTTTGTAGCTGTCACCAGGATCGGACTTGGCGCCGGAGGCGCCCCATCGAGGCCGGGCGGCGTGGAAGGCGGTGGGGTGCACGGGGACGACCGGGTGTCCGGCCTCGAGCAAGCGGTCGACGACCAGCCCACTGGAACGTTCGATGATGACGGGCAGTTCGGCCGGGGTGCCGTGGCTGGCCAGCCGGGCCAAAGCAGTCTCAAAGTCGTCTTCGCTGTGCTGGAAGGCCCAATGGTCGATCACGATGCCGCGGTCGTCAATGACGGTTGAAGCGCCCCGGCTCGAATGGAGACTCGATTTCGTGAAAGGATCGAGTCATGGCACGACCTTCCCGTTACCCGCTTGAGCTCCGCCGTCGTGCGGTGCGCATGGTCGCCGAGGTAGGCGACGACTACCCGAACGAGACGGCCGCCCTGCAGGCGGTGGCCGAGAAGCTCGGCATCGGCTCGCGCGAGACGCTGCGGAACTGGGTGAAGCAGCACGCGATCGACGCGGGGACACGTCCGGGGACGACGACGGAGGAGTCCGCCCAGCTCAAGGCGTTGAAGAAGGAGAACGCCGAACTCAAGCGGGCCAACGAGATCCTGAAGGCCGCGGCGAGTTTCTTCGCGGCCGAGCTCGACCGGCCACACACACGCTCGTAGCGTTCATCGACGAGCACCGGGACCGCTTCGGCGGCGTCGAGCCGATCTGCAGGACGCTCACCGAGCACGACTGCAGGATCGCCCCTTCCACCTACTACGCCCACCACAAACGTCGGAGCACGCCCTCGGCCAGGACCGTGCGGGATGCCGAACTGAAGCAACAGATCAGCCAGGTCTTCGAGGCCAACTACCACGTCTACGGGGCGAGGAAGATCTGGCGTGAGCTGAACCGGCAGGGCCGCCGCGTGGCCCGCTGCACCGTCGAACGCCTGATGCGCGAACTCGGCATCGCTGGGGCGGTCCGTGGTAAACGCGTGATCACCACGCTGCCCGGCGGGCAGGCCGAACGGGCGCCGGACCTGCTGGACCGGGACTTCGTCGCTGCCGCCCCGAACCGCTGCTGGGTCGCGGACTTCACCCACGTGAAGACCTGGGCCGGTGTCGTCTACGTCGCCTTCGTCGTGGACACGTTCTCCCGCCGGATCGTCGGCTGGTCCGCGGCCACCGCGAAGGAAACGGTCTTCGTCCTGGACGCCCTTGAGATGGCCGTGTGGCAACGTGACCGCGACCAACACCCAGTTCAGCCAGGCGAGTTGATCCACCACTCGGATGCCGGGTCGCAATATACGAGTTTCCGGCTCGCCGAGCATCTGGACGCCGCCGGCATCGCCGCCTCGATCGGATCGGTCGGCGACGCCTACGACAATGCCCTGATGGAGAGCACGATCGGCCTGTACAAGACCGAGCTGATCAAGCCCCAACGGCCCTGGAAGTCGCTCTCCCAGGTCGAGTTGGCCACCGCAGAGTGGGTCGACTGGTACAACCACCGCCGACTCCACGGTGAGATAGGGCACGTTCCGCCCGTTGAGTACGAAGCCAACCACTACATGGAAGCCACGAAACCCCAGGTCACAACCATAATCTGAGATCTCTATCGAACCCGGGGCGATTCAGGTCACGTCATGGCTGGCGCTGGCCCAGTCCCATCCGACGAACATCAATCCCAGCCCTTCTGTCGGAGTTGGCGGTTGACTCCGCAGGTGGCGAGACCCAGCTGCCGGTTCCTCATTGTTCGGCCCTCGGTCAGGCATGTCCTTGACGCCGGTCTGGGGCCCCGGTGTGTCAGGGGCGGCAAAACTCAAACTGGCCGTCGAGCGCGGCACGGCAACGAGGCCGTCCCCCAACACCCACCGAGGGAGTCACGACCCGTGGATTGGGCCGCACCATCAATACTTCCCCAATGAGGCAACGGATGATCTCGCGGCGCGTCTTGCCCTCGGCGAGGCGTCGGCGCATGTAGTCCTGGGTGCGGTTTTCCCAGCGTAGGCGACTGAGAATGATCCGGAAGAGGGCGGCATTGGCCTGGCGGTCGCCGCCTCGGTTGAGCCTGCGGCGCTGGGTCTTACCGGAGGATGCCTCGACCGGGCTGGTGCCGCAAAAGGCGGCGAAGGATGCCTCGTCGCCGGGCCGCGGTCCGTCCACCCCTGCGGGAGCCACACCGTCACGCCGTCACCGGCAGTGCAGATGAACACCAGACCGCCGGAACGGCGCACCGCTCGGCACACCCGCAACCGGCGCCCCGCCAGCGGATGGAACGGATGCGTGACCAGCAAGGTGTCGCTGTCGGCCTGCCGGACTGGGTGCCGGGGCTCGCCCTCACGGGCAGGCCCTGGCCGTGGCTCCCCGGTAGCTCGTCACCACCGGAAGCCGATGCGTCTTTCGCGTTACCCGGCACTGGTCCCGCGCCGACCGATCACGGCGGCCCCGGGCTGTTTGCAGCCGGACTCGGATTGACCGGCAGCGACGCCCGGGTATGACTCACACCGGTACACCTGGGCTGTGGATCCCGGCGCTCACCCGACTCGACAGCCGGGCCTGGTTGTGCTTGCCGAACCGGCGGATGGTGCTCCCTGCCGCGTCATGAAGCGGTCTCAGTCGCTGCCTGCGATCGTCCGCCGGACAGCAGCCGCGCGGTGCTCTGCCTGATATTGCTCAAATGCTCGTGCGCGGTGGCACCTGGGCACTCGGTGGGTATCCAGTCTCGATGACCAGCCAGCGTGGTGATCCGCTTCCGCCTGCCGTCGAGGGGGTTGCGGTACGTGATTGCAGCACGAGGGTCCAAATCGTGCTTCCGTGCCACGGACGCGACGAGTTGGGTGAGCGAGCGGCTCATGGCCGGCGTCTGCGTTTCTGTCCGGAAATCACCGAGCAGCGCGATGCCGAGATTTCCCGAGTTGAATCCTGCGGTGTGGAAGGCGGTGACCACATTTCCGTTCCGGTCATGTGCCGGAACACCGTCCTTACCCGACCAACGGCCCTCGTAAATACGACCGACTCGGTCGATAAGGAAATGATAACCGATGTCTCCCCACTTGTTACCGGTAGTATGGAGCTCGTAGATGGCACGCACCGTAGCAGCCGGGTCTCGGTCGTTGTTCGCTGTCACGGTGTGATGGACGGTGACTGCTTGCAACGGGAAGAAGCGGGTCGGGGATGACTCCCTTCCATCGGGCTCGAACCGCTTACTCTCATTGGCTCCCCAGTCGGCACGCGTGAGGTAGTTGGCCGGCGGGAAATCAAGCCCTGACTTTGTTGGAGGTGCTGACTGCTGTGGGCTTTCTCGAGGACCCGCGATGGCCAGCCCCGGCAATATTCCAGCATCGATTGCGACCGCGTTGACGAGGTGCACATCGGAGGCTGCATCGATCTGATACCCAAAGCTGTCGTGTCCCGATACAATTGCCCGGAAAGTATTCTCTGCCCTTGCTGCAGAGTCTACGGCGTCTTTGCCGCAGGGGCAGCCCGGACGGACAGCCTCCCAAGCGCCAGTGGCGCCAGACTTGTCATAGAAGCGGATTCGGATGCCGCGTTGCGCTCCGGTCCAGCTTATGCCCACCGCTGTGATGGGGAAGTTGGTCCGCTGCGGTGATCCGGTGGGCGAGGAACTCTGCAGCACCTGCGTCTTCGGCCTGGCCTGGGTGACACGTTTTTGCTTCGGATTCGCATCATTGGGTGAGGCACCGGTCGGTGAGCTTCCACAGGCGACAACAATGGGCGTGAGGAGCGCCCCGCCGAGTGTGTAGAGCACGCGTCGACGTGAAGCTGTGGACGGGGGGGCGGGGGCGGAAGGCGAGATGTGATACGAGCGCAATTCCGACATCATGCTCCTCGTGGCGACTCTGAAGGACGGTACGAGGAGCACTACGAAGGGGGTACATGGCCGGTTCACCAGGCCCTGCGCGGGCTCTCGGCGTTCCGGGAATCACTGTCGACCGCCTCCGGTCGCCGCCCGAGCCTGCTCAAGTCGGCGGATGTTGTCTCGCACCGTCCGGGCAGCAGGGTGATTTTCTGCCTCCAGGATCACCGCAGACGCCTGCCAGGCCTCCTTGGCTCCGATGCTGTTTCCCCGGGCACACTCCGTGTCGCCGATGTGCGCGAGGGTGTCAGCTTCCAAAATGCGATCACCGAGGGCACGGTACAGGTCCAAGGCGCGTCGATAGCAGGCAATTGCCTGTGCGTGGTTGCCGAGATGGTGGTGAGCGTAGCCGAGGCTGTCGTGTGCAGCGGCCGCGCCATTCGGGTCGCCGGTCTCCTGATGCAGGAGGATGGCTTGTGAGCAGTGATCGAGCGCCTGCTCATATTGTTCGAGAAGGATGTGAGTCCAGCCAGTTTCGTTGAGCACGCTACCTTGTCCGCTTCGATTGCCGGCTGTCTTGTAAAGGGCGCTCGCTTCCCGGTAATGATGAAGGGCATAGTGATGTTCGCCTTGTCGATTTGCTTGGAAAGCCATATAGCGTAGCGTCCGGGCCAGGCCGAGGTCATCCTGAAGCTCGGCATAAAGAATTCGAGCTACCTCGAGGTGCTGCCGGGCCTCTTGTGGCCGGTCCAGCCGCACACACGCAAAGCCCAGGCCTCGGCGAGCGTGCGCCTCCCCGATGAGGTCTCCCGCGCGTTGGGCGGCGATTAGCGCCGTCTGGTGGACTACGAGCGAGTCGTGCCAATGCCCCAGACGATCGAGGAACAGCTCCATGAGGAATGCCAACTGCCAGGCGCGGCGCGGAAACGGGCCGTTGCACGCGCGGGCTACCGCCGCGCAAAGTGTGCGACGTTCTGTACGCAGCCAGTGGAGCGCTTGCTTCCGCTCGGTGAACCGTTCGGGTTTCGTTCCGGGCTGGGGCGGAGGCAGGGGAATCGTCTCTCGATGCGGACTGAGGAGGGAGGAAACCTCGAGCATGCTGTGCAGCAGATGATCGAGCAACCGGCGTTCGGCCCGGAGCTTTTCACTCGGAGTGTCATGTTTCAGGGCCAGTTCCGCGGCGTAACTGCGCAACAGGTCATGAAAGACGTAGCGGCCCGGAGTGATCTCCATGAGCAGATTCGCACGTGCCAGATTCGCGAGCAGCACCCGGGCCGTGTGGGGAGTGATGCCGGCGAGACTGGCCGCCATCGGTACGGCGATATCAGGTGCGGGGATCAGCCGCAGCAGCCGGAACATGCGAGCGGCGTCGGGGGAGAGTGCGTCGTACGACCAGGAGAACACGGAGCGTGCATCGGTCGAGGGATCAGTTGCCGAGAATACGTTCAGGCTGCCTTGGCTGTCCCTCAGGTCTGCCGAGATCGCAGACAGAGGGAAATGAGGGTACATGGAAGCACGGGCGGCCACGATCGCCAGTGCGAGGGGGAGCCGACCGCAGAGTCGGACGATGTCGTCTGCGGCGCGGGAGTCCGCTGTGACACGGGCGACTCCGACTCGACGGATGAGCACCTCCTTTGCTTCTGAGGGAGGCATGAGACCCAGGGCGAGCGGATGGGCGCCACTACGGGCCACGAGTCCCTGCAGTTGCGAACGACTAGTGACGAGGACAAGGCAGGAGGGTGTCCCTGGCAGGAGTTGGCGTACCTGCTCAGTGTCACGTGCGTTGTCGAGGACGATCAGCACTCGTCGGTCCGCCAGCAGGCTTCGGTACAAGGAGACTTGTGCTTGTGGGTCGGCTGGAACCTGGCTCGGCGGCACGCCGAGCGCGTCGAGGAAAAGCCGGATCACGTCTGCGGGATCGAGAGGGGTGCCTTGGGCATCGAACCCGCGCAGGTTGACGAAAAGCGTGCCATCAGGAAAGTGACGGACTATCCGGTGGGCCCAGTGAACGGCGAGAGCAGTCTTACCGATACCGGCCATACCGCTGATAACGACAGTCGCCGGGCGATGGCTGTCTGACAAGAGCGCCTCGACCCGGCCGAGTTCCGTGGCCCTTCCGGCGAACGCGGGCAAGTCGGTGGGAAGGTGGAACGGTCGTACGGTGTGCTGACCTGTGCTCGAGGACCGAGTGGCGCTCATCGCCTCGCCTGCTTCTTCGATCGGCGCCGCGGCCCTACTGTGGGCGGACTCCGCGTCCGAAGGGCCAGCGTTGCCCTTGTGCGTCCTCGTAAGTGCTGCACCCGACGGCGACAGGGCTGCAGCAGGCGTCGACAAGGCGGGATCCGCGGCCAGTATGCGGTCGTGCAGATGCCGCAAGGCCGGGCCGGGATCGATCCCCAGCTCCTCCACCAGGTTGCGACGAGTGGAGTTGAAGACGCCCAAAGCTTCCGCCGTCCGGCCGCAGCGGTGCAGAGCCAACATCAGCAGTTCGCTGAGTCGCTCGCGCATCGGGTGCCGCGAGCGCAGTAACGTCAACTCATTGACCACTGCATCGGGGAGACCGGTGGTGAGGTCGATGGACAGGCGTATTTCCGTCGCGCTCAACCAACGCTGCAGAAGCCGTGCTCGTTCCGTTTCGGCGAACGGGCCGGGTACGCCAACCAGAGATGTGCCGTTCCATCCGCTCAACGCATCATGGAGGAGATGAGCGGCACCGTTGAGGTCGCCGGCGTCGGTCCGTCGCCTGGCCTCCCCGAGTCGGGCCTCGAAGAGCGCAAGATCCAGTGTGAATTCCTCAGGGCACATCCTGTACCCATCAGCCACCGATGCCACCAGTCGCGACGGCTTACCGGGTGCCCGGTCCGGCTCAAGAGCCTTGCGAAGGCGCGATACGTAGGTACGCAGCACGGCAACGGCCCCTGAAGGCTGGGACTCACCCCACACCCCGTTGACGAGCTCGTGGGCGCTGATCGATTGGCCGTGTTTGAGTAGAAGGATCGCGAGAACGGCCCGCTGTTGCGGGGGCCCGAGCGGTACTTCTCCACCTTGGGACCAGGCCTGTACTGGCCCCAGCACTGAAAAACGCACAGTCATCCCCCTGGGTCACTCCGCGGTTTCGCTGGGTTCGATCAAGGATGCCGGCAGCTGCCGCAGCTTGCTGATTACGTGTTTCGGCTGCTGCTTGTGAGGTGCCTTCACGCGGTTTCAAGCTGGACCAAGAGTCGCTCGGCAACCTTGGGGCTGATCATGCCCTTCGTATGGGGCTGGTACCTTTCGCCCGGACGGCGACAAGCTTGAATGCTGCATTCCGCGGATCGCATTGCCATCTCCTGCCGTAACCCGTAGCGATGTCCGAGGTCTCACGAGACGGGCTTCCGGACGGGCGTAGCGGCGACCGCGAGCGTGCCCAAGGGGGGTGGGGGGAACGCTCGCCGATCCGTCGTGTCCACGCTCTGCATGCGCCCTTGGAAATGCTGGGTTCCAACGCCGTTCATCGTATTCGAGAGCTGTGATCAGCCTACAACCGCAACGACGCAACGCGGCTGCTACCGCTGCTGGGCGAGGTTCTTGTCGTGTCCCGGCTCGTCGGCCGATCGCGGGGGCGCCCGCGCGGTGTTCGCGGACCGCGGCTGCGGCCACGACAAGTGCTGGCGGGCGCTCCGGAAGCACGGCATCGAACCAGCGACCGCCGCACGCGCCAGCCCGTGGCCGGAGCGGGTAGTTCGATCGCGGAGCTGTAAGGCATTGCGACCGGCTGTTGAACAGGCCTGCCCGACGCCCGGTGACCGGTCCCATGGTCGTTGCGGCGGCCAACACGGCTTCCAGGGTGGTGTCTCCGAGGCTCCTGGCCGGCGAGGCCTGAGCGAAGAGTGGCGAATCAGGGTGTCTTCGTGGCCGCCGCCACCGCCGGTCCTCGGCCTCCGATTCGAGACCGAGGCGTGAGTCCGTCGCGCGGCCGGGCCCATGAGTCCTGCAATATGGTCGCCGCGTGGCCCGCATGCTACCTGTTTCACCGCAATGATCGGCCATTTCTTCAGTCGCTTGGCTTGCAGGCCCTGGGTAGTGGCTTGACGCGCACGCAGGCGCTCACAACACATCCGCGGTTGTTGAGATGGATCTCCAGACGCTCGGCCAATTGTTCGACGATCGTCATGCCGCGTCCATGCTCGTCGGGGCGGAGACCTGAGTCCGGGTGGGTGGTGTGCGCTCCCGAGTCGGACATGGAGATTTGAAGCAGACCGTCGTCGCCGAGGGTCAGCAGCAGTGTCATTTCCGAGCGCCCGTGCTGGACGGCGTTGGCGCCCAGTTCGCCGACGATGAGTACGGCCACTTCCTGCTCTTCCTCGCCGATCCGCCAGTGGCGTAGGAGATCTGCGGTGAAACGGCGCAATCTCCCCACCAGTTGCGCCTGGGACGGCACCGTCACCACGGCGCGCTCAGGGACCCGGCGAATGTCGAACGCCTCGCTGCCGCTCGTCGGGACATGCAGAGCGCCGGTCACCAGCATGGTCGTCGCCTTCCGTGGAGGGACACACCTCTCACTCAGTACCTACATCAGTTGAACGTTAAACGATATGGGATATTCCTTGCGGATCAGATGTCTTTGTAGCGCCGGATCTCACCGTCGTCATGGCGGCAGAGCCACCCGGTCGGTCGTGTGCCACAAGGCCGCGGCGCGATCCGTTGACCGCGGCAGAGCCTCGCAGGGGTGGAGTGGGACCTGTCGGTCTCGTGAACCGGTCGGGGCCGCTGCGGACCGCCGGGGTGCGGTGTGGGGTTGGTGTCTGCTCCGGCAGCGCTCGCACCGTACGAAAAGTTGCATCAATGATTCAAATTTAGCGACGAATTTCAGCCACAGAGATGTTGATCCAGACAGCGCCGTGCGCCTGCTTGTACGAGGTGCCCAGGGGGACGATCATCAACGCAAAGCGACGGGCTGGCCGAACTGACGTGCCTTGCAGCAGGGAGCGACGACTGTGCGTCGTCCGTGTCCACCGGTGCCGCGCCCTTTGGACGTTCGTCATCGTCGGCTTTGATGGCTTGTTCGTTTCGCCGGCCAGGCTGGGGGCCGGTCGTAGGTGCTGCTTCAGGGGTGCCTTGCCGATCGTGCGGGCTGAAGGCCTGAGGACTCCCCCCACTGCAGCTCAGCAGCGCGTCCTTCCATCTCTCACAGGCCTGGACTTCGCGCGGCGGATCCCGCCTCAGCATCCAGAGCAAATACTCACCGCAGTGGTCGGCTTCGGTGCCACGCTGCCGCGGTCGGCGGCAGTCCGTCGGCGGGGTCCAGTAGTGCAAGGTGGCGCGTGGAAGTCGGCCGCGGACTGCATCGTCGACCATCCCCGGCCCGTCGCTCGCGCTCCAGCAGCGCAAGCGGTTCCGCAAGGACACCGCGCTCATCGTGGAAGGCACCCTGCTCCCCACCCGCGGCCACACCATCGCCGCGCAGTCCAAGCGCTACCGCTACTCCACCAACCACCGGGTCGTCACCGACGCCGACACCCGCCTCGCCGTCGCCGTCGGCCGGCCGGTCACCGGCAACCGCAACGACGGCAAAGCATGGGAGATCTCCGGCACGAAGGACGCCGTCGGCAAGACCACGGTGATCGCGGACGGCGGCGAGGTGCCGTTCGGGGCGTCGCAAGCCGGTGAACCTTCCCGGTCGCAGCACTGGCGGGCTACCGGTCTGGTCGTCCCGCACCGCCGCGAACGCAGCCAGGCCGGACTCCCGGACTGGAAAGAGGCCCACAACCGTTCGCACCGCAGAGTCCGTGCCCGCGTCGAGCACGCCCTCGCCCGGATGAAGACCTGGCAGATCCTCCGCGCCCGCCGCCCGAAAGGCGACGGGGTGCACCCCGCCATGCTCGGCATCACCCGCCTCCACAACCTCACCCTCGCCGGATGAGCGGCAAACAACGCCAGCCAACCACCACGCCGTAGATCATTCGCGGGACAACGCTCAGCACAGTGGCCCCCACCTGGGTGCCAGTCAGCACCACGGGGGCCAGAGCCAGCGTTCGGTATCACGAACAGATCTCACTGCGTCGCAGTTCTGTTACGAGCTGAGACGTCGAGCGGCGACAGCGGTATTCCCTGTTGCTTGCTCGAGGCTCCAGAGAAGTCGGCTCAGGCGGCTTCTTGGTAATTGACGCACTTGCTGCGGATTCCACTGAGTGACGATTGGCTGCTACATGCCCGCCTACTTGAGGCAGGAACAGGTTCCGGACTCGCGGTCCGCGCCGGACATCATGCACGACGAACTCCGCTTTGCCCTTCTGGGACCCGTCAGGGCCTGGCGCCGGGGCATCGAGGTGGACCTCGGATCGCCACAGCAACGAGCCGTGTGGCTGGCGCTGCTTCTCGAAGGGGGACGGCCGGTCACCGTTCACCACTTGGTCGACGCTGTCTGGGGCAACACTCCGCCGGTCGGCGCCGTATCTACTGTCCGCACCTACGTATCACGGTTGCGTAAAGCTCTCGAGCCGGAGCGGACGGTGGGCCGGCCTCCACAGTTGGTGCTGTCCGTCGCCGGCGGCTACGTCCTCCGCACTGCAGGAACAAGCGTCGTGGACATGGCCGAATTCGAGACTCGGGTAAGTGAGGCGATGCTGCTGAAGAGGGCCGGCGAGCTGCAAGCGGCGGCAGGCCGTTTGAGAACGGCTTTGGACGCCTGGCAAGGAACACCCCTGGCAGGAATCCCTGGCCCTCTGGCGGAGGCGGAGCGTGGCCGCCTGGCCGAAAGACGCGTGAGTGTCCACGAGGCACGTGTCGAGCTCGACCTTCGACTCGGCTGTCACGACGACGTTGTGCCGGAGCTCGCAGCCTTGTGCAGTCAGCATCCGCTGAGGGAGCGCCTCCACGCGCTGTTGATGCTGGCCTTATATCGATGCGGGCGACAGGCGGAGGCTTTGGCGACCTACCATGCGGCACGCCGCCTGTTGGTCGAAGAGCTGGGCGTGGAACCTGGTGCTGAGCTGCGTGATATGTATCAACGGCTCCTGGCAGCAGACCCGGCGCTCATGCACACCTCGCGCGCCCACGAAACTGGTGGTGAGGTCTCTGCTCCAGGCCTCGTATCGGGCAGAACACCCGCACGGGCCGTCGGACAAGTCCTCACTCCCACTGCTGACAGGGTCGGGAGACCTGCCATGGATGTGCCTGTCAGCGGACCTGCGCCGGCCATCACCGAACCATGGCGAGAAGACCACCCATTCCCCGAGACTGCCTCGAAGAGCACTGCCACAGCTGATCGGCACTTCTCGGCCGGCCTCTCGGTACGTCCACGCCAGTTGCCGGCCGACCTGTCCGTCTTCACCGGGCGCGTGGCTGAACTAGCCCGTGCAACCTCTCTGGTTCCCGGTCCGCACGAACCTTCCGCAGTGATCACGATCCATGGCATGGCCGGCGTGGGTAAGACCGCGTTTGCGGTCAGGCTGGCCCATACCGTGGCTCACCACTTCCCAGAAGGCCAGCTCTACATGGACCTGCGGAGTTTCGGGCCCGTCGGTACCGCTGTCGAACCATCCGCAGCCATCCGTGCCTTTCTCATCGCTCTCGACATCGCCCCGGAGCAGATTCCGCCGTATGCGGAGGCACAGGCGGCGCTGTATCGCAGTGCCCTGGCGAACAGGAGACTACTTATCGTCCTGGACAATGCCCGGGACAGCGACCACGTGCGTTCTTTGCTGCCTGGTACGCCCGGGTGCATGGTTGTCGTTACCAGTCGGAACCAGCTGATGGGTCTCGTGGCAGCTCATGGCGCTCAGCCGATCGCCCTTGATGTCTTGGATGACGGGGACGCCGACCGCCTTATCATCAACCGCGTTGGCACTGCCCGGACCTCCACCGAGCCCGAAGCGGTGCGAGACATCGTCGAGGCCTGCGCCCGGTGGCCGCTGGCGCTGGCCATCGTGGCCGCTCGTGCTGCCACTCACCCGGCCTTTCCCCTCTCCACCATCGCAGCAGAACTCCACGATGCTCGCGGCAGCTTGGACGCCTTCGAAAGCAGTGACCCCACCATGGACGTTCGGGCCGTGTTTTCATGGTCCTATCAGGTGCTGCCCTGCGCGTCAGCGCAGCTGTTCCGACTTCTCGCTCTTCACCCTGGCTGCAGCATTTCGCTGCAGTCGGCCGCCAGCCTTGCCGGACTTCCGCACCGCGAAGTGCAACCCCTGCTTGCCGAGCTGACGCGCGCTCACCTCATCACTGAATGCGAGCACAGAAGGTATGTCTTTCACGATCTGCTGCACAATTATGCCGCTGAACTCAGTGAGGCGATGGACTCGGCCGAAGTGCGTCCAGCCGCGCTGCTTCGCCTCTTCGATCATTACATGCACACCGCATACAATGCAGCTGTCCTGCTGACCCCGAACGTGCGCGAAATTTTCCTGCCACCGCCCGCTGAGGGCAGCTTCCCACTGCACTTCGATGACACCTCGGACGCTTCGGCGTGGCTTGACCGGGAGCGGGAGATCATACTCGCTGTGATAGAACTCGCGGATGCGGAGAATTCTAAGACGCACAGCTCGCGCTTGGCCCAAATCCTGATAGGGAGCACCCCCTGGGCGTTCATGAGGGGCTGGATGGCCTCGCCGGGCAGACTGATCCGGAAGATGGACCGGCACGCCACGTGACCGCTCCGGGCGTGAACCGTGATTTCCGCGGCTCACGCCCAGACCCAGTCACGCGCCGCACAGCCGATACGCTACGAGAACACCGTCCAAGCGACTGCACCACTGTAAACACGGAAGCTGTAGCTTTCTGAGGTGCAGACCTTCATGCTCGGGCGTCCTCACACCTTTGGTCGTACCTTCGCGCCAGGACCAGGGGGCTGCCCAAGAACGGCTAGGCGCCTTTCGACGTGACGTAGCCCCTGCTCGTCTATGGCAGTGCATCCCGCTTCCACGAGTTGTGTCCACATCGACAGCAGCTCCCCGCCAAGGGCTATCGCTGTGCGAGGAGTGTTCACCATGCTCCAGGCAATGGCGGCACGAAGGATCTCTTCTCGAGCCCGTGGATCGCCTTGCTGGTGCCTGAGACTGGCCAAGCGTAGAGAGAGCGCCGCCGAGTGCTCCTGATCACCGTAGATATGCGCGACGTAAGCCTCCAAAGCGAAAGCCTCGAGGGTGCAGGGATGCTCCGCGCCAAAAACCCGTGCGGAGTGCTGGACCACCGCGTTGGCAGCTGTGGACGCAAGGTCGGTGTTTCCGGCGGCCACCGCGTGGGTGACGCGGTCTACAGCATCTGTCAATTCACTCGGTACCGGCACGGGCACCGGTGCTGTTGTGGGCGTCGTGGAGGCTGACATGTCCGGCAAACGGGCGGCCCGGACTGCACTCGCCGAGCTGGGGCGGCGGGCGTCGACGACGACACCGTTGGTGCGATGGACGCCAGGCTCTCGGGCGACGCCTGTGGGGCGAATCGGCTCGGTGGAACGCCCGGCGACTTCAATCGGCGGTAGGGCGAGGCCTGCCTGCGCGGATGGGTCGTCGAGGTGCCGGACGATGGTGCTGTCTTGCTTTATCAGTGACTGGGCCCGGTTCTGTCCTACTGCCGGAGCCGAGTCGTGCACATCTTCGACGAATTCACTTGAGCCGTCGGGTCTGACTTTCAAGTGAAATGCTGATTTCTGTTGCTGATCAAGAATCTTAGCCTCGACCAAATGACCAGACGCTTGAGCGTGGGAATGAAGGACGTCCAGTACCGCGGTCTGAACAGGTCCCCGCGTAGAGGGTAGTTTTTCGCCGTTGATGACAGCAGTACCGCCCCCGGTGATGAGTATGTGAAAGTACGCGGAGCCGGGAATTATTGGCTTTTCGCGCTCCTGGAGGCGAGAGGGGTCAGTGCTTTGTTGGTGTCTGAACACAGGAGGCTCACTCTCCGTGGACATCCGACTGGCCGAGCGGTGAGGAAGCATGCCACCTCCTTCGGACACGGAGAGTCGAATGCCAACGCCGTGGATGGTCCGCCTGGGCCTCGGTAGCCATCCCGAGGCGAAGGAAGGACCCGTTTCTGAAGCAACGGTTGCATCCGGTGAGGGGTTCAGTCCGCTTCCGCGCGCGATCAGGGTGAACTGGCTGTCGTTCTCCCGTTGTGCCACACGACAGGCCCCCTCCGCGCACCCGCTGCGGCCCAGGGCTTGGCCCCGGCGCCGAAGGTGTCGCCGTTCCTTGAACCGTGACCCTTTATCGGTCCTTGGGTTCTAACGCTTGTCGCAACATTCCTTGATCATGTGAGGCGTGTTGATGGCGAGGCGGGGACGTAAGCGCAGGCTGGAGCTCGAAGCCGAGTACTGGCGTCTGTTGGCGGCCGGAGTGGACACCGTGGACGCGTGCAAGCAACTCGGGATCGGACGGAAAACCGGGTACCGGTGGCGGGCGGAGAACGGAGGTCTGCAGCCGCACTACCTTCCGGAGTCCTCCCGGTCTGGCCGGTACCTGTCGCTGCTGGAGCGCCGACGGATCGCCTCGCTGCGCGAACGCGGCCTGACCATCAGTGAGATAGCCAGTCGGCTCGGCCGCGCACCGTCGACGGTCAGCCGGGAGTTGAGACGCAACAGCCGCCCGCACGACAACGGGATCTACGACGCCGACCTGGCCCACGACCGCTGCCGCGAACGAGCCGGGCGCCCCTGCCGTGCCAAGCTGGCCGCCGATCCCGAACTGAGGGCCGAGGTCCAGGCCAAACTCGTTCTGGAGTGGAGCCCGGAACAGACCACCGCGCATCTGCGGGCCCGCTGGCCCGACCGCTCCGAGCGCCATCTGAGGAAACCGCCGCGAGGGAACAACGGCTGCGTCTGCTCCCGGCGCGGGTCGTGGGTACTTCGTCCTTGCCCTGGCCTTCTTCGAACGGTCCTCCTATCAGGGCGTCTGGGGCAAGCTCACCGTGGGCCTGGGCGATACCGTCGTGGCTCATCCGTGCGCGTCGTCTCTGTCGCGGGCCCGCCGCCGACTGGGCGTCGCACCCTTGCGTGCCCTGTTCACCGTTCTGGCCGGGCCGGTGGCCACCCCTGCCCAGACCTGCGCCTTCTACCGCGGGCGGCGCGTGGTCGCCATCGACGGCACCACGCTGAACGCCCCCGACGAGCCCGCTGTGACCTGGCGCTATCCCAAGCACATCGGTCCTGTGCGCGAGTTCGGCTACCCGATCGTGCGCCTGGTGGCCCTGGTCGAATGCGGCACCCGTGCCCTGATCGACGCGGTTTTCGGCCCGGACCGCACCGGGGAGATCTCATACGCCCACCGCCTGCTGGGCAGCCTGGACGGTTCGATGCTCCTGCTCGCCGACGCCTACTACGACGCCGTCGGCTTCCTGACCGCTGTCTCCGACACCGGCGCGGCCTTCCTGCTCCGGTCCACCCGCAAGCGCCGCCCGACCATCCGGCATCCTCTGCCGGACGGCTCCTACCGGACCTTCATCCAGTCCAACAACTACCGGGCAGGCCGTGGCTACGGGCAGCGCCTGGAGGTGAGGGTGATCGAGGCATGGGTGACCGTCACGCTCGCCGACGGGACCCGGCGCACCGAGCTGTGGCGTCTGCTCACCACGCTCCTGGACGCCGAGCGCCATCCCGCCATGGAGCTGATCGAGCTTTATCACCGGCGGTGGCAGGCGGAGACCTGCTACTTCTCGCTGAAGACCACCATCCTCGACGGGCGCATCCTGCGGTCCCGGACGGTCCCCGGCCTCGAGCAGGAGATCTATGCCCTGCTGACCGTCTACCAGGCCTTGGTCCGGATGGCCGGCGACCTCACCACCGCACACCCCGAACTGTCTCCTCGGCAGGTGAGCTTCACGATCCTGCTGCAGGCTGCCGCCGACCAGATCGTCGCCGGGAACGGCATCACCATCACCGAGCCGGTGACGCTGGTCGGCGCTATCGGCCATGTTGTCTTGGCGAACCTGGTCCCAGAGCAACGGCGGTGGCGGGTGAAGTCACGGATGCTGAAGAGGTACAGCAAGTACCCGTTCAACCGGACACGGCACCCCCGGAAGGCCCAGAAGTACACCCTCCACACCGAAGTGATCCCAGATGGATGGGTCCCTTGACATCAGCATCTCCCGCCAAAGGCAACGGTGTTGCACCCGGCGGGACGCCATCCGCACCGTCGACGGAGCACGGACCAGGGTGGCCGAACTCGCTGCAGCCGAGCTGCTGTTGGCGCTGCCCGTGCTGCCGTTCCCCGCGGAGCTGTCGGTGGAACGGACCGTGACCGCGCAGAGCCTGGTGCCCTTCGAGGGCAACTTCTACTCCATCTCGCCGGGCCTGCCCGGCGCCCGGGTGATGGTGACCTGCCGCCTGGGCGAGGACTTCCTCAGCATCGCCACCACCGGGCGGGCCGTGATCGCCCGGCACCGCAAGGCGGTCCGCGGGTCCCGCCAGACCGTCCGCGACGCCGGCCACGTGATCGCGCTGGAGCGGTCCGTGCTGGCGTCCTTCTCCGACCGGGCGCTGCAAGCCCAAGGTCCGCCGCCCGCCCAGCGAGGCCGCGCTGGCCGAGGCCGGGCGGCTGCGCGAGGGCAGGCGACCGGGTCGACCGCGGAACGGGTCGTGATCGACCTGTCCCACTATGCCGCCGTGGCCGAACGGCTGCGGCATGTTCCCCCACGAGACGAGGAGGAAAGCACGGAGTGAGTACGGCGCCGATGGTCTCCCGATGCCGTACGCGGACCTGACCCACCTCCGCTGGCGCGGAAACGACGGGGTCACCATGGTCTACAGCGAGGACTGCACCGACCCACCCTTCCCCGACCTGCCGAACTGGGCGCCGTCAACCAGCAGAGCCTGAATGTCGCGCTGTTCGTCCCGCTGGGGGTGGCCATCGCCCAGATCCGCCCGAGGGCACGTGCCGTTCTGACGGGAGCAGCGGCCGCCGCGCTGCCGTTCGGTATCGAGGCCGCTCAATACGCCGTGCCGTGGCTGCTACGCGCCGCCGACGCTGCCCAGGACATCGCAGGCAATCTGCTCGGCCTTGCCCTCGGAATGACCGCACTCGCCCTGCCGTGCCCCGACGGCCGCAGCAGACGGAGCCGGGAGGCGGCAGCCGTCATACCGTGAGCGCACTGTTCGCTGACACTCGGTGAGGCTGCGTCAGACAGGCCGGTGCCCGGCTCGACATCCCGCCGGGCACCGAGGCGTGGCCGCACCCCTGTGAGCGCTCGCACCGGCCGCTTCCTCCGGCGGCCGCTGCTCCTGAGCCAGGAGTTACTCCTGTCCGGCGACCGCCATCTCTCCGAGGAGCGACCAGCCGTCCTGCGGAATGGTCACGTTCACGATGCGCGGCGTCTCGACCAGATGGGGTGGCAGCGTCTGCTGCGCAGCCTTGAAGTGCGCGGACTGCACATGCGTGACCGCGGCTTCTTCGTCGCGGAAGGCTTCGACCAGGACGTACTCCGTCGGGTCCGCCACGCTGCGCGACCAGTCGAACCACAGGCAGCCGGGCTTGGCGCGCGTGGCCCGGGTGAAGTCGGCGGTGATCTCGGGCCAGCGGTCGGCGTGCTCGGGTCGGACTCGGAACTTGGCGGTAATGAAGATCACGGGATTCCTTCGCTGATGTATGTGCGTCGTCTCCGCCGCGTGTGGCGCGGCGGAGGGGGAAACGGTCGCCCGGTCGGCGCAGAGCATCCACCTGCATCACACAGGCGTTGCGTACAGCACGGGCGGGGCGACGATCCCATCCATGGGCGGGAGGGACTCTGCTTGCTTTCCGGCCGCGGCACCAGGACTCGTGGCGACATGATCGTACGACGTCGGCTTGCCGTCGTCGGCTCGCCGATCTCACGACACCCGGACGCGTCGCGGCATTCCGCCGCACGGCCGCGGCGCCCCACGCGCCGCGGCGGCAGGTGGCGCGGGCATGCCCGACGGATCGTTACGACCGGAGTACCAACTGACCGTCCGCGTAGGGAAGGACCTTGGCGCGCGGTAGGTGCACCAGGACCTCCTCGCCCGCTGGAACTCCCTCCTCGCGCGGCGTTTTGGCCCTGACGAGCTGCCCGGCGACCTCGACCTCGAGCACACGCTGCGCGCCGTGATCGCTGACGCTCCGCAGCCGGCCGGGGAAGGTGTTGGGGCCGGGGTCCGTGACGACCTTGACGTACTCGGGCCGGACGCCGACCTGGACCTCGGTCGTGCTCCGGGGGATGTCCCAGGCAGCGGACAGCGTCCGGCCACCCAGCGCGAAGGGCCCGTCACCCCGGTCCACGGTCAGGAAGTTCATCGCCGGTGAGCCGATGAAGTAGCCGACGTAGGCGGACGAGGGCGCCTCGAAGAGCTGCTCCGGGGTGCCCTGCTGCACGGCACGGCCGTCCTTCATGACCAGCAATTCCTGCGCGAAGCTCATCGCCTCGTACTGGTCGTGCGTCACGTAGATCACCGTGGGCCGGAACTGCTCGGTGATCTCTCGGATCTTGCGCCGCAGCGAGTGCTTCAGCTGCGGGTCGATCACCGTGAGCGGCTCGTCCATCAGGACGGCCGCCACATCGTCACGGACCAGGCCGCGACCGAGTGAGATCAGCTGCTTGTCGTCGGCGGTGAGCCCGCGAGCGGGCTGCCCCAGCCGGTCGTGCAGGTCCAGGGCCTCGGCGACCTGCCGGACCTTGGCGTCGATCCTCGCCTTGTCCCAGCGCCGGCACTGCAGCGGGAAGGCGAGGTTCTCGTAAACCGTCATCGACTTGTAGATGACGGGGAACTGGAAGACCTGGGCGATGTTGCGCGCCTTCGTGGGCAGGGCGGTGACGTCGACGCCGTCGAACAGCACCCGTCCCCGGGATGGTCTGATCAGGCCGGACAGGATGTTCAGCAGCGTCGTCTTGCCGCAGCCCGAGGGTCCGACCAGCGCATACGTTTTACCGGACTCGAAGGTCAGCTTCAACGGCTTGAGCGCCCACCGCTCCTCCTCGGCACCCGGTGCGTACGCGTGCCCGACGTCGATGATGTCCAACTGCGCCATGTCAACGTCCTTCCACTGAAGCGAGATCGTATGAAGGTGTTCGCACGAGCGTCCCCTGCTCGTCGAAGGCGAACAACCGGTCGGGTCGGAGCCGAAGTTTGACCAGGTCGCCGAGGGCGACGTCGTGGATGCCCTCGATCTGTACGACGAAGGGGGTCTCGCCGACGACCACATGGACGAAGGTTTCGGAGCCGGATATCTCGACGAAGGTGACTTCGCCCTCGACCCCGCTGGAAGCCAGGCTGATGTCGGTGGCGCGCAGGCCGAACTGGTAGGCACTGTCGGGCAGGTCGGCCAGGTGCGCGGAGATGTGCGTGGCCTGGAAGCCGGCCACTGTGACCTGGCCGCCCTCGAGCCGGCCCGCGAAGATGTTCATGGGCGGGTCGTTGATGATGGACGCCACTGTGGTGGTCGCCGGGCGTTCGAAGACCTCCTGCGGGGTGCCGGTCTGGAGGATCCGCCCCTCGTGCATGACCAGGACCACGTCCCCGAGCATCATCGCCTCGGCGGGTTCGGTGGTCGTGTAGATGACGATCGTGTCGCCCTGGTCCGAGAAGAGGGCCTTGAACTCGTCGCGCAGTTGTTCGCGCAACTTGTAGTCCAGGTTCGCGAGTGGCTCGTCGAGCAGGAGGATGCCGGTACCGCGGGCCAGGGCGCGAGCCATCGCGACGCGCTGCTGCTGGCCGCCGGAGAGTTGGGAGGGCTTGCGCTTCTCGAAGTCTGCAAGCCCCACGCTCGCCAGGCTCTGCCGGACCCGTCGCTGGATTTCGTCCCGTGACAGCCCGGCCCGCTTCAGCGGGAAGGCCACGTTGTTGTACACATTGAGATGCGGGTAGTTGATGAACTGCTGGTAGACCATGGCGGTGTCGCGCCGCCACACCGGCGTCTTCAGGAAGTCGGTTCCCGCCCGGGTCAGCGAGCCGGAGTCCACTTTCTGCAGGCCGGCCAGGGCCCGCAGCAGCGTCGTCTTCCCGGCCATCGTCCGGCCGATGACGGTGTGGAGCCGTCCCGGCTGGAAGGTGGCGGTCACGTTCTTGAGGTGGTCGACGCCGTCGACGGTCAGGCACAGATCAGTGGCGCTGAGGTTCATCGGACGGCTCCCGACAGGTTCCCCTTGGACAGTAGGCGCTCCACCCAGAGGGCGAGCAGGATCAGAGGCGCCACGCCGAAGAGCGCGGCGGCGGACAGCGTCCACCATGGTGGAATGGAGGAGTTGAGGGCGACGACCGCCTGGGGCAGGGTCTGGACCTCGGTGAAGGTCAGCCGGAAGGCGAAGAAGAAGTCGTTCCAGCCGAACACGGCGCAGAACATCGCCGCCACGGTCAGCCCGGGCAGGGAGTTCGGCAGGATCGCCCGTACGAAGGTCTGGAACGGGGGGCAGCCGTCGAGCATCGCCATCTCGTCGATCTCCCGGGGGATGCCGTTGAAGAAGTCCACCATCACCCAGACCGCGATGGGCAGCAGCAGCGCGACCGTCACGATGACCAGGCCCGGGATGCTGTCCAGGAGGCCACCCCACTGCAGGAGGTAGAAGAAGGGGATCACCAGGACGACGGGGGGCATGATCCGTTGGGAGACGAAGAAGAAGACGATGTCGCTGTTCTTGATGAAGCCCAGCTTGAACCGGTACCGGGACAGCGCGTAGGCGGCCAGGGACCCCAGGGCCAGGCTGATGGCGGACGCGGCGATGGTGATGATCGCGCTGTTGACGAAGGGATCGATCACATCGATACCGCCGGCTCCGCCGAAGATGTTGCGCCAGCCGGTGAGGGTGGGCTTGTACTGCACCCAGGGGATGTAGGTGGGACCGCCCTGGACGGCGTTGGCGTTCTTGAAGCTGGTCGTCATCGCCCAGAAGAACGGTCCCGCGACGAAGCAGGCCCACAGGGCGATCACGGTGTACTTGAATACGGGATAAAGGCGCGACCTCATGAGTCCCCCTTCAGCTTGAAGGCCCTGGTGAGCAGGGCGGCGATGACCGTGAGCGTGACGATCATCAGGGCGAGGTAGGTCAGGGACATCGCCCCGCCGTAGCCGGTCTGCTGATCGCGGAGCCCCTGGATGTAGAGGTAGTAACCCGGGGTCTCCGTGGAGGAGCCCGGCCCGCCGGACGTCAGTACATAGACGCTGTCGGAGAGCTTGGACGCCTCGATCAGCCGGATGATGACCGCCGCGACCGAGACCGGCGCCATCAGCGGGAAGGTCACCTTCCAGAAGGTGCGCCAGGTGCCGGCGCCGTCGATCGCGGCGGCCATGAACGGTTCCTTGGGAAGGCTGAGCAGGCCGGCCAGCAGCAACAGGAACATGAAGGGGGTCCACTGCCAGACCTCGACGGTCATCAGCGCGACCAGCGCCGGACCGGACTCGGTGAGCCAGGGAACTTTCGTCAGACCCAGCATCCCCAGCAGATCGTTCGCCGGCCCCAGCGACTCATGGAAGATCGTCTGCCAGATGGCGGCCATCACCACGGGCGTAGTCATCATGGGGACGAGGAACAGCACCCGCCAGAATCTGCGGCCGCGTGCCTCGCGCCAGACCAGCAGGGCCATACCGAACCCGATGACGTACTGGATCAGGACCGTGCCGCCTGCCAGCAGGATCAGCCGGGTGATGGAGGCCCAGAAGCGGCTGTCGTCCAGCATCGCGGTGTAGTTGGCGCCTCCGATGAAGTCCATCTGAGGGTTGCTGACGTTCCAGCCGGAGAAGCTGACCCGGATGGTGAACAGAAGCGGGAAAATGATGATCAGAAAGAGCGTGAGCAGTCCCGGCAGCAGGAACATGCTCTTGTGCCGGCGCAGGCCGTCCATGGTTCTCCTTGCGGAAGGGGGCGGGCGCCCCCGGGTGGCCGGCCGGTCCGGTCCGGCCACCCGGGGCGTCCTACGGTCGGATCGAGTTGTCCTCGAGCGCGACCACGTTGCGATAGGCGCTCTGGACCTTGTCCTTGCCGATCTGGCCGGTGATCTTGGACCATTCCTTGGCCACGCCGTCCAGCGCCTGCTGGGGGGAGCTCTGTCCGGCCAGAGCCGTGGCGACACCGTTGGCCAGCGCGGACATGTACTGGTTGACACCGGGAACGCGCAGGTCGAAGACGCGGTTGCGGCTCTCCTCCATGCCGGAGAGCGTCTTCACGTACGACTTGGCTACCTTCGGGTCCCAGCCCAGCCTCTCCCAGAAGTTCGGGTCGAAGTGGGAGTAGCGGTAGGGGTTGACGCCGAACCGGCCGATGGTCAGGTCGAGGGCGGTGTTGGCCTCGTTGCTGAAGAAGCACAGGTAGTCAAAGGCCATCTCCTGGTGGCGCGAGGCCTTGGCCACCGCCGAAGTCCAGCCCCAGGTGAAGTAGGGAGCCTGGTTCGCCTTCGTGTCCCACGACTTGGTGGTGCGGTTGTAGACCTCGCTGGATCCGGGCAGTGGCGCCGCCTGCACCTTGTTGCGGATCCTGCTGTCCGGCTGCTGGGCCTGGATGAAGGCGTCGTCCCACGAGTACGACATCAGCGTCTGGCCGCCTCCGAAGGAGAAGATCTCGTCTCCCAGGCCGAAGTTGGCGCCACCGGGTGCCCAGGTCGACTTGGCCTTCACCATGTCGTCCAGGGCGCGGACGAAGCCGGGCGTGTTGATCAGCGGCTTCATGGTCTCAAGGTCGAAGAAGACACCGCCCTTGACGTCCGGGTTCTTCACGTACGGCGCTGCACGGCTGATGAACGCGGAGAAGGTCAGATCGTCGCGCTTGGTCACCTCGGCACTGCCGTAGTTGCGCTTGCCGTCGCCATCGAAGTCCTTGCCGGTGAAGAACTTGGCGACGTCCTGGTATTCGGCCCAGGTTTTCGGAACTCTCAGCTCCTTGCCCGTGGCCGCCTTGTAGGCCGCCTGCTGCTTGGGGTCGTTCAGCACGTCGCTGCGGACCTTGAGGTAGTGCCGGTCCCCGTCCATGGGGTACTGCACGACCTTTCCGTTCCAAGTCGCCACGTTCTTATAGGTACCCGTGACGTCCTTCATGCCGGGAGTGTCCAGATACTTCTGCGGCACCGGCGCGAGGTACGGGGCCATGTCGCCGATCCACAGCGAGGGGTAGAACATCACGTCGTAGGCGGGCTGGCCCGCCTGGAGGGGCGTGAGGATCTTCTGATGCAGCTCGCCGAAGGGGACGTTGACCACCTCGACCTTCCCGCCGGTGATGTCCTCGAACTGCTTGGCGTGCAGCTGGGTCGGCTCGCCGATGACCGGGACGGCATGGCTGATGATCTTCAGCGTCTGCCCGGAGTAGTCCTTCCGGCTGATCGCCTCATAGCTGCACGGCCCCGGGAAGTCCTCCACCTTGGTGTCCGGGTAGTCCTTGCCGTACTTCTTGTAGCTGATCTCCGAGTTGAGCCTGAAGAGCGGGGCCTTCTCCTTCGGCTTTTGCTGTGCCTGGTCCTGGGCGGCGGTGCACGCGGTGGCGGTCAGGGCCGCGACGGCCGCGACGGCGGCGAACCGCTTGTAGGGTCTCGTGCGCATGGAAGTGCTCCTTGGACGTGTCAGGGGATCAAGATCGCTCGGCCGCGTACGGCACCGGCGGCCAGGTCGGCGAGGGCGTCCTGGAAGGACGCGAGGGGGTAGCGCTGGGTGTGCAGGCTGACCTTGCCCTGGGCCGCCAGGACCATCAGCTCGGAGAGGTCGTTGTAGGACCCGACGAGGTTGCCGATGAAGTTGATCTCCGTGGAGATGACTTCGATCGTCGGCACGTGGAGGTGGCCGCCGTAGCCGATGACGTAGTAGTTGCCGTTGCGGCGCAGGCAGGCCATGCCCGTCTCGACGGCGCCGCCCTCACCGACGAAGTCCAGGACGGCCTCCGCCCCGTGCCCCGCGGTGAGGTCCCGTACGCGGTCGGCTTCGCTGCCGTCCGCGACGAGCGTGTGGTCGGCGCCGAGCTCCTTGGCCAGCGCGAGGGCCTCGGGGCTGCGGTCGATGACGATCATCTCGACCGGCGACAGGGCCCGCAGCACCTGGATGCCAATGTGTCCGAGTCCGCCGGCGCCGATGACCACGGCCTTGTCACCGGGCCGCAGCACCCGGGCCGCCTTGGCGACGGCGTGGTACGCCGTGAGCCCGGCGTCGGCCAGGGCCGCCACCGAGGCCGGCTCGAGGGACGGGTCGAGAGGCACGACCGAGCGGGCGGTGGTCTTCAGGTACTCGGCGTAGCCCCCGTCGGTGTCGATCCCGGGGAAGGTCGAGTTCATGCAGTGCACGTCGTCGCCGGCCCGGCAGGCGCGGCACAGACCGCAGGTCACCAGCGGGTGCAGGATGACCGGGTCACCGACCTTGACGTTGGTGACGGCCTGCCCGACCTCCGCGACCCAACCGGCGTTCTCGTGACCGATCGTGTACGGAAGGGCGACCCCGCTCCTTTCCTTCCACTGTCCTTCGAGGATGTGCAGATCGGTCCGGCAGACACCGGCGCCCCCGATCTTCACGATCACATCCAGCGGACGGGTGATCTGCGGGTCCGGCACGTCCACGAACACGGGCGGCTCGTCGTACTCGATGACCTGCACGGCTTTCATAGCGGCTCCCTGCGAGTCGGCGGGTGGGTGGTGCGCCGATTACACAGGTCACCGATCGCAGGTCGATGTCTCAGAATCCGTCCGCGAATGTCTCAATGTGATACATGCCGTAGGCGTCACGCCGTCGAGCTGGTCCAATCACTGCACCGAGGGATTGTGACGCGCGCCGTACGGGAGTGTTAATGCCCCGCCAACAACCCGGAAGCTCACTGAGAGCAGCCAAAGAGCTCTACCTGGAAGTCACCAAGGAGCCAAGCGCACGGCCGCTCGTGGTCGCCTCATGGCATCGCTCTATGGAATACGAGGTGAAGCCGGGCAGCCTCGACGCTCCGTACCTGGACAACCCCAATCTGGACAGCCCCCTCGCCAGGGCGGCGCTGCCGATCCTGGCCAGGCTGCACGAGCAACTCGCCGACGACCCGGTCTCCACGATGATCACAGACCGCAACGGCGTGGTCCTCTCCCGGAAGGTCTCCCACGAGGGGCTGACGACGACCCTCAACCGCGTGCACCTGGCCCCGGGCCATGTGTTCGCCGAGCGCTACGTGGGCACCAACGGCATCGGGACCGCGCTGGCCAGCGGCCGCCCGGTCATGATCGCCGGGATGGAGCACTACGTCGAGGCACTGCGGGACTTCCACTGTGCGGCCGTACCGATCCTGCATCCCACCCGGCGCACCCTGCTGGGAGCCTTCAACCTCACTACCATCCGTCAGGGCTCCGACGGCATGCTGATGGCTTTCGCCCGCTCGGTTGCGGCCCAGATCGAGGCTGAAATCGCGGCGATCACCTCGCGGCGCGAGCGGGCTCTTTTCCAGGACTACATGGAGGCGTGCTCCTCGGCGCGGCCGGGACCCGTGCTGGCTCTCAACCGCGATGTAGTCATGATGAACGAACAGCTCAGTGCCGCCGTGACCGGGCCGGATCACTATGCGCTGCTCGACCACGCCCGTGAGATCGCCGACCATCCCCGGCTTGAAGGGACCCGCAGCATCGCCCTGCCCTCGGGACGGGTAGCCGAACTCAGGGTCAGTCGCTGTCGGCGCGAGGACAGCGACGCGGGCGCCGTCTTCCGAGTCCGGCTGATCGGACGCTCCCAGCCCGGCCCTGCGGTTTCCGCCACACCTGCTCGGCCGGTCCTGGGACTGGTCGGCTCGTCCCCGCAGTGGCTGCGCGCCGTCGCCGACAGCGAAGCGGCGTTCATGGCCGGGACGTGGCTTCATCTCCTGGGCGAAGTCGGCGTCGGCAAGAGGACGCTGGTCGAGGCCCTGCACCGGGCCCATGGCGCCGGACGTCGGCTGGAAATGGCGGAACCGCCGCCGTCGGATTCGGCAGCCGTCACCGAGCGCTGGCTGCACGACATCGGAGAGCTGCTTGCCGTGCCGTCCAGGGTGCTCCTCCTGTGCGACGTCCACTTGTTGGGTGACCAGCTACTGCGGCGGCTGAGGAGCCTGTTGACGCACTTGGACGGCACCGCCACGGGGCAATTGGTGATGACCAGCCAGCCGTCGATGGTCAGCACCGACGACCAGCCGGACCAGTTCCGCGGTGCCACCGTGGAGGTGCCGCCCATACGCCATCGCTATGGGGACATCGAGCACTTGGCGCGGTTGTTCCTGCGCAAGTACCGGCCGAGCGGCGAGAGCACGTTCTCCCCAGATGCGCTGGCCCTGCTTCTGCGATGCCCCTGGCCGGAGAACGTCCGGCAACTCGAGTCGGTGATCCGCGGCCTGGCACGGCGGCCTTCCGGCCGCGTGATCCACGTGGAGGACCTACCGCCGGAATGCCGGGCGTCTTCGCACAAGGTCCTGACCACCATCGAGGCGCTGGAACGCGACGCCATTCTGCGTGGGCTGATGGACCGCAACTCCAACGTCCAGCGGACCGCGCAGGACCTCGGGATCTCCCGCGCCACGATGTACCGCAAGATGCGCCGTTACGGGATCGTCCCGTCGAGCCTGACTTGACGGGCTGCCTCCGGGGCATTGGGCAGCCGGGCGGGCGGGCGAGTACACCGCATGGACAAGTCACGGTCGTTTGCGAGCGGTACAGGTGTCCGTTGTCGTCGGAGGAGAACGGGTAGCAGCCGGCGCTGTCGCAGATCACCCACGACCGTCGCAGACGCGTGACTAGGCTCGGGTGGCTCTGTCCGCTTCCAGCGGCAGCAATTTGTCCGGTGGTTTGGGCAGCAGTCAGGGGCCTTGAGGCCCGTGGATGTTGACGAGAAACAGCAGCGCGGCTCTGTCGTCACCGACGCGGGCTCGACGGCCCGGGCGACGACGCCCTCCGCCAGGAGGGTGAGGCGCGTCAGGCTTCCTTCACGGGTTCGTGGGGGTGCAGCCGGTCAGTCCGGCCGCGGTCAGGGTGAGGTGTTGGGCCAGTACCTCGGTCACGGTGTCGGCGTCGCGGGCCAGCGCGGCCTCCTCCAGCCGGCCGTGCTCGCCAACGTCGTCCCGGTCGGGGTGGCGGTGCGCCGACCAGCGGCGAGCCGGCTCGCTCGCGGTCCACATCCAGTCGAAGGTCTCCAGGAGGACGGGGTTGATCGGCCAGAAATTCCACGTCTCCACAGCGTCTCGGGGGCCACCCGGCTGGTGCGCCAGCTCGGCTTCACCCCGCAGGTCCCCATTCGGCAGGCCGCTAGCGCGACGAGGGAGCGGTTGCCGCCTGGAAGGAGGCGACCTGGGCGGAGGTAAGAGTGCGCGGGCGGCCTGCGGTGGATGGGGCTGTTTCGAGGACGAAGCCGGCTTCACCCGCAGACCGCCGAGGGGGCGCACCTGGGGACGGCGCGGCGTCACCCCGGTGGTGAAGGTCAGCGCGCGTGGCTCCGGGCGCGTATCAGTCGCCGGACTGATCGCGATGCGGCCGGGCTCCCGGCCCCGCCTGTGTTATCGAATGCGGCGACACAACGGAGACAAAGGCGAGCGTCGCAGTCTGTCCGAGTGCGACTACATCAGGTTGCGGCCCGGCCCGCGTCGGCGGCAACGAGATGCACGTCTATGTGGTGCGTCCCCATGGCAGGGCCTTCGACGTGCCCCGAGGTGAAGGTCGCCTTCACCCTCGACGCCACAAGCATCGGCCTGCTGCCCGTCGTACCCGACCGCATCGCCACCGGACACTGGTCGGCGAGCGGCGTGCAGATCCCCATGGCGGGCGACTGGAAGATCACCATGACCGTGCGCACACCCACGGCCCGCTGATCAGGCCGAAGCCCGTCCGCATCCGCCGGCCCAAGGAAATCAGGGCCACGACCCACCTCCATGGCATGACCGCATCAGACGCAGCAAGTGTCGCTCCGCACATGCGCCGCACGGCACAGCCATTCCCGAAAGTGCACACTCCTGTAAGGTGGTGTGCATGACTGAGACGACCTATTCGATCGTGGAAGCCCGCGCCCGGCTGGGCGCCATCGCACGCGAGGTCAGCGCCACCCGTGAACCGGTCACCATCACCGATCATGGGCAGACCGTGGCCATACTGGTCAGCCCCGCCGACGCCCTCGAACTGCAAGAACTGCGGGCACTGGCCGCCTACCACGCGCGCCAGGCCCGCGGCGAAGACGTCGGCGTCCCGCACCATGAGGCCTACCGGCGCGTGTTCGGCGAGGGTGAGGCGTGAGCTACGAGGTCATCTGGGAGCCCGAAGCCCTCGCCCGGGCGGAGCGGTTCGCCAAGGATGACCCCCACGGTGTGCGGCAGGTGTTCACCGCCGTCGAGCGCCTGGCTGACAATCCCCGCCCGGAGGGGGCATTCGGCAGCGCCGACCTGCTGCGCATCCATGTCGGGATCTATCGAGTCATGTATGAGATCAGCGACCAGCAGATCCGCGTCAGCGTGATCCATCTGGGTCGCGTGCGCTGAACGGGAACGATGACCGAAGGCGCATCCAGAGCCGCATCGACTGCCTGGCCCGCAACCGGGACGCGCTGCGGGCCTACCTCGACACCGTCCAGCCGGGAACCCCGCGGCCCTGAGTCGGCGGGCTCACGGAGGCCGTCAGTTGGCGAGTGCCCGGGCGCGCTGGGCCGCCTCGCTCACGGATCCGCGGTGCACCGGGCCGTGACCGGGCAGCAGGACGTCCGCCGAGAGTGCCTCGATGAGCTTCAGCGACGCGAGGGCGTTCGCGCGCTCGGCGTGGAACATGGCGGGCAGCAGCTGCGGTCCCAGTATCCGCGAGGTGGGGTGGCCGCTGACCAGGGCGTCGCCGGAGTACCAGCGGTCTACGATGCCACCGCCGCGGTACCAGGTGGACCTCAAGGAATCGGAAGGAAACCTGATCCCGCATCGACGCACGCCTGGGGTCCACACAGGGGCTGGCCCATCCAGGGGCGGAGCCCACCAGCAGCGGGGAAGCACGACCGGGCCACTCCGTGCCGTTCTTCGCGGGCGGCACGGCGAGTCCGGCACGTTCGGACGCGGCACATGAGCAAAGTGGCAGGCCCTATCCACGTACAGCTTGGTCGTCAGCCGGATGCCGCAGCCGCCCAGCCACAACCCGCACCAGAACGTGTCGCCCTGGTGGGCGTGCCGGAAGGCGTCAAGATCTATCGCCTCCATGGGAAGCTCGATCGGATCCTCTGAATCGGCGCTGCCGGTCGCTGCCGTCTGCACCCGACGCGAGTCCCTGGCCACCCTGCCGGTCCTCGCCCTGTACGTCATCGGTGACGCCACCTCATCAGTGGCCTCACCGCCGGCTCCGGCAAATAGAGATCACCGCCGGTCAGCAGTATTCACCAGGAAGTGATGCAATGCCGCGCATGATGACGATCAGCGAAGGCGATCAGCACCTCGTTGCCGTCCATGTCCGGGCGGGCAACCGCGGGTCCAGCAGGGAGGCGGCGGTTCCGCACAGCGAGGGAAGAGCGGCGGGCGGATCGGCACCTGACGCTGCCTCCCCGCCCTTGCCGACCCGGCCCGAGACCTGTGGACGACCTCGGATCCGGCGCTGGTGTTGGGCACGCCCAGCACCTGTGAGCTCAGGTTGTTCCGCATCTTGTACGTGGCGCCGGTCGAGATGCCGCCGCCGTAGTCGTCGATGCCGTAGCCACCTTGTTGGCGCCGTTGGTGGTCAGGACGCCGCCAGGGTGACCAGAGGAGGCTCTTGCCGTCGGAGAGGGGGAGCGGCCGCGGCTGTAGCCGCTGGCGGTGTTGGAGAACATGTGTACCCAGGTCGCGCCGTTGTCCGTGCTCTCGTGCAGTTGTTTGTCGCTGTAGGCCTGGACCAAGATTGTCCCGTTCGGACCGCCCGTCGGCAGCCAGGTGACGTACGGATCGGCCTGCGGGCCACGGTCCGCGCACGGAGTCGGGCATCCGCGGCAAGCCATACGCGCCTGACGGCGTAACGTCTTGTTTGTGGACTTCACCCCGAACAGTCTTGTGTCCCATGTCGCGTATGAGTTCCGTTTGGACGCGGACCAGCTGATCGACGACGTGAAGCGGTGCTTGCGGCGTGAAGTCCCCGAACTGTGGGAAGACCCGGACATCACCAACCTGACGTTGGCGAACGTCGCCGACCACGTCACCGCCCTGCTGTTCGGCCTTGAACGCGGTATCGAGCCGAGCGAGGTCGAGATGCCGCCCGCCGAGCTGGAGCGCGCGCGGTGGCTGGCTCGGCGCGGAAAGCCCATGAGCCTGATGCTGCGGGGTCTCCGGCTCGGGCAGAGCGTCATGCTCGACCGGTTGCTCGAGCGGATGTCCAGGCTCACGGGCGATGTCGAGCTGATCAGCGCGGCGACACGCAAGCTGATCGACAAGACGACCAGGTATGCGGACCGCGTCTCCGAGCAGCGCGTCGTGGTGTTCCAGGAGGAGCGGGACCGCCGCGTGCAGTGGCGGCTGTCCATGGTCAACGAGGCGAGCAAACGCATCGGGACCACCCTGGACATCGCCCGCACCACCCAGGAGCTGGCGGATCTCGCCACCGAGCACTTCGCCGACCTTGTCACCGTAGACCTGCTCGACTCGGCTTTCCGAGGACAGGACACCTCGGCACCGGACCCGCCCGTGATGCGCCGGGTAGCCCGGCAGTCAGTGCGGGACTGCTGCCCGGAATCGACGATCCAGCCGCAACAGCTCCACACCTACCCCGATGGATCGCCGCACGCGTACGCCTTGGCTACCGGACATCCCTCCCTCCACCCCTTCGACGTCCCCGCCTCGGACTGGCCGGCGGCGGCCCCGGATCGCAGCCTCGCCACCAACGCCCACGGCATCCACTCGACGCTGGTGGTGCCGCTGTGCGCCCGTGGCGCCACCCTGGGCGTCGTGCAGTTCTTCCGCCGCCGTAACCCGGACCCCTTCGACGACGAGGACCTCCTCCTCGCCCAGGAGATGACCGCCAGAGCAGCGGTGGCCGTCGACAACGCCCGCCGCTACACGCACGCGCGCGCCACCGCTCTCGCCCTGCAGCGCAGCCTGCTCCCGCGCCATGCGCCACAGCAGTCCGCCATGGAGGTCGCCTCCCGCTACCTGCCCGCCGGCGGGCAGGTAGGTGTGGGCGGTGACTGGTACGACATCATCCCGCTGTCCGGAGCCCGCGTGGCCCTCGTCGTGGGCGACGTGGTCGGCCACGGCATCCCCGCCGCCGCCACCATGGGCCGACTGCGCGCCGCGGTCCGCACCCTGGCCGATATCGACCTGCCGCCCGACGAACTCCTCACCCACCTCGACGACGTCGTCATCCGCCTCTCCGGCGAAGCCTCCACCGACCCGGACATCGAAGCCGACGGCGACGTCGGTGCCACCTGCCTGTATGCCGTCTACGATCCCGTCTCCCGCCGCTGCACACTCGCTCGCGCCGGCCATGTGTTGCCCGTCTTGGTGCGCCAGGACGGCACCGTCGACGTCCTCGACCTGCCCCCCGGCCCGCCGCTGGGCCTGGGCGGCCTCCCGTTCGAAGCGGCGGAGTTCGACCTGCCCGAAGGCAGCATCCTGGCCTTGTACACCGACGGCCTCATCGAGGCCCGCGACCACGACATCGACGAGGGCCTCACCGCGCTGAGCCAAGCCCTCGCCCAGTCTCCTCCCTCCCTGGAGGCCACCTGCGACACCGTGCTCGAAGCCCTGCTGCCCGCTCGACCTGACGACGACGTCGCACTGCTCCTGGCCCGCCCCCGCGCCTTCGGGGCCGACCAGGTCGCCACCTGGGATCTGGACGCCGACCCCGCCGCCGTCTCCTTGACACGGTCGAGGGTCTCCAAGCAGTTGAGCACCTGGGGACTGGAGCAGCTCGGCTTCAGCACCGAGCTGGTGGTCAGCGAACTGGTTACCAACGCCATCCGCTATGGTCGGCCTCCCATCCGACTGCGCCTGATTCGCGACCGCGCCCTCCTGTGCGAGGTCTCCGATGCCAGCAGCACAACCCCGCATCTGCGCCGGGCCCGAGTCTTCGACGAGGGTGGTCGCGGCCTGTTCCTGGTTGCCCAGCTCGCCGAGCACTGGGGAACGCGCCATGCCCGGCGCGGTAAGACGGTCTGGGCCGAGTTGAACGACTCTGGGGGATCCCTGGCGCAGGCCTTCTTGTAGGTGAGGCCCTCGGCGCTGATTTGGCTGTCAAAAAGTGCGGGGTGCGGGAGGTTGCTCGCAGGCTGGGCCGGTCCCCGTCGACAATCTCGCGGGAGCTGCGGCGCAACGCGGCAACGCGCGGCGGCCGCCTGGACTACCGGGCCTCGGCCGCCGGCGGGGTGGTGCCGTGCCGGACGTAGTCGTGGGTGCGCTTCTCGGTGAGGTGCCCCCCGGAGTGTGGACACAGGGGTTCATGCCGCGAGTGTGAGTCTACGTTCTGTTTGGTGCTGCTGTTCGAACTCGACGGGTGAGAGGTAGCCGAGCGAGCTGTGGCGCCTTCGCCCGTTGTAGTACGTCAGCCACTGGAAGAGTTCCAGCCTGGCCTGGCTGATCGTCGTGAAGAGCCTCTGGTGCATCGTCTCTCTTCAGCCCCTGCCAGAAGCTCTCGGCGAGGGCCTCAGCCGCCCATCGAGAAAGGTCAGTTCCCTTCGGGAAGTATTGGCGCAACAGGCCGTTCGTGTTCTCGTTGGTGCCGCGCTGCCAGGGGCTGTGCGGGTCGGCGAAGTAGACCGGGATGCCGGTCTCGATTACTGCCCTGCGAGCACGTGGTCGATGCCGGCTACACCACCCCGGCACACATCGAACGGGCCGCTCGGGTGCACGGCATCACGCTGCTCGGCCCGGTGGTCCCCGACCACAGCCGCCAGGCCAAGGCCGGTTCGGGCTTCGGCAAATCGGCCTTCCCCGTCGACTGGGACAACCAGCAGGCCACCTGCCCACAGGGCGCGGTCAGCCGTGAGTGGAGACCACTGCGGATCAGCGGACACGACTACATCCAGGTCAAGTTCGCCAAAGCCGACTGCCAGGCCTGCCCAGTCCGCCCGCAGTGCACCACCTCTGCCACCCGGCCAAGAGCCCTCGCCCTGCTGCCCACCCGCGAACTCCACGAGATCCAGACGCACAACAGACTCGACCAGACCACCGAAGAGTGGCAGCGCCGCTACGCGATCCGGGCTGGAACCGAAGCCACCCTCTCGCAGAACGTCCGAGCCCACGGTCTGCGCCGTTCCCGCTACCGCGGCCTGAAGAAGACGCACGTCCAGCACGTGCTCACCGCGCTGGCCTGCAACATCGTCCGTGTCGCGGACTGGCTCGATGCCGAACCCAGAACGCGACGCCGGGCCACCCGCTTCCGCACCCTGTGCTCAGCCGCCACATGACCCCGCCAACATCACCAACAGAGTCACGGCATTGGGCCTAGAGGAATAGTGCGACACCGCGCGAGCCCAGCGCACCGTGCGGGAGATGAGCCCCCTGGCCGGTGCTACTGGCGGGCGGCGGGAGATGGCACGGCCGCAGGACCGGGCCAGATGTGGAAGGCGATGGCAACCTACAGGCGAGCCAGGGTGCCCAGGTCCCGCGGGACACGTCCATGGGCGACCCGGCTGATGGTGGAGTGCGTGATGCCCATGGCGTTCGCCAGGGCGCGCATGCTGTGGCCGCTGGAGGCGAGGGCACGCTCGATGTTGCGGGCAAGTGCCTGGCCGTAGTGCGCGAGAGCAGCGTGCGGCCAGGGGTCATCGATCACCTAGTCGCGAGGCACCTTGTCGTTGCTGCTTCGGGACATGCCCGGAGCATCCCACGCCCCCGCCATCGCCCTGTCCTCCGTCCCTGGCGCGATCGGCCCCTCTCCAGCGTCCCGTTGCGTACACACACCACCGTGATGACCCTTGCCTGCTGTGCGACGGCATGTTGTAGCTTGCCGGTCTGCGGTGCCGTCCGCCTTGCCGCTGCACCGGCCAGACCACTGCCGGACAGGGCCATCAGCGGTACGGAGCCGGGACGTGGATCAGGTGCTGCTCGCTGTGCGCGGTCCGCCCCATCACCGGAGGAGCATCGGCAGGAGGCGGGCACCCCGGACCAAGGGCGCGGAACCACTTGCTTCCCCACACCCGCACCTGCGGTGCCCCGACCGGACCGGTGGCCCACAAGCAGCGCCGTGGCCGGCCTATGGCACCACGAACGAGGTCAACATCACTGAGACGGCAATGACGATCATCCACGCTGAGATGAGTCTCGCGCGGAGGGCCTGGTAGCGAGCCTCGTACTCTCCCCGTAGTTCGACGGTGCGGTCGGCGATGCGCAACAGGACCTCATGCGATACGTCCTGCCGGTCAGCGGTGTACACCTCGACCACAGCTTCGCGCTCAGGGGTCGTCAGCCATGGCAGTCGGTCAGCGAAGGTCTCCGCGGCGTCGCGTACTTTCTTCAACTCAGCCTGCCGGGCCAGGTACTCCATGATGTCGTTGAGACCAAGCGCGAGTTCGTTGCTGATTTGGAGGTCGCGGTCGGGGTTCACCTGGCTGTCTCCACTTCGGGGTGGTGCAGGTCGAATGCCGGGGATTCGGAGCGTATGCGGGGGAGGTGGGTGAAGTTGTGGCGTGGGGGCGGGCACGAGGTTGCCCATTCCAGGGACCTGCCGTAGCCCCATGGATCGTCGACCTCTATCCGAGGCGTGTACCTGGCGGTGCGCCAGACGTTGTAGAGGAAGGGCAGGATCGACATGCCGAGCAGGAACGAGCTGATGGTGGAGATGGTGTTGAGCGTGGTGAAGCCATCGGAGGCCAGGTAGTCGGCGTAGCGGCGGGGCATGCCGGCGACGCCGAGCCAGTGCTGGACGAGGAAGGTCCCGTGGAAGCCGAGGAAGAGTGTCCAGAAGGTGATCTTGCCTAGTCGCTCGTCCAGCATCTTGCCGGTGAACTTGGGCCACCAGAAGTGGAATCCGGCGAACATCGCGAAGACCACGGTGCCGAAGACGACGTAGTGGAAGTGGGCCACGACGAAGTAGGAGTCGGTCACGTGCATGTCGATGGGCGGTGAGGCGAGCAGGACACCGGTCAGTCCGCCGAAGAGGAAGGTGACCATGAAGCCGAGGGTCCAGAGCATCGGGGTCTCGAAGCTCAGGGAGCCCTTCCACATCGTCCCGACCCAGTTGAAGAACTTCACCCCGGTCGGGACCGCGATGAGCATCGACATGAAGGAGAAGAACGGCAGGAGTACGCCTCCTGTGGCGAACATGTGGTGTGCCCACACGGTGATGGACAGGCCGGCGATGGACATGGTCGCCCCGACGAGGCCGAGGTAGCCGAACATCGGCTTGCGGGCGAAGACGGGGATGACTTCCGAGATGATCCCGAAGAAGGGAATCGCGATGACGTACACCTCGGGGTGGCCGAAGAACCAGAACAGGTGCTGCCACAGCAGCGCTCCGCCGTTGGCCGCGTCGAAGATGTGGGCGCCGAACTTGCGGTCCAGCTCCAGGGCGAACAGCGCGGCGGCCAGCACCGGGAAGACGATCAGCACGATCAGTGAGGTGAGCAGGACGTTCCAGGTGAAGATGGACATCCGGAACATCGTCATGCCCGGGGCGCGCAGACACACAATCGTCGTGATGAAGTTCACGGCACCCAGGATCGTGCCGAAGCCGGACATGGCGAGACCCATGATCCACATGTCGCCACCGATGCCGGGGCTGTGCACGGCGTCGGACAGCGGTGCGTAGGCGAACCAGCCGAAGCTTGGCGCACCCTGCGGGGTGAGGAAACCGCCCACGGCGATCAGCGACCCGAACAGATAGAGCCAGTACGCGAGCATGTTGAGGCGCGGGAACGCCACGTCGGGGGCACCGATCTGGAGGGGCATGATCCAGTTCGCGAAGCCACTGAACAGCGGGGTCGCGAACATCAGCAGCATCACCGTGCCGTGCATGGTGAACGTCTGGTTGAACTGCTCGTTCGTCAAGATCTGCAGGCCCGGCCGGGCCAGTTCGGCGCGCAACAGCAGCGCCATCACTCCGCCGAGCAGGAAGAACGCGAACGCCGTGACCAGGTAGAGGCTGCCGATCACCTTGTGATCGGTCGTCGTCAGCCAGCCGACCCCCCTCCTGCCCCGGTCCCCGCCAGGCACGCGAACCGGCGACGGGAACACAGTCGTCGGGACAGGCACGTTCATACTCACTCCGGGTTCCTTCCGATCGGCACGGAGCCGGCTCTGGGACGCCCTCCCAGGCACGACTCACCGTGCCTGGGAGGGGTTCTTCAGATTCGTGCGGGTACCACATAGAGAAATTACAGAGGGCCCTCGTCAGCCAACTCCTGTACTACGGAGCAGAGGTTGACCTCGGCGGTGACTTGGCAAAGAAACCTGCCGACCTCTCGACAGGCAGGTCAGGCAACTTGAGGCAGATTAACACATGTATTTTTCGTCTAAAAGCTCGCACCTGCCGAGGAAGCCACCGTGCCCTACGTGATCGCGCAGACTTGTGTGGGCGTGAAGGACCGCGCCTGCGTCGACGAGTGCCGTGTCGAATGCACCTGCGCACAGGCTGAGAGCCTTCTACCCCCCACCCGGACGAACGCATCGACTGTGGAGCGTGCGCACCCGTCCGCTTCATGGAAGTGATCTACGCCGGCGCTGTTGACGTCTGCTGTGGCTGTGGCGAGGGATCGCAATCGCCGTCATGGGGGCCGGAGCCCCCAGTGGGATGGCTGGGGCTGGAACTGCAGGGGGCCGCCTCTTGTCCGACAGCAGCCTGTGGCAGGCTCGAAACTGTTAACCCCGGCTATTCAGCGGAATTAGGTGAGTTGACACCATGACAGCAGAAAGGTGCCGCTGAGCTGCAAGGATGCGAGTGTCGAGTTCGTAGCCGGTGCAGGAGTCAGGACACCCTTCTGGTGGTCGAGCGTACAGGGTGGGACCGGGGACTGTCGTGACGGCCGACGGGAAGGGGTTGGTGGGGCATGCGGGGGTGGTGCTGCTGCGCCGGCTGGCGGACCGGATCGGGCTGACACGGGGGCTCGCGGGTGTACTGCCCTCCAGCGCAGCCAGCGGCTGGCGGGAGCGGGTCGGGGTGCTGGTCCAGCTCGCCGTGGCGATCGTGCTCGGCGCCAGGAGTGTGCTGGAGGCGGAGCAGCTCCAGCGCCACCACCAGGGCCTGTTCGGTAACCCCGTTTCGGACTCGACAGTGCGTCGACTGCTGACCGGGCTGGAGGCGCCAGACGCGGCTTGAGCTGGAACTGCCGCCAGATCCGGCCGACCGTGGTGACCGGCGTGAACACGCGCGAGGGTTGGCCAGAGGGGATGCGGCTGACGCAGGGTGCGGCCGTCCCGGCGGCAGCTGAAGAAGCTGACCTTCGAGACGAAGACCAGCTGGCGGTACTCCATCACGGCGACGAACATCCGCCACACGTGGGGCATCGCCGGCTCCCACCAGATCCAGTTCCTCGACGCCCTGCACCGCGACCACGCCGAGGTCGAAGACCGCATCCGCACCAGCAAGGGCATGGGCCTGCACAACCTGCCCTCCAAGTCATGGCAGATCGACACAGGCTGGATGCTCGCCGCGAACCTCGCGGCCGACCTCGACGCCTGGCTCCGTCTGCTGACCCTCCACTACAGCCAGGACCTGGCGGACGCCGAGCCGGACACCATGCGCTTGCGCCTCTACCACCTGCCCGCCCGCCTGGCCCGCCGCCGCTATCTGTGCATCGAGCGGACCTGGCCCTGGGCATCCGCGTTCACCATCAGCTGGAGGCGGCTCACCCAGCTTCCGGCCGTCACCTGACGGCCGGCACCGCCCCGACAAGGATCAGAAAGGAGGGGAACCGCCGCAGTCTCCGGGCCGTGGAACCCGGCGCAGCCGCGGCGTCACGCGACGGCCTGTCCTGCACCGGCCAAGGACATTACGGGCGAACCGCCGAACCGATCAGCAGCCCAACCCTGCCGACGAATCGAGGTTAAGTGCGCCGCAAGATGGGGCAGACCGCCCACACTTCATCGGGCGCTGTACGCGCAGAAGAATGGGCGGGCACACGGCATGACCGGAGAACGTTCGCCTGCCTGAAGCGACGCATGTGGCTGCGACATGGAGCCACCGGGCTGTTAGAAAAAGGAGCGCTTGCCGACGTCATCCTGGAGCGTCACGCTCACCCTGCTCCTGTGAGCTGCTCAATTCCGCGATGCAGGGATGTGGGGCCTCGAACCGCTGGAGGTGGGTGACCTCGACGGGCGCTCCGATCTCCGAGAGGGCTCCGCGCATCAGTCCCAGGTGAATCGAGCAGACGATGCCCGGCCGGTCGTCGGCGAGCTCGCGGAAGGGGCAATTGTGCAGGAGGATCCGGTTGTCCTCCTCCTGTACTTCCGGATGAAAGCCCAGACGGGCGAGCAGAGCCTGCACCTGACCGAGCCCTTCCTCCCTGGTCGCGTGCGAAAACGGAGCCCGCCGCTCGGCCAGGAAGCGTCCCCACTCCCGGCCGGCCTCAATCGATGCCGCCTCGGGCTCCGGGGACGTGGACGCGAGATGGCCCGCCAGAATCTCGGCGAGGAGCTGGTAGCCCTCCCCGGCTTCGCTGCCCGCTGCCGGGGCAGCCGTGTAGGCCATGCTCGGGCGGCCGGGGCCGACTGCGGTCGCCTGCTCCTCCCTGAGCTGGTCGTCCTGCTTCAGACGGGCCAGGTGGAACCGGACCGTGTTGGTGTGAAGGCCCAATGCCGTGGATATCTGCTGCACCGTAAGGGCCTTTCCGGAGGCGCGCAGCAGATCCAGAACAGCCTGCCGGGTCTCACCCGCAAGCTCCCGACCTGATTTACCAGTACTAGAATCCACCATAAAGTCAATTATGACAGATGTTTCGGAGAAACCGAGAGTTCCTGTGCCCCCGACGGACGATCGTCCGTCGGGGGCACAGGAACTCTCTCAGGTTCAGAGACTCACCGCTGGCCGCCTGCGGGCCAAATGACAGTCCGGTCGTACGGCTGACCGCCCACAGCGCGATACAGCCGATGTTGAACGACAGCCCGGCGGTCACGAGCGGAACGTTCGGGCCGAACCAGATGCGGACGGCCCAGACGAATCCGAAGGCACCCAGTGCAGTGAAGAAGAGCCCGTACGGCCATCCCTCCGAGAGGTGTTCGGGGACCGCCGCATAGTGGATCAGCCCGCCGATCACTGAGGCTCCCGCCGCTGTACGAAGCGCAGCGCCTCGCACGACGTCGGTCTCTTGGGCGCTCACCAGGGGCAGATCGGTTTCCGTGGTAGTCATCAGTGGCCTCCCGCCGGACCGCCGTCGTCGTTCTTCCCGCTCCTGGTCCAGTTGCCCGTCTTGTTCCTGGCTGGCGCCCCTTTTTCCGCGGCGGCCTTCTCCAACGCGTCCAGGATCTCGGGCTCCACGATCATCCCGGCAGCATCATGATGGGCCCGGACCGTGGTCGAGTCCACGCTGACCAGCGACAAGTCCACCAGGCCCCGCTTCGCCGCCTCGGCGATCGCGCCCTGGAACACCGCGGTGAACACCCCAGCATCCCGCCACTGCCGAAACCGGCCGTAAACGGTGGACCAGTGTCCGAATCGTTCGGGCAACTCCCGCCATTTCGCACCGTTCCTGAACCGCCACACGACGCCCTCGAAGTGCGCCCGCAGGTTCTCCGGGTACGGCCCGTACTCACCGACCGGCAGGAATGGGGAGATGAACTCCCACTCGGCATCCGAAAGTTGAGGTCGAGACACCCCACCGTTTTACTCCAAGGCCCCCGACCCTCCCGCGCCGGGGCCCACGAGATCACAACTCCACACAGGCCCTGCCCGAGGACTGGACCACCGACCGGGACCGCTGCCGGGAAGCCGGCATTCCTGATGAGGTCGCCTTCGCCACCAAGCCCGAGCTGGCCATCGCCATGCTCGAGCAGGCCCGGTCCGCGCAGGTGCCGTTCGCCTGGATCCTGGCGGACGCCGGCTACGGGCGGGACCCGCAACTGCGCGCCTGGTGTCACCGGCAGAGCGCGCCGTACGTCTTCGGCGTCCCGGTCGACCTGCCGCTGGACGGTCCGCCGGGCAAGCCGCGTCAGCCGGCCGTCACGCGAGCCGATGACCTGCTGCACTACGCAAAGACCCGTGACCAGTGGGAACGCCGCTCCTGCGGGGACGGCGCCAAGGGCGAACGGCTCTACGACTGGACCGCCTTCGCCGTGCACGTCAAGGACGAGGACCCCGCCGACACCTTCACCCACTGGCTGGTGCTGCGGCGTTCACTGCACCCCAACCGGCGCGCCAAGGACGGCGAACTGCACCGCGAGGTCGCCTACTTCCTCGTCCACGCCCCGGCCGGGATCACGGTCTCGCAGATCATCGCGCGGGTCGGCGGACGCTGGCAGATCGAGGAGGACAACGAGATCAACAAGCAGCTCGTCGGCCTGGCCCAGTACCAGGTCCGCAAGTGGACGCCCTGGCACCGGCACGTCACTGCCTGCATGCTGGCCAGCGCCTTCCTGGCCGTCCAACGCGCCCAGATACCCGAACCCGCTCCAGCGCCGGGAGAGGGGGCCGACCTGGGAAAAGACCACAGCCCCGGCGTGAGCGAGGTCGCTGGCTGATCCGTGGACCGCTGCTGCGGCCCTCCGTCCACACCATCCGGCACTGCCTGGCCGCCACCCGCCTCAACCCGCACCACCCCGTCGAAACCGTCCTGACCTGCGAGTTATGGCGCCGCCTGCACCAGACCCGAGCCCAGGTCAGCCACTACCGACGCCGCGGTGACCCACTTCCGCTCCGCCTACAGCCCTGGGCACACCACCGGCCGATCCCGCCGATCACCGACCCTCAAGATCTCCGGCTGTAGTACTGGCCGCGAAGCACCGATCCACCGTCCCGGCGATGGCCCGCGCTTTCAAGGCGACCATCAGCACTCCGGTCGGACCCCGGATCTGCTTCGAGGCCGTGGTGCAGCGCGACGCGGGAAGGAAACTACTGATCGCCCGCTTCGGCGGGATCCCACTCATCCGCAAACGCACCGCCGTCCTGACCGACTGACGACCGACCATGGCCAGCCCGGGCAACGAGCTGATCCATCGGCTCCTGGCCGGGAAATGCGAAATCTGCGGCGCGGGAAAGGGACTTCAAGTCCACCACCTGCGGAAGCTCGCCGATCTCAACAGGCCCGGTCGGCCGGATCGGCCGCCGTGGATGACCCTGATGGCAGCGCGGCGACGCAAGACCCTGGTGGTCTGCTCCGCCTGCCACCACAACATCCATGCAGGACGAGGCTCAGCTCTTCCCCGGAAGTAATCACTGGAGAGCCGTGTGCGGTCAAAGCTGCCTGCACGGTTCGGGAGGGGGCCGACGGAAAAGGACCCGATCCACGGGCACCTCGCCGGCGGCCTACCTCACTTTGAACACCCCACCGTGCTGCCGGGTTGAGCAAGTACGCTGCCGGCCACGAATGGCTCACCATTGTCCAACTGACCTTCTACAGCCCGGACTTGAATCCCGTGGAAGGCATCTGGTCGTGGTTACGGCGCGGG
This sequence comes from Streptomyces sp. NBC_00271, assembly GCF_036178845.1. Lineage (NCBI taxonomy): Bacteria > Bacillati > Actinomycetota > Actinomycetes > Kitasatosporales > Streptomycetaceae > Streptomyces > Streptomyces sp. NBC_00271. Next base: position 40,569 of record NZ_CP108071.1, on the reverse strand, counting down.
CCGATGGCCAACACCGTATTCACCGCCCCCGACCACCTCACCCGCACTCTCCGCCGAGGGCTTGCCCACATCCAGCGTCACCCCGAGCTCATCAACGGCTGCCTCACCGAAACCGGACTGACCCTCACCCCAGATCCCCCGAAGCCAATCCGAAAAGGTGAGAAATCGAAGGCCAGTTACCCGACTTCCTGTGGTTCGAGCGGCTGCTGGAGGACCAGGAGTCCGAACTCGGCAAGCCGGCCGTCGTGATCGTGGAGACCGTGCAGGGCGAGGGCGGCATCAACGTGGCGCGGCCGGAGTGGCTGAGCGCTCTGAAGGAGCTGCGCGAGCGCAGGACATGCTGCTCATCGTCGACGACATCCGGATGGGCTGCGGCCGCACCGGCGCCTTGTTCTCCTTCGAGGAGGCCGGGTTCGTGCCCGACATCGTCACCGTCTCGAAGTCGATCAGCGGGTGCGGCCTGCCCATGTCGCTGTGCCTGTTCAAGCCCGAACTCGATGTCTGGGAGCCCGGTGAGCAAAACGGCACCCTCCGCAGCGACGACCCCGCCTTGCTGCGGCCGCCTCTACCGGACGCAGCACCGAAATCAACAGTCCACGGCAGCTACGAACACGCGCTCCGCCAGACCCTCATCGCATCGCGCTGACCGCGGGGACCACCTGCCTGGAGGCCCTGGAGGACGCTGCCGCACTGCTCACCGTTGCCAAGTTCGGACAGCGTGTCTGGCGCCGGCGCTGGTGCAGTCATACCGTCATACCGTCAACAGGCTGATCCCCAGGCCGAACAAGGCGACGACCTTGGCCACCTCGGCGGCCACGTAATACATGTGGCCGCGCGAGCGCGGGAGGTCCTCTCCGGCCAGTACTCGGTCGGACCTGCGGTTGAGCCGAGGGCGGATCACAGCCAGCTGGTCGAGCAGCAGGAGGGAAACCACGACGGTCAGGAAGGTGACCACAGCAGGCGCGCCGCCCACGACGACCGCGATGATGACCGCGCCGGCCAGGGCGGCCTCCGCGAGATTCAGCGCTCGGAAGACCAGCCGGCCGATGCCCAGCCCGATGGGGACGGTCACCCCCGGAGCGCGGAACTTCAGCGGTGCCTCCAGGAAGGAGATCGCCAGCACCATTCCGAGCCAGACGAAGGTGGCTGCACTCGCCACGGCGGCCGACATGGTGTTCATGGATGTGTTCCCTTTCTCCTGCGGGAGTCGGTTGCAGCGGGCCGGTCAGGCCGCGGGCCAGGATGCCAGCCGCTCCGCGAACTGAGGTGGTGAGGCCACCACCATGACCGAGGCAGGCTCGGTGCCGGGATTGGCGAGAGCGACACGCTCTCCGGTGGCGATGTGCGTGCCGAACCGGCGGACAGCGTCCGGCTCTCGCCGTCGTGGCGCAGTTCGACCGTCCCCGACAGCGGCACCAGGACGATCTGCGAGCTGCTGTGGTCGTGTTCGGGCATGCTGCCGCCCGGGGGAATCTCCATGCGGAAGACGGCTACCTGCTCGGAGACGCCGGGGGGATGAGCACTTCGGCGGTCGGGCCGCCGGGGAGGGGAGCGCGCCGGCGGTCAGCGGTGCCGGTTTCGGCGATGTGCATGGACGTCTCCTTGACTGTGGTGGGTGACGGGTTCAGGAGTGTGGTCGTTGGCAGGGGCTATGCGGGCGCCAGATGGACGAGGCAGAAGTCGGGTTCGGCGAACGGTTCCAGGCGGGTCGTTGCCACTGGTGCGCCCAGTTCCGCCAAGGACCCCTGCATGAGGCCCAGGTGGATGGGATGACCAACTGTCCCTGCTCTTCGGCCAGTTCCAGGAAGGCAGTACCGCAACCGGATCCGCTCTGGTTCCCGGCCTTCGCCGCCGCCCTCCGGGGTGGGGTGGAATCCAGGTCGTCCAACAGCGTGGCGAGCCGGGCGGCGGACTCCTCGGCCGTCGGCTGCTGGAAGGGCGGCATCGGTCAGGAAGCGGCCCCACACCCGGACCGCCTCCGCGGCCACCGTACCCGTTTCGGGTCGGGTCGACGCCGGCCGGCTGTGCAGGATCTGGGCCGGCAGGCGGTATCCCCGATTCCCGCCGCGGTCCATCCCGCGCTGCGCGGCGTGGACGGTACGCGGGCGTCGCGGCCGGCGAGCTCTTCGACGCGCTCTTCGACCGTGCCCGCGGCTACGAGGGCGTCCAGGTGGAAGCGCACGGGTTAGGGTGGACGCGGATCCGCTCGGCCACCTCCGTCACGCACAGCGGCGTCCCGGCAGCGCGCAGATCCTCCCCTCACCTGCCGACGGCGAGGACTCTTCCGTGCGGAGGTCACGTCGCCTCACCCCTCCTGGTCGCTGTGGGGCAGCGCGGCGATCAGCGGGTGGTCGCGCTCGATCAGGCCCAGCTTGCTGGCGCCGCCGGGAGAGCCCAGCTCGTCGAAGAACTCGACGTTCGCCTTGAAGTAGTCCTTCCACTTCTCCGGCAAGTCGTCTTCGTAGAATATTGCCTCGACCGGACAGACCGGCTCGCACGCGCCGCAGTCGACACATTCGTCGGGGTGGATGTAGAGCGACCGCTGCCCCTCGTAGATGCAGTCGACCGGGCACTCCTCAACGCACGCCTTGTCCTTCACGTCCACGCACGGCTGCGCGATCACATACGTCATGACCTGTTCCCTTCACCGCGCCAACATCCGAGAGGATTTTTCTATATAGTACATGTAATAATCGTGGGGAGAGAGGGGAGCCACTGTGACGTCATCTTCCGAGATCTACATCGAGTCGACCGAGACCGACCCGGCCGTCCAGGCGCAGGGCGCGCTTCAACAGATCCAGCAGCTGCTGCGGGGCAAGCTGACCACGCTGACGGAGGTCGAACCCGTCGCAGACGCCCGGGAGCCGCTCCGCACCGCCCTGATCGATTTCTGCACCAGTGACCTGCATCGTTACCTGAGCGCTTGCGACCAAGCCCTGTACGCGACCGCATCGGGCGCGGCCGAGACCAGGTTGCTGGTCCGCGCCCTGCGTACCACCGCGCGGGTCCTTGACCAGTACATCGACAAACTGTCCTCGGCCGACGACGCCACCTCCGCCGCGGCGATCGCGCGGGCGATCGAGGCAGCGCTCTGGGCTCATCTCCTGGTGGAGCGGACTGTGCTCCTGCCCGCCCTCGTCGGCCTTCCTGGTGCCGACCTGCCCGCCCTGGTTGCGGACCTTGAGACGCTGCTCGGCGGCGGGCGCCTGGAGAGTCCCGCGGTTGTCGATGTCCGCGAGCTTCCGCACGGCCAGCGGCATCCGCGGATCTTCGCCCGATTCGCCCGCCTGGCACCCGGTGAGACCTTCACCCTGGTCAATAACCACGACCCCAAGCCGCTGCGCCGCGAGTTCCAGGCCGCCTACCCCGACGCCTTTACCTGGGAGTACGTCGAATCCGGACCCGAGCAGTGGCAGATCCGCGTCGGCAGGCAGGCGGGGACCGAAGACTGAACGGCACTCGCTCGATGAAGAGTAGGAAGCCGTACCCCGCGTCCTATGCGACATTGGGGCGTTGACCGGCACAGCGTCCGCGTTGGGCGCAGCCGCGTGGAAATTGGCCGAGCCGGAGTGCCAACTCGATGCCAACCTCATCCGCTGGCCAAGCATCCTGAGGCTGATCCTTTGAGTGGACACCCTGACCGTGGATCTTGAAGGTCCAGGAAGGGAGGGCCAGGTGGGACGCCAGTCTCCGTACCTGGAGGAATTCCGGAAGGACGCCGTCGTGCTCTATCACGCGGCAGCACACGTACGCGGCGGTGGCCACGCGGCCTGTCCGGCGGTCAGGACGAGCGACAACGGACGGCACTTGCGGTCCGCGGCAAGATGAACCTTGCTCGTCAGCCCGCCACGGGACCTGCCGAGCAGGGCCTCCTTCAAGCGGAGCTTGCGCCGTCGCCTGACGTGCCGCCGCTCTTCCTGGTCGGGGTCGCCACGTTCGTCCTGTCCGTTCTGTTCCGGCGGGCCGCCCCCTTTTGCCGGGCCCGCTCCTGGTCGGCGGCGGCTTCCTCAAGGGCGTCCATGACCTCCTTGCCGATGCACATCTCGGCAGCATCGTGATGGGCGCGGGCGGTGGTGGAGTCCACGCTGACCAGGGACAAATCCGTCTGCCCCTGGCGGGCGGCCTCGGCGATCACGCCTTCCAGCAATGCGGTGAAGACGCCGGCATCCCTCCAGACCCGGAAGCGGCCATAGACCGTCGGCCACGGACCGAACTCACGGTCGTGTCCCGCGTCGTGCAACGCCAGTGCGTTAAGGGTGTGTGCGCCCTGTCAAGAGGGCGGGACCTCTGGTAGTTCGCATGGTGTCGAAGCCATTGCGAGTGTCCCGGAGGTCCCGTTGCCTCAGAATTTTGTCAGCGTCAGGTCAGGCGCGACAGCCCTGGACGTGTACGCGCCTGGCCATCTGGGCGAGTTGACCGAGATCATCGACCCCGAGTTAGTCGACGCGGTCCTGGAGGACACCGGTGTCCGCACGCAGCGGGTGCGGCTGCTCCCGGCGCGCGTCGTGGTGTACTTCGTGCTGGCCCTCGCCTTCTTCGAGCGATCCTCCTATCAGGCGGTATGGGCCAAGCTCACGGCGGGACTGGGCAGCGTGCCCGTGGCCCGTCCGTGCCCCTCGTCGCTGGCACGTGCCCGGCGCCGGCTGGGAAGCGGACCGCTGCGCCACCTGTTCTCGATCCTGGCCGGACCAGTGGCCGACCATCACCAGTCCTGCGCCTTCTACCAGGGCCTGCGCCTGGTCGCCGTCGACGGCACCACCCTGTCCGCTCCCGACGAGGAAGCGGTGACCTGGCATTTTCGCAAACACATCGGCAGGGTCCGCGCGTTCGGCTACCCGCTGGTGCGCCTGGTCGCCCTCGTGGAGTGCGGCACAGGGGCTTTGGTGGACGCGGTCTTCGGACCCGACGACGTCGGCGAACTCGCCTACGCGCGCCGTCTGCTGGGACATCTGGACGCGTCGATGCTCCTGCTGGCAGACGCCTACTACGACGCGTTCGACTTCCTTGAGGCTGTGCAGGACACCGGGGCCCGTTTCGTGCTGCGCTCGACCCGCAAGCGGCGCCCGACTGTGCGCCGCCCCCTGCCCGACGGCTCCTACCTCACCGCAGTCCTGCCGCGCCGCCACCGTGCCAGGGCGAGCGGGCAGCGGGTGGAGGTGCGGGTGGTCGAGGCGTGGCTCACCGTCGTCCTCGCCGACGGCACGCGGCGCACGGAGCTGTGGCGGCTGCTCACCAATCTTCTGGATGCCGACAGCCACCCGGCAAACGACCTGCTGCGGCTCTACCACCGGCGCTGGCAGGCGGAGACCTGCTACTTCTCGCTGAAGTCCACGATCTTGGACGGGCGAGTGCTGCGTTCACGCAGTGTCCCCGGTCTTGAGCAGGAGATCTTCGCACTGCTGACGGTCTACCAGTCGCTGATCCGCATGGCCGGCGATGTCACGACGGCCAGGCCGGGACTGTCCGTTCAGCGGGTGAGCTTCACCGTTCTGTTCCAGGCCGCCGCGGACCAGATCATCGTCGCCCCGGGGCCGGCCCGGGGCAGTACGACGTTGTTGATCGGGGCTATCGGCCGGGCCGTGCTGGCCAACCTCCTCCCCGAACAGCGCCGCCAACGCCTGAAGGCCCGCTACCGCAAGACATCCAGCAAGTACCAGTTCCAGCGGGACCAACACCCGCGCACCGTGCAGGCGTACACGCTGGACTTCAAGATGGTCAAGGACGGAGACATTGACGCCGGGCCTGACGGCTAAAGCAACGGCGGAGGTGTTCGAGCCGTTTGCGCGTAAGGATCAGCGCCGGTGGGGGCAGGTTTATCTGCGGGGGCTGCTGACCGACGGGCAGCGTAAGTCGGTCGAGCCGATGGCCGCCCGGCTCGGGGAGGACGGCAATCGTCAGGCACTGGCCAACTTCATCACCACCAGCCCCTGGGACCCGGCGCACATCCGGGCCCAGCTCGCCTGGCGGATGGAGGAGGCGATCGGGCCCAAGGCCCTCATCTTCGACGACACCGGGTTTTTGAAGGACGGGACTGCCTCGGCGTGTGTGTCGCGGCAGTACACCGGCACCGCGGGCAAGGTCACCAACTGCCAGGTCGGCGTCTCACTCCACCTCGCGTCCGAGACCGCCTCGGCGGCGGTCAACTGGCGGCTGTTCCTGCCCCGGACCTGGGATCCCGCCTCGCCGAAGGCCGATGCGGACAAGGTCGCCCGCCGCACCGCCTGCGGCATCCCGGACGATGTCGGGCATGTGGAGAAGTGGCAGCTGGCCCTGGACATGCTGGATGAGACCCGCTCGTGGGGGATCGACGTGCCGCTGGCCGTCGCGGACGCCGGATACGGCGACGCTGCCGCGTTCCGGCACGGACTCAAGGCCCGCGGCCTGAACTACGTGGTGGGGATCTCCACCACGCTGTCGGCCCAGCCCGCCGACGCGGTGCCGGTGGCCGAGCCGTACTCCGGGACCGGACGCCCGCCGGTGGCCAAGTATCCCGACAAGCCGCGCTCGGTGAAGGAGTTGGTCATCGCGGCGGGCCGGAAGGCGGCCAGGCCGGTGCAGTGGCGGGAGGGCTCCCGGCCCGGCACCGGCCGCTTTGGCCGTAAGCGGATGTACTCCCGCTTCGTGAGCTACAGACACTCCTCGCCCTCTGGACCGGCGCCTGCCCCACCTGCCACCGCAACATACCCACACCGATTGATACGAACCTGACCAAGCCCTACTAGCGAGTGTCATAGTCCATTGGATAAATTGGCTACATCGGGCGACGCCGACGGAGGTGGGGCCGATGATCTGTGCGATCGCGCAGCCATGTGTGGACGTGAAGGGCAAAACATGTGTCGAGGAGTGCCCGGTCGACTGCATCTACGAGAGGCAGCGATCGCCCTGCATCCATCCCGACGAGTGTGTCGACTGCGGTGCCTGTGAGCCGGTGTGCCCAGTTGAGGCGAACTTCTCTGAAGACGACGTGCCTGCCGAGCGGAAGAACTACCCGCAGGCAAAGGAAGGCGGAGTTCTTCGACGGACTTTGGAGGTCGCCAGAGTCTTCGCCCAGCTCGTGCTGGGCCTCAGCCTGCTCACGGGTAGCCAGGAACCTATGGCGACCGGAGCCCAGCTGTGCGGCAGCTCGAATCATCAGCCCACAGCCACCGACGCATGACAAAAGGCCTGCGCCATGGGGCCCTGGACCACGTACGCGGCCTCATTTGACGCGGGCCCAGTCCAGGGGGCATTCCTCCTCCGCTGTCGTTAACGAGGTCTCTGAGTGATGAGGTTGAGCAAGTCCACTGATATCGCGATTGGGATAGTGGTGTGCCTGTCGACCAGCCGAGGGGCGCTGATGACCACGCATGAGGCAGCGGAACGGCTGATGGTGCGGTACACGCATGCGGCGAAAGTCGTCAGCCGCCTGGTCGACCTCGGCCTGATCGACGCACGCCGAGGTCGCGGTGGTGGTCTTGCCATTACTGAGGTGGGCAGTCAAGTCACCGTGGGTTGGCTGGTGCGCGAGTTCCAGCACCTCGAGCACGACACCGATCAGACTCCAGGGCCCGGATCATGCAGGCTGGTGGATGCGTTGAGACAGGCGCAGGCCGCATTCTGGGCGTCGTTGGACGGAGTACGGGTCTGTGACCTGGAAGTACCGGCATGCTTCGAACGCCCCAGCCTCGAACCAGCCCGCGTGACGTCTCAGTTATGCATGGCGGGAGGGCCCGTCTTGGCCATTGCGCCGTTGATGCAAGGTGTGAGGATGTCCGAGTCGATGCAGCAGCGTTGTTCGGTTCATCGGCCTGCTCGGTGAGTCCGGCGCTGACCAGGCGGCGGGGCCACGGCTCGGACGGAGAAGGCGCGGAGCAGACCGGTGCGGCGGCCGACCTCCTTGTTCAACTGTTTCTGGTGGCGTTCCAGCAGGCCTGCAGTGACCTCACGGCTGCCGGCCGCCTTCGGGTACGTGCGCGATACGGTCCGCGTGGGTGGGCGGCGGCCGGTGACGACGATGCGGGGCGCCCCAGCGTTGGTGGCGTACAAGGTGTATCCGGTGCGGTGGAGCGTCTGCATGGCCCGGCCGAGAGTAGGGCGGCTGGAGCACGGATGGGGAGGAAGACGTGGTGTCTTCCTGGACCAGCTGTCCGGCGCGAACTACGGCCAACAAGCGTAACGATGGCGCGAGCATCCAGGACCTGGGGGGTGTCGGTCGGCCCGGCCAGCATCGCCGGCCTCGGCGGACGGTGGGATCTCATGGTCCGGATCCTTAGGCCTGGGCCGGCGGGGCCGCTTCCTGGTCAGAGGAGTGGGGTCGGCGACGGATTTTGACGAACTCGCTGCCGCTGGCGCCGTTGAGCCGCTGTCCGAGCGACCAGGCGATGCGGCGGGCCTGTTCTTTGGCGAGTTCGGCCTTGCCGCCCGAGAAGCGCCGGTCGACCGTGTGCGTCCAGATGAAGAGCCACCGTGCGAAGTGGTCCGATGTCAGGCGCGCACGGGCGTGCAGCGCCACGTGGACCGCCAAGGCGTTCCTATGGTACAGCCCAGCGCGAAACAGCACGGTCTCCCAGAAGTCGCACATCACCGGCAGATGCTCGGCCAGGTCCATTCGGGCGATGTCAACGAAGACGGGGCCCAGCAGAGGGTCGGCGAACGCGGCGGAGTAGAACTCGGTCACCAGCAACTCGACGTCGGAGCGGCCGCGGATATCGGGCCGATCGGAGTGGTTCCCGTGCTTCGGGAGCTCGGTCATCTGGGTACCTCCGGGCACACCGAGCCGAGCGGGGGAGAGGACAGCATGCTGAGGGCCTCCAGGCGGACATGAGCGGAACGCGGTCAGGGGTGGCTTCTCGCCTGTAATGAGCCACTGGGTCGGCGGTGCACCGCAACCTCGCCGCCGGACCTGACCTCGATAATTCTCCTAGACAATTAGAGGATATCAGTGGGCGGGGATCGCGTGAAGGAGGGTGCCGAGTGCTTGGCGTTCTCCGCCACCCTTGCGGTTGCCCCCGCTAGGTCGGAAGATCGCCGGGCCCACTCCCTGGTCCTTGGCGACTGCGGCAAAGGCCAGGGTGACCGTGCGGTTGGCGGGGTAGCAGACGGTGGCCATTTCGGTCGAAGCGCCAAGGGCGGGCGGTCTCACCCACCTCGCGCTCCACAGGGTCAAGGGCTCCGAACCCACGTGTGAGCGATCACGAAATTGGTTCTGGCCGCGATGCCGTGAATCCCCAGGTCATGCCCGAAGCAGGATGCGGGTGCGGAGGAGGCGGAACGAGGCTCGGCCATACATGGCTCTCTTGATGGTCTTGATGCGGTTGACGTGGCCTTCGACGATGCCCGAGCTCCAGGGGAGGGTGAGGCCGGCGGTGACGGCGTCGAGGTCTAGGCAGAGGCTCTGCGCGAAGGAGAGGATCGGGGCCGGCGCATCGCGTTCGACCTCGCGTACCCACTCCAACAGCTGATGTCCGCGCCGGTGTTGGAGCAGGTCGTGGAAGGTGCGGGCGAGGTCGCAGGCCCGGGCAACGTCGGGGCAGGCCAGCCGCACCTTCAGGAGCTGGTCTTCCTCGTGCGGCCGCAAAGTGCCGCGGGGCAGCATGATCCACTTGGTGATCTTGCGAGGACTGGGGATGGCGCCGCGGGCGGGTTCGACGGTTCCCGTCCTGAGCCCGGCCACGTAGCGACGTACTGGCAGATCGCTTCCCTGGTAACCGCGTTGCTGGATCTCGCGGAAAAGGTCGGTGGGGCTGGTGACACCGTCGGTGAACCGCTCGGTCAGGTAGGCGGTGAACGGCTCCAGGACCCCTTTGGGGCGTCCATGCCGACTGGAGGAGAGCAGCTGGTCGAGGTCGGTGTCGCGGAAGCGGCGGACGGTCTTGCGGTCCAGGTGCAGGAGGCGGGCGATGGCGGAGACGGAGGATCCTTCTGCGAGCAGGCGGTGGATGTCGGCGTACCGGTCCCGGGTGCGGACCGCGATCTTCGTGGGCGGCAGTGTCGGCGGGGGAAGCGGATTGATGATCGGCCGGGGTTGTGCGTCCCGTTCGGCTTCGGCCTGTTTCCGCAGGCAGGGACGGTGCTGGTGGCATGTCTTCTCGACGCCAGAGGAGAGGTTGGCGAGTAGGTGCCAGTGATCGGCGACCTCCTGGACGTCCGGTGCCGCGTCGCGCACAGCGCTGGAGTAGGCACTGGCCCGGTCTCTGCAGATGATCTCTGTGCCGGGATGTTCCCGCAGCCAGTCGGCGAAGGTGACCGCGTCCCGGTCGGGGAGGACGTCCACCACGTGGGCCGCTTCCACGTCGACCAGGACGGTGCCATAGCGCCAGCCCTTGCGGAAAGCGAACTCGTCGACCCCCAGCACCCGAGGCGCTTGCTCGGGCACTGCCGGGGCGGTGAGCAGGCCCAGCAGGTGGGTGCGGCCGACCGGTAACTGTAGTGTTCGGCACAGGCGTTCACCGGGGCGGCCACCCTGGAACGTGGCGATGGTTCGCATCCATCGGCGCAGGCCGACGCTGTGCCGCCGCTGCCGTTCAGTGAGGTCCGGGACCTGCTCGGCGAAGGTTCGCCGACTGCAGGTGCGTTGCTCACAGAAGAACCGGCGCACCTGCAGCGAGATCACCAATCGCCGTCCCATCACCGGGCGTTCAGCCAGCCGGCGTGTATAGCGAGAGTGGATGCGACGCCCTGGACAACCACAGTCCGGACAAGATGGCGTCCAACCGCAGGCCGTTGCCTTGAGCCTCACTGAGGCCTGCGCAGCGGGCACGGCCAGGAGGCGACTGTTGTCGGCGAGCGCCGGCACCGCACGCCGCTGCGACGCCCCCCACGAATACTTCCGCGTTTTCAGACCGTCATGGGCGCCGACCTGGTGGCCACGGACTACCACACCTCTGCCGGTCGGCGCGGCTGCATGCGCGGCGCCGCGGTTGTTGTCGTGCTGCGGATGCTGCCGGCCCTGGGCATGGAGGTCCCACGTGAAGAGGCGGAAGAAGCGTGGTGAGAGGCCGGGCGAGAGAGCGACCAGGGTGGCGTGATCCGTCGACGAAGAGGTGTGGAGCGGCGGGTGCGCGTCGCACCTCCCTGGCGCGCTCCCCGGACCGGCAGGTCACCGAGCGCTCAAGCGTGCCGGCCTGCGGGGCGGCTGTCTCCGTGATGTCTCCTCCGAGGTCACCGCCTCCGCATCCTCGGCTTCAGTCAGATGACTGAAGCGGGACGTCCGCCGAATTTCTACAATTGGTACACTGTCTGCTTGGAACAACATGCCCGACCTTAGTTCTTCCGCCCAATATCCACACCGTGTCAAGAGGAGAATCATGCCGCCCAGTACCCCGCCCGAGACGGGGCCAGACCTTGGCCCGCGAGGCCAATCACCAGTCCAAGGCGCCGGCACCTCGCTGAAGCGGGCTCGGCTGATCAGCCGGGGCTGGATCCAGGCGGCAGCCTTGGTGACGCTGTGTGGCTTTCTGGTTCTCGGATTCCTGGCGTACCGGACCTACCAGGCCGAACCACCGATCCCTGCCAAGGTGGTGGCCTCCGACGGACGCACCCTGTTCACCGGTGACGACGTCCAGCACGGGCAAGAGGCGTTCTTACGGAATGGCCTGATGCAGTACGGGTCCATCTTCGGCCACGGCGCCTACCTCGGACCAGACTTCACCGCCGACTACCTGCATCGCAGTGCCACGCTGGTCGAGCAGCGCTACAGCAAGGACACGGAACACGAACACCGAAGCCGGACAGTCGCCGACTTCCGCACCAATCGCTATAGTCCGGACACTGACACGCTTGAGTTCAGCGACGCTCAGGCAACTGCCTTCGCAACCCTGACCAAGCACTACGCCGACCTCCTCGGTCGCCCCGAAGGCCGACAGGGACTTCGCCCGCACGCAGTGACCAGCGCGACCGACATCCACAATCTGACTGCCTACTTCGCCTGGTCGGCATGGGCATCATCCGCCGACCGGCCCGGTCAGAAGTACTCGTACACGAACAACTGGCCCGCCGAACCTCTGGTCGACAACTCGCCCACGGCTCACACCGTGACGTGGAGTGTCCTGTCACTGGTCTTCCTGCTCGTCGGCACGGGCGTGCTGTTCGCAGCCTTCGGACGCTGGAACTTCCTGGGCTGGCATCAGCGTGAACGCGGAGAGATCCGGTTCCGGTCGCCCGACTCGGTGGCGCTCACTCCCGCGCAGCGCGCCACAGCCTGGTTCTTCCTCGTGATGGCAGCACTCTTCCTGGCCCAAGCGCTGGTCGGCGCGGCCGCCCAGCACTACCGAGCCGATCTCGGCAGCTTCTTCGGTATCCCGCTGGACCAGATACTGCCCTACAACCTGAGCCGAACCTGGCACACGCAGCTTGCCATCTTCTGGGTGGTGACCTCCTTCCTCGCCATAGGAATCTTCCTCGCACCCCTGATCTCCCGGGGCTGGGAGCCGCGGGGTCAGGCCCTGCTCACCCGACTGCTGCTCGGCGCCCTCGTCGTGGTCGTCACAGGCAGCCTGCTGGGCGAGTTGGCCGGTGAACGCGGCTGGTTCAAGAGCTGGTGGAGCGTCTTCGGCGACCAGGGCTGGGAGTACCTCAACCTCGGCCGGCTCTGGCAGGTGCTCCTCGTCGTCGGCCTCATCGTCTGGGTCGTCATCCTCTTCCGCGGATTGCGGCGCCGTCTGCGCACCGAGAGCGCCGCGAACATGCCGTGGCTGTTCTTCCTGGCAGCGCTGGCGCTACCCGCCTTCTACGCGGTCGGCCTTCTGGCCACGCCCAGTACCGAATTCACGGCAGCCGACTTCTGGCGATTCATCGTCGTGCACCTGTGGGTCGAGGACTTCCTGGAGCTGTTCACCACGGTCACGGTCGCCTATCTCTTCGTTCTCCTCGGCGTCGTGCGTGAACGAGTGGCTCTGACGGTGATCTTCCTGGACATCGTCCTCTACAGCGCAGGCGGCGTCATCGGCACCATGCACCATCTCTACTTCTCCGGAGAACCCGCTGAACACCTGGCGCTGGGGGCACTGTTCTCCGCTCTTGAAGTGGTGCCCCTGCTCTTCCTGACCATCGAAGCTTGGAGCTTCCTGCAACTGGGCTCGCGCCGGCACGGAGCCTCCAACGCGCCCTTCCCGCACCGCTGGGCCGTGATGTTCCTGGTTGCCGTCGGCTTCTGGAACTTCCTGGGAGCCGGGGTCTTCGGCTTCCTGATCAACCTGCCCATCGTCTCCTACTACGAGATGGGGACCGGTCTCACCGCCAACCACGCACACGCTTCCATGATGGGCGTGTACGGCATGCTCGCAGTGGGCTTCGCCTTCTTCGCCTTGCGCTACCTGGTCCCCGAGAACCGCTGGTCGGACCGTTGGCCCCGCATCGCCTTCTGGTCGCTCAACCTCGGACTCGCCTGGATGAGTTTCGCCACTCTCCTCCCGGGCGGCGCCCTGCAGCTCTACAAGGTCGTCAACGACGGTTACGCCGACGCCCGCAGCCTTGGCTACATCCAGCACGGGGTCAACGGGCTCTTGGAATGGCTGCGGCTGCCCGGCGACGTGGTGTTCATCGTCGGCGGCATCCTGCCGGTGCTGTGGATGACCTGGCTCGGCGTCCGGTATCGCAACTCCCACGGCACCACCTCGAACCCTGAGACGTTTGCCGAGAGCGACCTGCTGTTCACCGAGGTCGTCCTGGACGGCGGAGCAGAAGGCGACGTGCCGAGCGAGGCGGCGACTCGATGACTGGCGAAGCGGCGTTCATCCTCGCTTACTTGGTGGTTCTGTTCGGCGTCTCAGCTCTGTTGTTCCTTTACGGCCGCCAGCCCACCAGCGCCTGGAGGTCCCGGCTGTTCACAGGACACCTTCGCACGCTGCCAGAACCCCCCGCGCCAACGAACGAGGCGGACTGGCCGCACTCCGAGGCTCACCGATTCCACCATTCCGTCTCTGCCTTCGTCAGTCTGGTCGCCATCGTCCTCGGCTTGGTGGAGGTGGTGCGCAACCATCGTCCTCTCGAGGCCGCCGCCCTGGCGGGAGCGATCCTGTCGCACGTGGCGCTGGCAGCAACGCTTCTACGAGGGATCTTCTCCCGAGTTGAGCCCAGTACCGGAGAGGACGCCCCCTTCTGACGGTGCCGGCCTGCTGGCAGTGAGCCTGAACGTCGGGCATGGAATCACGACGGGTGGGGTGCGGCAGAGTACGGAAGCCGCACCCCAGTCCTCCTGCGCAACCACGTCACGTGGTCCTCCGGTCTCGCCAGCCGGCCGCCCTGGATACGAGCAGACGTCATGGCTCCAGCAATCGGACAGTCCGACGTGAGCCTCCCCGGCACCCGCCGACCGTTGGCGAGGAATGGGGAGGACATCCCCCATGACCACGAGCACCGTTCCCGAGACCTACGGCAACGCCGTGATCGTCCACGTCATGCTTGACGGCGCGGCTTCCGAGCAATGCTCAAGACCTAATAGCAGTGCACGGTGACGGGTGACCCCTACTCAAGACTCGGAGCCGGACTCCTCTCCACAGGCAGAGGGCCCCGCCGCCGTGCCCTTGCGGAGGGCGCGTGTCGATCGCCTCTGTGGGGGCACTGATGATCGTGACCCGAGCCGCCCGTACGACCACCCGCTCCTCAACACGCGAGCCGCAGAGCTCTCTCCGAAGACCGGGGCCGTGCGGTCAGCTGGGGCCACGAACAGCTCATCGGATGTCGGGCCGCCGAGCCCTCCTATTAGGTCGCTGCGTGTCCCCGCACAGGCTCACACGCTGGGCAAACACCGGGAGAGAGGACACAGGATTGACGATCACCTGCGGGATCGACTGGGCGGAGAATCTCAATGACCGTGTCAAGCCGCCTGCGTGACCGGTGGGACGGAGGTGAACAGCCTCTTGTCGCGCAGCATGGCCCACAGCACGTCGACCCGGCGGCGGGCGAGAGCGAGCAGGGCCTGGGTGTGGATCAGTCCCTCGGCGCGCTTCTTGAGGTAGTAGTCACGCGATGGGCCCGGCCGCATCATCGCGGACTGCGCGGACATGTAGAACAGCCAGCGCAGACGCCGGTTGTAGCGTTTGGGCCGGTGGTAGTTTCCTGTTCTGCGGCCGGAGTCGCGCGGGACCGGGGCCAGGCCGGGGGACGCGAGGCGGCCGGCGTCGCGGTAGCCGGACAGGTCGCCGACGATGGCGACGAACTCAGCGCCCAGGATCGGGCCCATGCCGGGCATCGACTCGATGATCTCGGCGCGGTCGTCGGCGCGGAAGGTCTCGCGGATCTCCCGGTCGTTGTCCTTGATCCGCTCGTCCAGGGCCAGGAGCTGGTGGGCGAGGTCGCAGACCAGCTTGGCGGCCCGCTCCTCACCTGGCAGGGCGGTGGTCTGGGACTGGGCGGCGTCGACGGCCTTGGCGGCGATGTCGCCGGCGCCGCGCACCTTGCGTCGTTCCAGCCAGGTGGTCAGCCGCTTGACACCGATCCGCCGCAGGGCGGCCGGAGTCTGGTACTCAGTCAGCATGAGCACCGGGCCCTTGGCAGCGGAGTAGTCGAAGGCCCGCTCCAGTGCGGGGCAGATGCCGACCAGCAGATCACGCAGCCGGTTGATGAGCCGGACCCGGTCGGCGATCAGGTCGCGTCGGTAGCCGGTCAGCAGCTGCAACGTGGAGACCAGCTCCGGCGGCGTCTCGATCGGGGTGAAATCCCGGCGCATGCGGGCCTGGTCGGCGATGACCAGGGCGTCCTTGGCATCGGTCTTTCCCTCGCCGCGGTAGGCGCCGGTCATGCGGTTGACCGTGCGGCCGGGCACGTAGACGACCTGCTGGTCATGAGCGATGAGCAAAGCCAGCAACAGGGCGGAAGCCCGGCCGGAGATGTCCACCGCCCACCGCACCTCGTCGGCCTTCTCCCTGGCCGTGTCGATCAGAGTCAGGATCTGGGCCTCGTCGTTGAGGACCTTCGTCGAGAACAGCGTCTCGCCGTCGGCGCCCACCGCCACCGCCCAGTGGTGGCCCTTGCCGGCGTCGATGCCGACCCATATCCGCTCGTGCCGGGTGGTCAACTGCGTCGCTCCGTTCCTCCGTGACCAGCACTTCCATGGCCCGAAGAACACTCCGCCGACAGGTCCTTAACCAGCGATGCCCGCAGTTCTCAATCAGCAGTCGGAGCGTCCCGGAGGACCGGGTGGCCATTCTCCTCGAGCCATCAACGGCAAACCATCATCAGCCACACCCGGTCCTCCCGGACCGCCTCACATTCTTAAGGAACCATCATGACGTGGCTCTGGTGGACGGGGCCGGCCAGCTCGTCGCCAAGAGGCACATCGACGACGACGCGGAGGGCTACCGCCAGCTGCTGAACATGCTGGCCGAGGCTGGAGACAGTCCGAAGGACCCCATCCCGGTCGCGGTCGAGACGGCACGGGGCCTTCTGTTCGCCTGCCTGCGCGCCACCGGCCGGAAGGTGTACTCGATCAACCCGATGGCGGTCGCCCGCTATCGAGAGCGCCATCGCGTCGCCCGCGCCAAGTCCGACCATGCCGACGCGATGGCGCTGGCCAACATCCTGCGCACGGACGCGGACGTCCACCGCCCGCTGCCCGCCGACTCCGAGCTCGCCCAGGCCATCTCGGTGCTCGCCCGCGCCCAGCAGGACGCGGTCTGGAACCGCGCCCAGCTAAACAACCAGCTCCGCTCGCACCTCAAGCAGTACTTCCCGGCCGCCCTGGCGGCCTTCCAAGTCCGGGGCATCGGACTGGACTCCCGGGAAGCGCGGACCGTGCTCGCTGCGGCTCCGGACCCCACGGCGGCCGCGCGACTGACGCGCGCCCAGTTGCGGTCGCTGCTGCGCAAGTCGGGACGGCAGCGCAACATCGACACCTGGACCGAACGTCTGCGGACCATCTTCTTCACCGGCGACTACCTCCACCAGCTCCCCCTGGTCGAACAGGCGATGGGACACCAGACCGCCGCTCTGGTAGGGCAGTTGGATGCCGCCTGCCGAGCGGCGGACGACCTTGCCGGTGCGGCAGCTGAGGCGTTCGACCAGCACCCGGACGCCGAGATCCTCAGCAGTTTCCCGGGCATCGGCCCGCTCACCGGCGCCCGCGTGCTGGGCGAGATCGGTGATGACCGCTCCCGCTTCCGCGATGCCCGCGCCCTCAAGGCATACGCCCGAGCCGCACCGATCACCGTCGCCAGCGGCAAGAGCCACGCCGTGCACCACCGCCGCGTGAAGAACCAGCGGCTGGCCCGCCGCCGGCTACGTGTGGATCTTCGGAGCCCTGCCTTCACCACAGGTGAAGGAGCACTACGACCGGCGCAGAGCCCGAGGAGACCGGCACACCGCCGCCATGCGGCACGTGTTCAACCGACTCCTGGGCTGCCTGCACCACTGCCTGGCCACCGGCCAGAAATTCGATCCCACCAAGGCATTCCCAGCTCTCGCGCCAGCCACTACTTGACTTCTTACCAAGCTCGGATGTCTGTGGATCAGCCTCGGGTTGGCGCGTGAAGGGCGTACCTTCCCGAATGATCCTGTGATGGTCATCGAGTAGGCCGACGTTGGCGCGTCGGTCGGGAAGGCACGCCCGTGTTCACGGTAGTCAACGAAGACGGATCAACACCACACGGCTCCCTGATTGACGACATCGTCCGCGAGGGCGCACGGCGGATGCTGGCCGCCGCGTTGGAGGCGGAAGTCAACGCGTACATAGCCGAGTTGGCCGATCATCGGGACGAGTCCGGGCGGCGTCTGGTCGTGCGCAACGGCTTCCACCAGCCGCGGAAGGTCACGACCGCGGCCGGGGCGATCGAGGTGAAGGCCCCACGGGTCAACGACAAGCGCGTCGACGAGTCCACCGGTGAGCGCAGGCGGTTCTCCTCGGCGATCCTGCCGCCCTGGGCCCGCAAGTCCCCGAAGATCAGCGAGGTGCTGCCCCTGCTTTACCTGCACGGCCTGTCGTCGGGGGACTTCGTGCCCGCTCTGGAGCAGTTCCTCGGCTCCTCCGCCGGCCTCTCGCCCACCACGGTCACCCGGCTGACGACGCAGTGGCAGTCCGATCACGAGGCATTCGGCGAGCGCGACCTGACGGCCACGGACTACGTCTACGTGTGGGCCGACGGCATCCACCGGCGAATCCGCCTGTCGGAGGCGAAGTCCTGCGTGCTGGTCGTCATGGGCGTGCGCTCGGACGGCACCAAGGAGCTGATCGCGATGGCCGACGGCTACCGGGAGTCCGCCGAGTCCTGGGCCGACCTGCTGCGTGACTGCGCACGGCGCGGGATGCGCGCTCCGGCCCTCGCGGTCGGCGACGGGGCACTGGGCTTCTGGAAGGCCCTGGCCGAGGTGTTGCCCGAGGCCTGCCATCAGCGGTGCTGGGTTCACAAAACGGCCAATGTGCTCAACGCGATCCCGAAGTCGGCCCGTGTGCCGACGATGGTGGTCGACGCCATCCGCGTGTCCTGCGGCTACTGGCCGAGCCGGCTCGCAGGACAGCGCACACCTCAACGACCACTCGTCCCGGTGCCGATCTGCCGCCTTGCCCCGGGGGCACCGCAGCCGCCAGACGCCGCCATCGTCGAACAGTTCGCTGGTCTGGAGGCAGTGGTAGAGCTGTCGCAGCCGGGATCGACGCCGATGCGGGCGCATTCGTGTCAGCGTTCGAGGACCAGGGCGAGGCCTTGTCCCGCGCCGATGCAGAGGGTCGCGATGCCGGTGCCGGAGCCGCGGCGGGCGAGTTGGTGGGCGACGGTTCCGGCGAGGCGGGCGCCGGACGCGCCGAGGGGGTGCCCGAGGGCGATGGCGCCGCCCTGCGGGTTGAGGATCGCCGGGTCGAACTCGGGCCATTCGGCCACACACCCGAGGACCTGCGCGGCGAAAGCCTCGTTCAGCTCCAGGACGGACAGGTCGTCAAAGCCTTTGCCCGCCTTGGCGAGGGCCCGGTTGACGGCCTCTACAGGGGCGAGACCGAAGTACTGCGGGTCGATCGCGGAGACACCGGTGGCCGAGACACGGGCCAGCGGCTCGCGGCCGGTGGCTTTGAGGCCTTGCTCGTCGGTCAGGAGGAGCGCGGCGGCGCCGTCGTTGAGGGGTGAGGCGTTGCCCGCGGTCACGGTGCCTTCCCCAGCCTCCGGCCGGGGGGACCCCCGTCTCGCTTCGCTCGCGGTGCGGAAGGAGGGCTTGAGTCTGGCCATCGCGGCCAGAGAGGCGTCCGGGCGGACGGACTCGTCGGCGGCGAAGAGCACCGGATCGCCCTTGCGCTGGGGGATCGACACGGGGGCGAGCTCGGGCTCGAACAGGCCCTCGGCCTGAGCCTTCGCGGCCTTTTGGTGGCTGCTCAGCGCGTACTCGTCCTGCTGCTCGCGGCTGATCTTGTGCTTGTCGGCGATGAGTTCGGCCGACTCGCCGAGCGGGATGGTCCACTGCGGGTCCATCTTCGGGTTGACCATGCGCCAGCCCAGCGTGGTCGAGTACAGCTCGGCGTGTCCGGCCGGGAAGGGTCGGTCCGACTTGGGCAGCACGTATGGCGCGCGGGTCATCGACTCCACGCCACCGGCGACGGCGATGGAGGCGTCTCCGACCGCGATGGCACGGGCGGCTTGAATAACGGCCTCCAGACCGGAGGCGCACAGCCGGTTGACCGTCACGCCTGGCACCGACGTGGGCAGGCCCGCGAGCAGTGCCGCCATGCGGCCGACGTTGCGGTTCTCCTCGCCGGCGCCGTTGGCGTTGCCGAAGTACACGTCCGCGATGCGCGCGGGATCCAACTGGGGGCTTCGGGTGAGGAGTTCGCGGATGGCGTGTGCGGCCAGGTCGTCAGGGCGTACCGAGGCCAGACCGCCGTTGTGACGCCGGATCGGCGTGCGCACGGCGTCGACGATATATACGTTCCTCACTTCAGGCCCTCCGCGACGGTCAGCTTGGCGTCGGTCTTGGCGATGATCTCCTCGACGCCGACGCCTGGTGCGCACTCGACCAGCACCAGGCCCTCGTCGGTGATGTCGAGGACGCCGAGGTCGGTGATGATCCGGTTCACGCAACGCTTCCCGGTCAGCGGCAGCACGCACTCAGTGAGGATTTTCGGTGAGCCGTCCTTGGCGGTGTGCGCCATCACGACGATGACCCTACGGGCGCCGTGCACCAAGTCCATCGCACCGCCGATTCCCGTGATCATCTTCCCGGGGACCGCCCAGTTCGCCAGGTCCCCGTGCGCGGAGACCTGCATCGCACCCAGCACCGCCACGTCGATGTGGCCGCCGCGGATCATCGAGAAGGACAGCGCCGAGTCGAAGAAGGAGGCGCCGGGCAGCACCGTCACGGTCTCCTTGCCCGCGTTGATCAGATCCGGGTCGACCTGCTCCTCGGTGGGGTATGGGCCGGTGCCCAGGATCCCGTTCTCCGACTCCAGGACCACTTCCACGCCCTCGGACAGATGGTTGGGGATCAGCGTCGGCAGCCCGATGCCGAGATTGACGTACTGGCCGTTCTCCAGCTCCCGCGCGGCCCGGGCGGCCATCTCCTCGCGACTCCAGGCCATCAGCCGTTCACCGACCCTCGTGCCGCAGGCACGGACACCGTGCGCTGCTCGATCTTCTTGCCTGCTGCCTGTTCCGGCGTGAGGGCCACCACCCGCTGTACGAAGATTCCCGGCAGGTGCACCGCGTTCGGATCGATCGCGCCGGGCTCGACCAGCTCCTCCACCTCGGCGATCGTCACCTTTCCCGCCATCGCCGCGAGGGGGTTGAAGTTCCGGGTGGACCTGTTGAAGACGAGGTTGCCGTGCCGGTCGCCCTTCGCGGCCCTGACCAGCGCGAAGTCGGTGCGGATGCCGCGCTCCAGCACGTACTCGGTGCCGTCGAACTCGCGCACCTCCTTCGGCGGCGACGCCAGCGCCACCCCGCCGGAGCCGTCGTAGCGCCAGGGCAGGCCGCCGTCCGCGACCTGGGTGCCGACCCCGGCCGGGGTGTAGAAGGCGGGGATCCCCGCACCACCCGCACGCAACCGCTCCGCGAGCGTGCCCTGCGGGATCATCTCCACCTCCAGCTCACCCGCCAGATACTGCCGCGCGAACTCCTTGTTCGCCCCGATGTAGGAGCCCGTCACCCGCCCGATCCGGCCCGCCGCCAACAACACGGCCAGCCCGGACTCCATCGCCCCGCAGTTGTTCGAGACGACCGACAGCCCCGACACCCCCCGCTCGAACAACGCCTGGATCAGCACGTTCGGCACACCACTCAACCCGAACCCGCCCACCGCCAACGACGCACCCTCCGGCACATCGGCCACCGCCTCCAAGGCCGTGGTGACCACTTTATCCATCTTTATTTACTCTGCCTCTCGCCAATGCGGACCCACCGGACGCTGTTTCCGTAAAGCAATGTCAAGAATTCGGCCGGGTTCTTTAATATTTTGCGGGCGTTGCGGGCGTTGCGGGAGCGGCTCGGCCGCAGACACGCCTGTCTCGTCGTGTCTCACCTGACAGGCACCTGCGCCCACACTCCAACGCCCTGGCATCCGTCGGCATCCCACAGATGAGTGATATCGCACGGGATCTCTATGCCGACCTGTCGGTGTGCGTCGTGCGAACAAGGTATTCCTACGCCGATCCTCGTTATCACTCACGGATTCCGTTGACGCGCATCATTCGAGTGCCGAGGCTTTCTTCCATAAACAGCGGAGTGGCAGGACCGAGGAAATTCTAATGAAGACATTCGTGCATCGGGGACAGATCACCAAGGTGGTCTTCGGCAGCGGTACACGCAGTCGTATCCCCGAAGAGGCCGATGCTCTCGGATGCCGTCGGGTGCTCATCCTGTGCACACCTGGTCAAGTGGACCAGGCAGCGGAGATGCGCGACCTGCTGGGTGCGGCAGCCGCGGGAACGTTCACCGAAGCGGCCCCGCACACTCCTGTCGAGGTCACGGAGAAGGCGGTCGCGTACGCCAGATCCGTGGGAGCGGACTCCGTGCTCGCCATCGGCGGTGGATCGACCATCGGCCTCGGCAAGGCGATCGCCGTGCGGACCGGTCTTCCGCAGCTGGCGCTGCCCACCACCTATGCCGGCTCGGAGATGACGCCGATCCTCGGAGAGACCGAAGGCCGCAGGAAGACGACCCGGCGGCTGCCGGAAGCGCTGCTCAAGACGGTGGTGTACGACGTCGACCTGACGCTCACGTTTCCGGCGGCGATATCGGTGGTCAGCGGCATCAACGCGATGGCGCACGCCGTGGAGGCCCTCTACGCACAGGACCGGGACCCGGTCGCCTTCCTGATGGCTGGTGAAGCGCTCGATTCCCTCACCCGATCCCTTCCGGTCATCGCGCGACGTCCGGACGACGGCGAGGCGCGGGCGGATGCGTTGTACGGGGCGTGGCTGGCGGGCACGTGCCTCGGCACGGTGGGCATGGCCCTGCACCACAAGGTGTGCCACGTGCTGGGCGGCACATTCGGCCTTCCGCACGCCGAAACCCACACTGTCGTCCTGCCGCACGTGGTCGCCTACAACGGGCCGGCCGCCCCCGAAGCCATGGCACGCATCACGCAGGCGCTGCCGGGGGACGACGCCGCGAGCGGTCTCTTCGACTTCGCCGGCAGGCTCGGCGCCCCCAGGGCACTGCGGGACCTCGGCATGCCCGAGTCGGGGATCGAGCAGGCGGCCGAACTCATCGTGCGGGACGGCTACTGGAATCCGCGTCCAGTGGATCGGACAGCTGTCCACGCCCTCCTGACCCGCGCCTGGGCCGGGGAGACGCCGTGAACGTCAGCGGGCAACGACACCCAGACCGACTCCGTCATCGAACACTCAATGACCAAGGGAGCGCGCCATGCGTGATCTGACCAGCGACACCATCACCCAGGCCGTGATCTCGACCATGCGGGACACCAAGGATGCCCGTGTCGCGGAGATCCTGGAATCACTGGTGCGGCACCTCCACGCCTTCGTCCGTGATGTCGAACTGACGGAGGAGGAGTGGGACCAGGGAGTGGACTTCCTGACGCGCACCGGGCAGACGTGCACGCCGACGCGCCAGGAGTTCATCCTGCTGTCCGACGTGTTGGGCGTCACCATGCTGGTCGATGCGCTGAGCAATCGACGCCCCGCCAATGCCACACAGAACAGCGTCCTGGGCCCCTTCTTCAGGCAGGACAGGCCGCAGCACGCCGACGCCGCCGACATCTCCGCAGGCCTGCCCGGCACCCCGCTGTTCTTCGAGGGACGGGTCGTGAACCGTGAGGGAGCGCCGGTGACCGGCGCCGGGGTGGATGTCTGGCACAGTGACTCGGAGGGCCATTACGACGTGGATGTGCCCGGCCAAGTCGACCCGGCCATGCGCGCGCTGTTCCGGACCGACGAGACGGGACACTTCAGCTTCCGTTCCATTCGCCCGTCCAGCTACCCGATACCCGGTGACGGCCCGGTCGGCGAACTCTTGAACGCGACCAGCAGGTCGCCCATGCGTCCCGCCCATGTGCACCTGCTGATCGACGCTCCGGGATTCCAGCGCGTGACCAGCATGCTGTTCCCTTCGGACGACCCGTACCTGGACACTGATCCGGTGTTCGGGGTCAAGGAGTCGCTGGTCGAGTCCTATGACACGTACGCGGCCGACGCCGGGCCCTGCAGCGGGCTGACCGACGTGCCCTACACCCTGCTGCGCCACACCTTCGTCCTCGAACCCGTCCCCACGGACTGAGAATGAAGGAGCTCGGAGTGCCGCCGTCCGCGGACTTGAGACGCCTGGTCGACCGACTGCGTCGATGAGCCGACAGACCGTGGCAGCCCCCGGTACCGGGCCGGCCCGCAACTCCGCCCCGAACTGGGCGAGGCGCGATCCGTCCACCACGCGCGCGATGACCTCGCGCACGTCATGGGGCAGCCGCCCGCCTTCTTGCCCTACTCGAACGACATGCCCGCCAACCCACCCAGCGGGACGGTGAGTTCACCCGGTGTCCTGCGCAACAGGCCGACGCTCTTCCCGACTTTCACGGAGGTCCTCCGATGACTGAAACCCTTCACACGACAGTCGATTTCCGAGCCACGATGAGCCGGCTCGCCACGGGTGTCAGCGTGATCACCACGTGCTCCGGAAGCACGCCTATCGGCATGACGGCGAGTGCCGTGTCCGCTCTCTCCCTGGACCCGCTCCAACTGCTCGTGTGTATCAGCAACCACCTGTACACACGGACCGCGATCGCGGAACACGGCCGATTCGCCGTGAACGTCCTCGGCGAGGACAGCGAGCACCTGGCACGGAACTTCGCCGCCTCGAAGGCGGACAAGTTCGCGGGCGTCGAGACCTTCGACGACCACGGCGTGCCGGTGTTGAAGGACGCCATCGCGGCTGTCGTGTGTGACGTCGCCGAGGCGCTCCCCGGTGGCGATCACACCATCTTCGTGGGTGAGGTCCGCTATTGCGCACACCAGGTGGATTGCCGACCGCTGGTCCACTTCGCGGGCGGCTTCGGCGCGCTCAGGGCTTCGCACTAGGCCTGGTGGCAGCGGTCCGAAGGAGGCCGCTGCCAGGCCCGTGACCGGCCCGCCACCGCCCCCGATGCCCGGCTCCTGCAAGGCGAGCCATGGGCGTCGGGGGCTCCGCTCGTCCCGACGACTCGACGGAAAGTGCCATGACCAGCTCCGTTGCGACATTCAAGCTGCATCCTCCGGCTCAGCCCCCGCATCTCCTGACACGCCCGCGTCTGCTGCGCCGGCTTGACACGGCGACCGAGCCCGTGGTGGTGGTCTCCGCGCCGGCCGGCGCCGGGAAGACGGTGCTCCTGACCGAGTGGTCGCGAGGCCTGGCGGCTCGCGGAGAGTGCGCCTGGCTCAGCCTGGACGCGTACGACAACGCCCCGGGCCGCCTCTGGACCTGCATCCTGCGAGCGGTGCACCACGCACGACCGAACCTGCCCGCCCGCCTCGACAGCGATGGGTGGACGGTCGACGCATGGCTCGAGGAGATCCTGCCGAGTCTTGTGACCGGACTGGGCGGAGAGGAACCGCTCACGCTGATCCTCGATGGACTGGAATCCATCACGGACGCCGACGCAGTGCGCAGCCTGGCGGACTTCCTGACAAGGCTTCCCCACGGCTTCCGCGTCATTCTGTCGACCCGGCACATTCCCGGAAGACCCCTTCCGACCCTGCGCGCCCGAGGTCTGACCGCCGAACTCGACCAGCACGACCTGGCCTTCACCCCCGAGGAAGCACAGGCAGTGCTCACCGATCTGCTCGGGTCTGCTCCGAGCGCGGACACTTCGAGCGCGTTGTACGAGGCCACCG
The DNA here is from genome assembly GCF_036178845.1 of Streptomyces sp. NBC_00271. Lineage (NCBI taxonomy): Bacteria > Bacillati > Actinomycetota > Actinomycetes > Kitasatosporales > Streptomycetaceae > Streptomyces > Streptomyces sp. NBC_00271. The sequence continues at coordinate 15,356 of NZ_CP108071.1, read as the reverse complement.
AGGGATGGGCGGCGGGGCTGTGCATCATGGGGCGCGCCCTCGCCCGCTCGGCGAACGAGGCTGACCGGGAAGCGAACTTGGCCCGCGGCAGGCAAGGGGTCACCGAGTATCTGGCCACCGAGGTGCTCTATCGGCTCACCACCGAACAGCGCGAGTTCCTGCTGCGTACCAGTGTGCTCGACGAGCTGAGTACCGGGCCCTGCCAGGCCCTGGCCGGGGAGCGGGCGGGCGTACTGCTGCGCGAGCTCGCACGGACCGTGCAACTGCTCGTGCCCGTCGCCGCCGATCCGTCGGCGTACCGGCATCATCGAGCGCTGTCTTCGCTGCTGTCCGACGTCCTTGAGTCCGAACGGTCGGACACCGTCGTGTCCCTGCACCGGTCGGCGGCTCAGTGGTACTCCCGGCAGGGGGAGACGACTGTGGCCGTACGGCACTGGACGCTGGGCGGCGATGAGTCCGCGGCCGTTGCGTCGGTCCTCGACGGCTGGGAGAAGGCGATCTCAGCGGGCCGTAGTGCGGAGGTCTCGCATTGGCTGGACCTCTTGCCGCCCTGCACGGTCGCCGTCGACGCGAGATTGTGCGTCGTGGCGGCGATGGCGGCTCTCTCAGGGGGCGCCCCGGAAACGGCCCGGCGCTGGCTGGATGTGGCCCAGCTCAGGCAGACGGGACCGGAGACGGTCGGCGAAGGCAGCACGGTGTCCGACGCGGCAGCCGTCGCCCAGGCCATTGCCTGCTTTCTGAAGGGGGAGGTCCTGACCGCCGGCCGTCTGGGCGAATCCGCCGTTGCCGGCACCCTGCCGTTGACGTCCTGGCGCGCCCTGGCCTGCACGGCCCGCGGTGCGGCTCTGCTGTGGGCGGGCCGGTACGAGGAGGCGGAGGCGCTGCTCGGCGAGGCGACCCGTGATGCGCATGCTGCCGGGCACGGCCTGGTTCTCGTGCGCGCGCTGGGTTCGCGGGCGGTGTGCGCGCTGCTGGCCGGACGGCACGAGCTGGCGCGAATTCTGAGTGACGAGGCCCTCAAGACGGTTGCGACGGCCGGCCTGGGCGGGCACTTCGTCTCTGTGCCTGCCTACATCGGTCGGGCCGGCCTACTCCTCGAAGAGGGACAGATCGAGGAGGCCGAACGGGTCCTGGCCGACGCGGAAGCGACGCTGGCGGCCTCGCCCCGGACGGAAAGCGAACCCCACGTACGCGCCTTGTACCACTTCACGCGGTCGCGACTTGAGAGCGCGCGGCACAACACGGACGCGGCGCGAAAGGCCCGCGAAGCAGCCGAGCGAGCGGCGGCCCGGTGCGAGTCGCCCGGCGTACTGACGGACCTGCTCGGCCGAGTTGGCGGGGACACAGTGGTGACACCTGCCGCCCCCCGCCCCCAGGACCTGTCGCGGGGGGAGCGCCGAGTGCTCCGTGCCCTGTGCGGTGCGCTGACACTGCGTGAGATCGCCTCCGAGCTCTATGTGTCCCACAACACCGTCAAGACACAGGTACGCGCGATCTTCCGCAAACTCGACGCACACGACAGGAGCGAAGCGGTCGCCAGGGCCCGGGAGTGCGGCGTGCTCTGATCCGGGCCTTGGCATCCTGCTACGAGGCGTCCTGGCGTCGGGCGTAGTTCGCCTGAGCCTTGTACGCGGTCTCGTCGTCGTCGCTCACGTTCTCGATGCCGCAGACCTTGCGCGCGAGGTCTGCCATGCTGCCGCTCGGGGACATCTCGGCGCGCTTCATGGTGAGGGTACGGATGGCCAGCAGGGGCGTGCCGTTGAAGTTCTCGAAGGTGCTGACGCGGTCGCCCCAGTCGGACAGGAACATGTCGCGGATCACTCGGCTGATCTTGAGCCGGTCGTAGGGCCTGCCGACCGGTCCGGTCTGCAGCGCCTCCAGCCACGGCCGCAGTTCGGGCTGCTGCCACTGCCCCTCGGTGGGGTAGATGAGCGCGGCACGACCGGACAGGTCGATGAGCTCGTGGGCCATCTCGGCGATGTGCTCGAGGTAGTACGCCCGCCCGAAGTCGAACATCAGGACGTTCGGCTTGTAGATGCCGCCGGGGGTGAAGAACCCTTGGTCCTCCGAAGCGATCAGATGCGCCTTGAGCGTCTGGTGGAAGCCGGCGAACCGGGCGACCCGGGCCTGGACCGGCGGCAGCTGGTAGGTGCCGATGTGCTCGGTGATCAGCAGGGCCAGACCGAGCATCAGCTCGGCCTTCACCATCGCACGCATCGCCGAGTGGTAGTGCAGCCAGTCGAAGACACGCTGCGGGTACAGCGACGCGTGCTGGGGGTTACCGATGTGGAAGACACGGTTCCAGGGGATGAGCACGTCCTCGAACACGATGACACTGTCCAGCTCGTCACCCTGCGAGGCGAGCGGGTGCTCCACCTCCTCACCGTCGCGGACGTTGCTCTCCCGGCAGATGATGGTGACCCCGGGGGTGTCGGGCTTCACCGCCCCGTAGATGATCTGTTCCGCAATAATGCCGGGGCGGTAGAAGACGCCGATGTGGATCCAGTCCCCGAAGGCCGCGCCGGTGCTGATCGCCTTCACACCCCGCACGGTGATGCCCTCGTCCGAGGTGCCGACCACCCGCAGGGCAGGTGACTCGGCCTGTGCGGAATCGCGCGAGCGGTTAGCCTGCGGGTCGACGAAGGCTGGCGTCGCGTTGAGGTCACCGTCCCGCACCACGTTCCAGAAGTCGAGGATCCCCTCGGTGAGGTCCCTCCCGTCGGTCCCGACGGACTGGCTGCTCCAGGGCTCCGGGTCGTCGATGTAGGTCAGCAGGACGTAGTTGTTGACATCCGGTGTGCGCGGGATCGCCCCGCCGCCGAGTTCCCGCTGCACCGTCTCCAGGTAGGTCCGCTTGCGCAGCAGGTCCTCCTTGGAGCGGTGCTGGAACCACGTCATGGACCGCCGGACGCCACCCTCGTCCACGAACGTCATGACGTCCTGGAGGTCCGGGCGGTGGTGCAGGTCGTAGAAGGCCGCGAGGCTCCGGGCGTACGCCCGGGTCTTAGGGTGCGTGGCCACGTTGTCGACGAGTTCATCACCCACCCACACCTTGCGGCCGTCGTTCAGCGCTGCCAGGTATTCCTTGCCTGTACGCACGTCGTGCTCCTCTCCAGGGGCAACAGATCCGGATGGCATGGAGCATGCGTCGCGGCAGGGTGAGAGGACGGCGCGCAGCCGGCAATCACCCGGGTGAAAGCGGCGATCACCGGGGAACCGACGTTGAGGGGAGATGTGGCCGTGCGCCATGCTTGCCCCATGAGCAGCACAGACCCCGCCGACGACCAGGCCGGTGGGCGTCGGAACCAGGCCATGACCGGGCCGCGCCTGCGGGGACGGGACCGCGAGATCGCGGCTGTCCATGAGGCCCTGGACGCGGTGCGTGGCGGACGGGGCGCCTGCGTCGTCGTGGAAGGCGCGCCCGGCGTCGGCAAGAGCCGGTTGCTCGCGGAGCTGGACGAGATGGCGCGGCGGTCCGGGTTCGATGTGGTGTCGGTACGCGCCGATGAGCTCGACCAGTACGCGGCAGGAGCCGCACTGCAGTCCGCCTTGCAGTCCTCCGATGGTTCCAACCGAGCCGCCGCAGCCACCGACGACCAGCGGCTCTGGCTGCTGGACAGCATCGCGGACGCTCTGGAGGACCGGGCTCAGCGCGCCCCGGTGGCCGTGCTTGTGGACGACGCACAGTGGGCGGATCCGGCTACGCTCTTCGTGCTCCGCACCCTGCCTGGACGACTGGCCGCCTCGCGGATCCTGTGGGTGCTGGCGGTACGGTCGGACACCGAGCGACCGACCGTGGCCAGGGTGCGGGAGGACCTCGAACGTCTCGGAGCCCGATGGCTGACCCTCGGCCCCCTGCCACAGCAGGAGCTGCAGGACATCGCGGCCGATGTCCTCGGGGCGAGGCCGTCACCCGGTCTGGCCAGGCTCCTGCGAGGCGTCGCGGGCAATCCTTTCCTGGCGATCGAGCTGGTGCGCGCTTTCGCCGACACGGATGCCGTCAAAATGGAGGCGGGCGAGGCGAGCCTCCTGCACGACGGCATCCCCGTCAGTTTCCGGCGGAGTATCGCCGCGCGTCTGGACCGGCTCCCCGAAGATGCCGTGCGCCTGCTCCAGATCGGGTCCGTCCTCGGCCGCGAATTCGACCTCGGCACGGCCGCCCGCATGCTCGGCAGGCAGGTCGGCAGCCTGCTGTCGGGCGTCGAGGCCGCCCTGAACGCCGGTCTGCTCTCGGCCGACGGCCCGCGACTCGCCTTCCGTCACGACCTCATACGGCAGGCTGTCCACGAAAACCTGCCTCTGGCCGTACGGACCGCTCTGCACCGGGACGCGGCCGACAGCCTGCGTGGCATCGGGGCACGATCGGCCGAGGCAGCCTGGCACGTCGTCATGTCGGGCGGCCCAGTCGACGACAATGCCGTGACCACGCTGATCACCGCCGTACGGGAACTGTCGTCGTCGGCCCCCGACGCGGCTGCGGACCTGGCTCAGCGGGTCGCCGGACTGCTGCCCCGACACGACCGGCGTCGCATCACCCTGCTGACCGACGCCGCCGAGTACCTCGGCCGGACCCGCCGGGTTCATGAGGCGCTCGACCTGGTCGACGCCACTCTGCCGGAAGGCCTTGAGCCACTGCAGGAGGCATGCCTGCGCCTGGTGGCCGCCGAGATCCACCAGGCCGCGGGCGACGACGCCGCCGCGATGACACACCTCCAGCAGGCCCTGGACCTACCCGCGCTGCCGCCCGACGTGCGCGTCCGGCTGCTGAAGACCAAGGCGACGGGCCACATGTACCTCGGGGACATCACCGCTGCCGAGCAGACCGGCCCCGGGCTGGTCGAGGCCTCCTACCGCAGCCACGATCCGGCCGTCGTCGTCAGCGCCATGGTGTTCCAGTCGCAGACGTTCTTCTACCGTGGGCGCCTGGCCCGCGCCCTCGAGCTTGCTGAGGAGGCCACCCGACGCGCCGGCACCCAATCCGCCGCACTCTACCTGCGGCCCCCGCGGATCCCGGCGCTGTGGCTGGCCACCGTGCTGACCGCCACCGACCGGCTCGCGGACACCGAGCGGGTGCTGCGCGAGGGACAGCGCGAAGCGGAGGCGTTGGGCCTCGGCTGGTCACTTCCCCACTGGCACGCTCGCCGTGCCTGCGCCCTGCTCGAACAGGGCGTGCTGGACGACGCGGCTGTGGAGGCCGAGGCCGGTCTGGCGGTGGCGGACGAACTTGAGATCACCCAGCCGAATCCGCTGGCTCGCTCCGTGCTGGCACTGGTGGAGATCAGGCGCGGTGACCTTGCCAGGGCGAGGGACCATCTCCGCGCTGCCGAAGCCGGCTCCGGCACGAACGCGCAGCGGTACGGCCTGTGGGTGGCTCTCGCGCGCGCCGGCCTGGCGGACGCGGAGGGCGAAGACAGCGAAGCGGCGATGGCACTCACGGGAAGCTTCAAAAGCCGTGAGCCGACGCGGCTGCTTGCGGTACCTCCGTCCCAGTGGCCCTCGATCGTGCGCATCGCGCTCCGCGGGGAGGACCCGTCTCTCGCGCAGGCCGTGTCCAGCGCACTGCGCAGCCTGGCTGCACAGGACGAGAGCGGGCAGATCATCGGGGCAGTCCGCGCCCACGTGGACGGCCTGCTCCACCGCGACCCCCGTGCACTGGAGTCCGCCATCACCGGCTACCGGAGCACCGGCAGGCCGTTGGCCCTGGCGGCGGCCTGTGAGGACCTCGGCGAGCTCATGGCAGCATCGGCCGATACGACGCCGGCGATCCCGTACTTCGAAGAAGCGGGTCAGCTGGCGTCAGCCTCAGGAGCCGGGCGCGATCAAGAACGGATCAGGCGGCGCCTGCGCCAGCTCGGCGTGCGCACCGCCCCCGTGCGGAACCACACGGCCGGTCCTCAGGGGTTGGAGAGCCTGACCGAATCCGAGCGGAAACTGATCCCGCTCGTCGTTGAGGGCCTCACCAACCGGGCCATCGCCGACTGGCTCTACGTGTCCGTGCACACCGTCAACACGCATATGAAGCACATCTTCACCAAGCTCGGCATCAACTCGCGGGTCGAGCTGACCCGGCTGGCGATCGAGCGGGGCATCAGCGTTGACGGGGCCGACTGAGCGGTGCACCGACCACAGGGCACGGTGACAGGGATCCCTTGAATGGGTGATGCCTGGCTCCGGCACCACCCGTGATGCTGGACGCAACGGCGTGGCCTCCGGCACGGCACCGTCATTCATCAGGAAGTGACCGCCTCATGAACACGATGCGCGCAGTACGCGCTCACCGACGCGGAGGCCCCGAACAACTGGTCCACGAGACCGCACCGCGTCCCGGGCCCGGCGATACTGCCGTCGCGGTACGGGCCGCCTCCATCACCACGGGAGAACTTGCCTGGGACGCTACCTGGACCGACAGCTCCGACGGATCCGGGCGTGAGCGGACACCCGTCATTCCCGCGCACGAGGTGTCCGGCGTCGTGGCCGAGCACGGAGCCGGTGCCACAGCTCCCGCCCTGGGCACCAAGGTTTACGGACTCACCCCGTTCCTGCGTGACGGAGCCGCCGCCGAGTACGTCGGCGCGCCGGCCGGGACCCTCGTCGCCCAACCGGCCCGACTGGACCACCGAAGCGCAGCGGCCGTCCCCCTGGCGGCGCTCACCGCAAGGCAGGAGCTGGTCGACCACGCCCACCTAGACCTGTACTTCGCGGGTCGTTGATTCGTATGGTGTGACCGGTCCGGGGGTGTCCCTGGGCCGGGGTGTGGAGTTGGGTGGAGTGTGTCGAAGTCTTCCCGGTCCCCGCGGCCACGGTCTGAGCGTCAGCGTTTTGAAGTAGCGGTGACGTCCGTGGTGGAGAAGCGCCTGGGCGCTCTGCCTGTCGTTTCCGAGTTCACTCGTCGGCTGGACCTGGCCGGGATCGGCGATGCGGTGTGCCCAGGTTGGCGCGAGTGCGCATGTGACGCACGGGCAGGTCATCGAGGCGCTGGTGGCCAACCGGCTGATGTAGCCGGACGACAAGCTCAGGATAGCCAGCCGGTGGAAGTCCGGTCCGGGGAGACGCCAGGGTCCCCGGTAGCTGACTCCCGGCGTCGCCCGAAATGGTGACGTCGAAGTGGAGTGTCAATCCCCTCGAACTGTGGAGATCTTCTAAGCGGCCAGCTCCAAGGCGGAGTTGGCCCGGTGGTCGTGCTCGTAGTCGATCGGACTCTGATATCCACACACGCTGTGTAGTCGGTGCGTGTTGTAGAAGCCGGTGATCCAGGTCGCGATCCGCAGTCGAGCCTCGGTGCGGGTGGCGAACGTGTGCCGGTAGACGTACTCGACCTTGAGCACGCTGTTGAACGCCTCGCTGACGGCGTTGTCGAAACACGACCCGACGCGGCCCATGGACTGGGTCACGCCCAAGCGACGACAGGCCCGGCGAAAGCGCCGGGAGCCGTATTCGGCCGCGGTCGCTGTGGAAGATCAACCCCAACTTCCCCTGCAATCACGGACTCCACGCTACGAGGGGAGGGACACCCCCGCACTCCCCAACACCACGAACAAGCCCACCAGTTGATCGGCTACACCACGAGAAGGCAACACCGTTGCGTTTAGCCACCGTTGGTGGCGTCAAGGCCGCCTGCCTTGATCATCTCGAAGTGAAGGGAGTACGCCTGGGCTGTTCTGGGGTGCTTGCCGGTAGTGAACGTGTACTTGCTGTTGCGCTTGCGGACGCGGGCCTTCAGCCGCCAGCGTCGGCCCTTCGGCAGGAGGCGGGCCAGGGCGACACGACCGATCGCCCCGACGAGGCCCACCGGACCGGCCGGGGCGATGCCGCGGGCGGCCACGATCTGGTCAGCGGCGGCGTTGAGCAGCCGGATGAGGCTGACGCGCTCCGCCGACAGGCCCGGCTGGGCCGTGACCAGGTCGTCCGCGGTCCGCATCAGCGCCTGGTAGACCGTCAGCAGGGCGTAGACCTCCTGCTCGAGCCCAGGGACCGTCCGCGAGCGCAGCACCCGTCCGTCGAGGAGGGTCGACTTCAACGAGAAGTAGCAGGTCTCTGCCTGCCACCTGCGGTGATACAACGTGATCAGCTCGTGGGCGGGGTAGCGCTCGGCGTCCAGGAGACTGGTCATCAGCCGCCACAGCTCGGTGCGGCGGGTGCCGTCGGCCAGCTCGATGGTCATCCAGGCTTCGATGATCCGTACCTCGAGCCGCCCGTAACCGCGCCCGGCCTGGTATCTCCCGGCGCAGACGGTGGTCAGGTAGGAGCCGTCCGGCAGCGGGCGGCGCACCGTCGGGCGCCGCTTGCGGGTCGAGCGCAGCAGGAAGGATGCGCCGGTGCCGGTCACTGCCTCCAGGAAGTCGTATGCGTCGTAGTAGGCGTCGGCCAGCAGCACCATCGAGGCGTCCAGGTGAGACAGCAGGCGGCGCGCGTAGCCCAGTTCGCCGGTGGTGTCCGGGCCGAAGGCCGCGCCGAGCAGGGCGCGGGTGCCGCACTCGACCAGCGTCACCAGGCGCAGCAGGGGGTAGCCGAATTCGAGCACCTGACCGCGGTGCTTGGGGAAGCGCCAGGTCACTGCCTCCTCGTCGGGGATGCTCAAGGTGGTGCCGTCCACCGCGACCGCCCGCAGACCGCGGTAGAAGGAGCCGGACTGTGCCCGGGCGGCCACCGGACCGGCCAGGATCTCGAACAGGCGGCGCAGCGGGGCGCTGCCCAGTCGGCGCCGGGCTCGCGACAATGAGGAGGCGCACGGCCGCGTCACCGCGATCCCCCGTAATCCCGCGCATAGCTTGTCCCACACCGCCTGGTAGGACGAGCGCTCGAAGAAGGCGAGAGCGAGCACGAAGTACACCACCACCCGCGCAGGCAGCAACCGCACGCGCCGTTCACGCGAGCCTGTCTCCTCGAGGACGGCGTCAACCAGCTGCGGGTCGATGACCTGCGTCAACTCTCCCAGGTGGCCGGGAGCATACACATCGTGAGCTGACGCCACGGGTGGCAGGGTGGCAGAATGCCGCGGCAACGGGACCTCCGGTACGACGATCTCTGGGCTCGACACCACAGGGATCTACCAGGGGTCCCGTCCTCTCGTTCATGAACTTGACAAGGCGCCGGACGGCATAACGCAACGGTGTTGCACGAGAAGGGGCACGATCGCTCAGCAGGGTACGGCGGCGCTGACTGGCTGGGGTTGTCAGCCGGCTTTGAGGTCGCTGAGGGCTGTCCCCGGCAGGGGGACCGGACTCAGTAGTCGAGGTCGAGGTAGTCGATGTCGTTGAGGGTGACGTCGGAGAGGCCTGTGGCGCGGCTGCCGCCGTCCTGGAAATACACGTCTTTGAATCCTTCGGCGATGATCTGGCGCATCTGCTGGTCGCTGGCGCCCGTGTTGCGGGCGTCGAACAGGCGCTGCGCGTACGCCGGGGGGAGGTGGACGGTGAGGCGGCGGAAGCGTCCGTCGTCGGTCGTGCCGATGGGCGCGGTGTACCCGAAGCGGGCCCTCGTCTCCACCGTGATCCCGGTCGCGGTGGCCGCCTGCTTCTGCCGGCGTTTGCGGACCTGGGGCTGCCATCGCTGCCGTACGGCGGCGTCGATCCGTTCGGCGATGGCCTGGGGCGGGTGCTTGCGTTCGCCCTTGCGGTAGCGCTCCACCGACCGCTGGCTCACCCCGATCTCCTCGGCGACAGCCCGGGTCGTCTTGAGCTGCTTGATCAGGTAGCCGATCTGGCTCTTGAGGGTCTTGGGCGGCTGGCGGGTGAACGCTTCCCGGTCGGCCCGCTCGATGGCGTCCTCAATCTCTGCCACGGCTCAGCCCTTCTCGGCGGTGGGGTCCTGGCCGCCGGTGTCGGCCGGCGGGAAACAGGTCTTGTGCGTCGGGGCGTTGTTGGGCACTGGCCTACTCGCCTTCGTCGAGGACGGCGTCGCCGCCCTTGATGTGGCGGGCGGGGTTGTGGCCCTGTTCCATCAGGTCGACCGCCCAGAGCATCGACTGGACGCCTTCGAGTTTGGCCAGGCCCGGGGTGGGTCCGAGGCGGAAGCCGCCGGGCTGGGGCTTGCCGGAGGCGGCGTAGGGCAGGAAGTCCAGCGGGCTCTGCCCCGGGGAGGGGTAGACGACGCAGTCGGAGAGTACGGCGAGCGGGTACAGACCCGTCATCGTGGCCATGTTGCGCAGCTTGCGGTGCATGTTGATGCGGGCCTTGGAGATGACGGCGGCGCGGATGTCGGGGCGCCAGGTCGGCCGCTGCAGGGCCGGCCACCGCTCGCCCTCCTTGTACTTCTTGCCCTGCGGGCGCTCGCGCAGCTTGCCGATGCCGCCCTTGACGGTGGCCTTGATGGCCGCGAGGACGGCCGCCATCGCCGGGTCGGCGTCCTTGTGCTGCTCCATCGCGGCAAGGAACTGGCGGTCGTCGAGGTCCTTGGTGACGTTGAGGTCGGCGAGGGTGTCGACGTAGGCGGTCTTCAACCGGTCGTGCCACGGATCGAGGTAGGCGCCGGTCTCGCGGCGCAGGTACCCCTCGAGGGGCTGGACGTTGTAGCCGAGCTCCTGGGCGTAGGCGACGGTGTGCGTCTGGTACCAGGCTGGTCCCGTCGGGCGGGTGCCGTCCGGCGTGAACGGGCTGGGCAGGCGCGGGTCCAGCTCGATGTGGGAGAGGTCGACCAGCCAGGAGCCGGGGATCTTCGGGTTGAACGTCGGGGCGTGGAAGTGGTCCGGGGCGGACAGGCCGACGACCAGGCGGGCCGCGGCGGCGAGGAACGCGGTGTTCAGGTCCAGGCCGACCGCGTACGGCAGCGTGCACTCCTCATCCGTCAGCAGGCTGACGTCGCGCACCCACTGGTACGCCTCCTCGTTCAGGAATCCGCCGCTCCAGCCGCTGTCGACGACGACGGGGTGTTCGGCGGTGGCCTCCGGCGGCGCCGGGTCCATCGGCTCCGTCCCGAGCGAGCCGGGGTTGTGGCCGGGCAGCCAGTTCCCCGTCTGCGGGTCCTGCACCGCGCGGGTGGGCGGGCGCAGCGCCGTCATCAGCTCCAGCCCGGACACGGCCGTCGAGCCGCGCGGTGTGATGACCCGCTGGGCGTAGATGCCGAGGACGCGGGCGACGTCGGCCGGCTCCATGTCGGAGACGCCGGGCCAGGACCGCTCATCGAGGGCGTCCCACGACAGGATCGCCAGCTGCACGCACTGCCGTTCGCGCCCCTGGACCTTGCGGTAGATCCTTGCCCACGGTCCGAACCCGCGCTGGGTGAGCCGCCACTTGGCCTTCACCACCTGCTTGACCACCGGGTGATCCTCCGCAAGGCGCAGGGAGCGGCGCTGCTCATGGCCCTCCAAGCGCTCGGGCAGCCCGAGCTTCACGGCGGCCGCGGCGGTGAGCACGATCAACGGGTCGCTGTCCTTGCCGTTGCGGTGCAGACGCGGCGCACCGAGCCCGGATTCCCTGAGCGTCCACTCCACCAGCTCCGGGATGGTGGTCGCCGGGCAGTCGAGCACGATGCCGCCCGTGCCGTACGCGGAGCCGTCACCGTCCAGCACAGCGAGCGGGCCATGCGGGAACCGCGGATCGGCTGCCGGCTTCGCAGCCTTTTGAGGGGCCGGACGCCGCGATGTCGCGCCAGCCAGGGCGGCGGGACGCGCCGGTCCCGCACCTGGAACGTCGAGAGCCTCTGGGGCGTCTGCCGTCTCCAGCTTGGACGTGGCCGGTGCGGCGGACGCAGCCGGCACCGTCGCGGCAGCCGAGACGGCGCCGGGGGCCGGATACTTCGCCGCCCACCCGTTCAGCAGCCGCTGGTAGGCATCCAGGCGCGGCGACTTCGGCTCGCTTCGGCCGTTCTCCCAGTTCTTCACCGACTGAGTCGTCGTCTTCAACGCGGTAGCGAGGCGGGCCTGGGTGATACCGGCAGCCTCACGCAGCCGGGCCCGCTCCGCCGGAGGCGGCAGGTGCGGCTTCTCATTCAATAGAGCGTCGACGGACGCGAACAGCTCTTCCTCAGATGGCATGCCCCGCACCCTTTACTCGAGACCCAACCAAAACTTATCCACCAACTTACCCCCCTCCTTAACCTTCCGAAGCCCATTCCAGTCCCAGCGCGGCGAGCGCCTGGAGTTTGTCGGCGGTGAGCTTGGCGCGGCGGGTTTTCTGGTTCATGGTCCAGACTCCGAGCTTGACTTCGGTGCCGTCCTGCAGCTGCTCTACGTGCCCCCTGGGGACGGTCACGGTGCCCTCGCGGGCCTTGTACTGTGCCAGGGCCGCAACGCCCCGCTCGAAGGCGCTCAGGGGTGCCGTGGATGGCTTCGCGGGTTCCTCCGGCTCTGGTGCCAGCGGCACGATGCCGAGTTGCTCCAGCCGCTCGCGCTGTCCGTCCGTCAGGGCCTGCCAGACCTCCGGTTTCCGCTGCCGGGCCAGCCACTTCCCGATGTCCATACCGTGGACCGTGAAGCCGGGCAGGACCTCCGCCTGGTCCTCGTCGCGCACCAGCTCCTGCAGCGCGGCGTAGTGCCGTTGCCAGTCGGCCGGCCACGCCGGGTTCCAGTCCGGATCGATCTCTCGCAGCGCGGTCTCCCACTCCGGGTGGCCCTCGAGGGCGCATGGGCGTCGGAGGTTGGACAGCCACTGTCCTACGGGCCGGTCCAGCGCCGTCGCGGGCCGGGGTGCGCAGAGCGTCCAGTGCTGGTCGTAGTAGGCCTTCGCGGCTTCGAGGTTCTCTTGGAACCGCTCGTCTGCCAGGGACCAGACCATGCCGAGCTGTTCGAGTCGCCTCGCGCGCTGGCCGGTCATCTGCCCGGCGCCGTACGCCCTTCGCTGCTCCGCGACCCATTGTCCAAGGGGTGTCGCGCCCTCTTTGTGCCCATAAGGCACTCGGGCGTGATGCTCACGCTCCGTGAATTTTTTGAGTGCCGCCCAGCCGCGTGCCCAGTCCTGGCGTTCGGTGTCGATCACGTTGAAGGAGACCCAGTCTGCGACCATCACCGGATCCCTGGGGGCGGCAAAACGGAGCAGCAGCCGGGATTCTTCCTCACCCTCTTCTGGCGCGACACCGATATGCACGGACGGCTGCGCCACGTCCTTCTGAGGCTCCTGTGGAATGGCGAGCAGTTCCACGGCCTCTTCATCGTGAGCCCGCAATCCCTCAAGAACCTTCACCAGGGGTCGGTACGACCCGGAGGTGAACATGTCTTCCGGCTGTTCTCCGGGCTGGAGGAAAACGGGAACGATCAGTGAGGCGAGTTTCCCCTGTCCGGGCTTTTGCCGCAGCGCGCGTCCGATGGCCTGGACGATGTCGTGCGGCGCCCCCTTGGGGTCCAGTAGGGCAACCGAATCCACGCTTCGAATATCGACACCCTCGCCCAAAACGCGGCAGTTCGAGAGCACGGCCCGCTGCGCCGTGGACCCGAACGAGCCGAGGACGTCGCGTCGGTTCTCGGGGACGTGTTCGCCGCAGAGCCAGTCCGCCCAGATCCGCTTCGGGTATGTCTCGGGTTGGTCGGCGTGCAGTTTGGCGGCGACGCGTTCCAGGCCTTCCGCGTAGGCCTGGGCCTCTATGGTCCGGTGGTGGAAGGTGATGCACGTCTGGAGCCCGTGCTGCGCCATGGTGTGCAGGAGCGCGGCCTGGAGCGCTCCGAGGCGCTGCCCGCGTACTTCCTCGGTGTGCCGGTCCTCGCCCATCAGCCGCTCTGGGGTGACGACTGGGTCCTGGAGTTCGAGCACGATGATCTGGTACCGCGCCAACAGCCCGCGGGAGACCGCCGAGGCGAGGGACAGCTTGTAGAGCACTGGCCCGAACACGGCCTCGTCGTCCATGGAAGCCGCCATCTCCCTCGGCAGCGGATCGCGCACTCCCTCGGCAACCTCCCGGTCGAGCCGCTCCTGCCAGATCCGCGGCGTCGCTGTCAGGTACAGCCGCCGGTGTGCGGGGATGACGCTCTGGTCGTGGATGTCCGCCCACGCCTTGCCCATCGACCCGGAAGTCCGGTGCGCCTCATCCACCACCGCGAGGTCCACCGGGGCCAACTGCTGCCCGTAGACGCCCTCGAACGCCTCCGCAAGGACACCAAGGCTGGCGTACGTCGCATAGATGGTCACCGGTCCGGAGCCGTGCCACAGCGCCAACTGCACAGGGTTTGTGGTGGAGCGCACCCGAAGGCCCCACAGCTCCGGATCGTCCTGGAGCGAACACACCGCAACCGCCGGCCCCGCGTGCCCGGCCGCGTGCCACGCCTGCACCGTCTGGGACAGAAGGTCCAGCGTCGGCACCAGAACGAGAACGCGCCCCTTGGGCACAAGCCGCCTTGCCGACGACGCGGCAATGATGGTCTTCCCCGTGCCGCACGCGGCGTGCACCTGCCCGCGCAGACCATTGGAGGGAATGCCGCCCGGCGGAACATCCAGGCCGCGCACGATGGCGCTGACGGCCTCGATCTGGTGGTCACGCAGCTTCACAGCCACCCCTGTCGTCGTCTTCCCCCGGAGCCTGCGGTTCTTCGTTGCTGGGTGTCAGGTAGCGCTGGAGCAAACGTTCGGCAGGCTTGTGGTTGTAGTGCTGCGCGATCTGCAAAGGAGTCTCGCCATCCGCAGCGGGCAGCCGCGGATCGGCGCCGTACGCCAACAGGATCGCGGTGGCAGCTGTGTTCAACGGGTGACCTGACTGAAGATGACCGTCTCCTTCGACGTCTATGGCATGGGTGAGCAGAGTGTGTCCAAAACACATCTCGTTCGGATCCGTCCCACCGTCCAGCAGAATGGTGAGCCCTTCGTGGTCACTCATTTCCACGGCCTGGTGCACAGGGGTCCATCTCTCCACACCATCAGCCATCTGCATCATTTCGCTATCCATCACCATCTCCGAGCTTCAGATCCGCAAAGAGCGAGGAGTGTTTCCACCGAACGATTGGTCATCTCAGTTCCGGGGGTGCGGTCTACTTCCAGATTCTACACAGTGCATCACTATGATGCATCACCTTTATGTCAAGGTTCCGATCTCAGGGTGATACGTGACCGAATCTCGCTCCGTCGTGTCCATTTTGCGTGTATGCTGACGGGGTGTCATCGGGTTGCTCGACGAGCACTTGAAGATGGGGGAGGGGTTCGGGTGGAGCGCAGCGGAGCCCGTCACTGCGCCTGGCCGGCGCTCCGTCAGACTAATGTCCCGTCACATCCTGCGTGGGGTGACAGCTGGGATTCCCAGTCGCTACACAGGCCTCAACATGATGCACCGCCCCTCGCAGCCAGCCCCAGGAGGCCCGCTTGCGGGACTCCCTCAATTCGCGCTTGCGCGAATTGACATCCGTCAGAATTCCGCTTGCGGAATTCCATTCCGCGTTTACGCGGGAATTCGAATTGCGCTTGCGCAATTCGTGCTCTATGCCCCGGCTTGCCGGGGCATAT